>CALMVA010000073.1 GCA_937873035.1 uncultured Sphingomonadaceae bacterium | reverse complement strand
ATGCGCCTTGAAGAATTCAGCGGTCCGCCCGTCGGCGAGCTGTGCGCCGTCTTCGTTGCGGCGATTGCCCATTTCCGCGGCAAAGCCATGGTCCAGCCCTTCATAATCGTGCAGCGTGACATGGCGATTGTTCTCCAGCCCGGCATGAATGGCCGCCTGCGCTTCGGGGCCGACCAGATGGTCGGCCGTCGGAATGTGGAGCATCAACGGATTGGCGATCGCGTGCGATTCGTTGAGCATCGTATCGATCATCACGCCATAATAGCCGACCGAGCAATCAATGTCGGTGCGCGTCGCCGCCATATAGGCGAGCCTTCCGCCAAGGCAGAAGCCGACACAGCCGATTTTTTCAACCGGCGCATGGCCCGCAAGGCCCACGCGGACGGCCTTGATGGTCGTCTCGATGTCGAGCACGCCGTCATTGGCGTCATATTTCTGGAAATAGCCAAAGGCTTCGTTCAATTCGGCCTCGATGTCGGGATTGAGTTCCACGCCCGGCGCAAACCGCCAGAAGATGTCGATGGCGACGGCGAGATAGCCCTTGGCGGCCCATGTGTCGCACTTCTGGCGGATGCCGGGGTTCAGCCCGAAAATTTCCGGGATCACGATGATCGCGGCCTTGGGGGTGCCGGCGGGGGCGGCGACATAGGCGTTCATCTCGCCGATGCGGGTCATGCTCATATCAGTCTTGTCCTTTTTTCCGGGGGCAGGTGGTTATACTCGAAATCGAGCAGCCATGTCTTGGTGCGTGGGCCGTCTCCCGCTGAATAATATTCCGGCCCGGCGGTCGAGACGACACGGTGACACGGAATTATGAGCGGAAAGGGGTTGGTCTTGCACGCCTGCCCGACCGCGCGGGCGGCCGATCCGGTCTGCATGGCGAGCGCACCATAGGTCATCGTTTCGCCATAAGGGATGCTGGCGATGCCCGTGCGCAGCGCCTCTCCCTCTGCCGATCCCGAAGGTGCGAGGGGAAGATCAAATCCGGTCAGTTCTCCTGCAAACCATTGGGAAAGCTGAATAAGTGCCATTGACAAAATCGGATGGGTCGTCGTGATTTCATGCGGGGCGCCATGCTTTGCCTGTGAAATCCGCACACCCAGCAGCTGGGCATCATCCGCCATGAGCGAAATGACGCCCAGCGGGCACTCAAATCTGGCTGTTGCGGTCGGACGGCGCATGGCGCACAGATGGTCCGATTTTCAATGCCGCTCAAGAGAGGTGCCGCCATGAAGTTCAACATTGAGGTCGATTGCACGCCGGAAGAAGTGCGGCGGCTTGTTGGCCTGCCCGATCTGACTGAAGTGCATGAGGTCTATCTCGGCCAGATGAAAGAGATGATGTCGAAAGGCGTGACGCCAGACATGGTCGATTCAATGGTGCGGAACTGGGTGCCCGGCGGGGCGGCGGGCATGGATTTCGTCCGCGATCTCGTCAAAGGGCTTTCAACCTCAACCAAGAAGAGCTGATCGCGCTTTTTACGCCAATGTCTGACGCGGATACGATCTTCGCGCTGTCGAGCGGGCAGCCGCCTGCGGGCATTGCCGTGGTGCGGATCAGCGGACCGCAGGCAGGCGTGGCACTTGCAGCACTTGCCGGGCGCGTGCCCGCAGCGCGCCGCGCCTCTTTCCGCCGCCTGAAAGACGGGCAAGGTGCGCCGCTGGATGATGGGCTGGTGCTGTGGTTTCCAGGGCCGAACAGCGCCACCGGCGAAGATCTGGCAGAACTCCACCTTCACGGCGGGCGGGCGGTTGTGGCGGCGGTGCTGGCGGCGCTTGGCGCGCTTGCTGGTTGTCGCGGGGCTGAAGCGGGTGAGTTTACGCGCCGCGCGTTTGAAAATGGCCGGATTGATCTGGCAGAGGCCGAAGGGTTGGCTGATCTTCTGGCGGCTGAAACCGAATTGCAGCGCCAGTCGGCGATTGCGCTTGCCGAAGGTGGGCTGGGCAAGCTTGTCGCCGGTTGGGAGCAGCGGTTGCTGCGCGAATCGGCGCTGATCGAGGCGGTGCTCGATTTTTCCGATGAAGGCGATGTGGGGGACGTGGCGCATGATGCAGCGGCGCTGTCGGCGCTGCTGGCGGACATGAAGGCGCTGCTCGCGGCTCCACCCGCAGAACGGCTGAAGGACGGCGTCCGCGTTGTTCTCGCAGGGCCGCCAAATGCCGGAAAATCGAGCTTGTTCAATGCCTTGATTGGCCGTGACGCCGCAATTGTCACCGAGGTTGCAGGCACCACGCGGGATCGCATCGAAGCGCCGATCGCGCTGGATGGTGTTCCGCTGCTGCTGACCGATACGGCAGGTTTGCGCGATGGGCCGGCGGCGGTGGATCGCGTCGAGGCGATTGGTATTGCCCGTTCGCAACAGGCCATGGCCGAGGCTGATATTGTTCTGTGGCTGGGGGAGGCTGCCGACATACCGCAAGATGCGCTGCTTGTTGCGGCCAGATGTGATCTTGCGCCGGGGCGTCCGGGGCTTGGTGTTTCTGTGGTGACGGGCGCGGGCATGGGGGCCTTGCGCGCGCAGATCGTTTCGGCGGCACGCGCGCTGCTGCCACACCCCGGCGCGCTTGCGCTCAACCTGCGGCATCGGCAGATCGTCCGCGATGTTGCTGGCTGGATTGACGAGGCGGTGCACAGCGATGACCTGCTGGTGCGGGCTGAGTTGCTGCGCCTTGCCCGGACGCGGCTTGATGGGCTTACGGGCAGGTCGGGCGTTGAATCGATGCTCGATGCACTCTTTGGCGGCTTCTGCATTGGTAAATAGACGCTGTTTCACGTGAAACGCATTTGACGCGCCGATATGCTATGCGTAGCGGCGAGCCATGAATCAGTCATTCGATGTCATAGTGATCGGCGGAGGCCATGCAGGTGCCGAAGCGGCGTGCGCGGCGGCGCGCATGGGCGCGCGCACCGCGCTTGTTAGCTTCCGGCGTGACATGATCGGCGCAATGTCGTGCAATCCCGCGATTGGCGGGCTGGGCAAGGGCCATCTTGTGCGCGAGGTCGATGCCTTTGATGGTATCATGGCGCGGGCCGCTGATGCGGCCGCCATACATTACCGGATGCTCAACGCGTCCAAGGGGGCGGCGGTGCAGGGGCCGCGCATCCAGGCGGACCGAAAGCGGTTCAAGGCGGCGATCCACGCGATTCTGGATGCGCAGGATAATCTGGAGATTATCGAGGGCGAAGCGCAGTCGCTCATCATCGAGGCCGGTCGCGCCCATGGGCTGGTGCTGGGGGACGGCACGATTCTCGACGCGAAAGCGATTGTGCTTGCGACCGGAACTTTCCTCAACGGACGGATGTTCTGCGGCGAAGCCCAGTCCGAAGGGGGGCGCGTCGGCGAGGCGGCGGCGGTGTCGCTTGGGGGGCAGTTGCGCGCGCTTGACCTGCCAATTGGTCGCCTCAAAACCGGAACGCCGCCGCGTCTTGATGGACGGACGATCAATTGGGCTCAGCTCGATGTTCAATTCTCGGATGCGGACGACTGGACCTTTTCTGATCTGACGCCCGCGCGCACGGCGCCGCAACTCTGGTGTGCGATCACGCGGACGACGCACGAAACGCATGGTGTCATCCGCGCCGCGCTTGATCGCTCGCCCCTGTTTTCGGGCGCGATCGAGGGGCAGGGGCCGCGCTATTGCCCTTCCATCGAAGACAAGATTCATCGCTTTGGCGACCGCGATGGGCACCAGGTGTTTCTGGAGCCGGAGGGGCTGGACGATCATCTCGTCTATCCAAACGGCATTTCAACTTCGCTCCCCGCTGATGTGCAGGAGGCTTTCCTGCGGACGATTCCGGGGCTGGAGAATGTCCGCATCGTGCAGCCGGGCTATGCCGTGGAATATGACCATATCGACCCGCGCGCGCTGGCGGCAACGCTGGAAATTCGGGCGCTTCCCGCTGTGTTCTGCGCAGGGCAGATCAACGGGACGACGGGTTATGAAGAAGCATCGGCGCAGGGGCTGGTGGCGGGGCTGAACGCGGCTGCTCTGGCGTTAGGCAAGTCGCCGCTCGTGCTCGATCGGGCGACATCCTATATCGGCGTGCTGATTGATGATCTTGTGCTGCAAGGCATTACAGAGCCCTATCGGATGCTCACCGCACGCGCCGAATATCGCCTCCGGTTGCGTGCAGACAATGCCGCGACCCGTTTGACGCCGATTGCGCGCGACATGGGGTGCCTTGGCGCGGCGCGTCGGGAATGGTTTGCATCACGTGAAGTGGCGCGGGCAACTGCGCGCGCGGCGCTGGACGCGCTCGTTTCAGGGGCTGACATCGCCAAAACCGGCATCGAATTGCGCGAGAAAGGCGCGCGCCAAAGCCTTTTTGAATGGTTGCGCTTCATTGAGGCAACCTATGCTCAACTCGCGGCGCTTTGCCCGGCAATCGCCAATTGCCCTGTGGATGTTCTCGCCGAGCTGCGCGAGGATGCGCGTTACGCGCCCTATATTGCCCGGCAGGAGGCTGAAATCCGCACGATGCGCGCGAATGAGGGGATTGGGCTGGCGGGTGTCGATTTCCGTGCAGTGCCGGGCCTTTCCAATGAGATGGTTGAAAAGCTGGAGGCGGCGCGGCCCGCAACGCTTGGGGCGGCCGAGCGCGTGCGCGGAATTACACCCGCCGCGCTCGCCGCCATAGTTGTTCAGGCCCGGAGGGTAGCTGCATGACCGAGACGGAAGCGCAAGACTGGCTCGTCCAGGAATTGGCTGTTTCACGTGAAACACTCGAAAAGCTTGATCTCTATCGGCAGATGGTGATTGCCGAATCGGCGCACCAGAACCTCATCGCCCGCTCGACCTTCGACGTGTTCTGGCTGCGGCATATCGTCGATTCAGCGCAGCTTGTGCCGCTCGCGGCGGAGGCGGGCGAGGGGCTTTGGCTTGACCTTGGGTCAGGCGCGGGGATGCCTGCGATTATCGTTGCGCTGCTCTGCGACCGTGAAGTTCACATGGTCGAGGAGCGCCGCGGGCGCATTGGATTTCTCAATCGCGTCATCGAGGCGCTCGGCATCGACAATGCGCAGGTGCACGGCTGCAAGGTTGAAACATTGCATTGTCCGCCCGCCGCCGTCATCAGCGCGCGCGCTTTTGCCCCGCTGCCCAAGTTGTTGAAGCTGGCCCACAGCTTTTCCACACAAAAGACGTTGTGGTTGCTTCCAAAAGGGCGTTCTGCGCGCGATGAACTGGAAAATGTGAAACAAGACTGGCAAGGTGCGTTTCACGTGAAACAGAGCATAACCGATGCCGAAGCTGCGATCCTCATCGGCTCTGGCGTCAGGAAGGTCGGAAAGAAATGATCCGCATCACCGTTGCAAACCAGAAGGGCGGCGTTGGCAAAACGACGACAGCGATCAATCTGGCGACGGCCATGTCGGCAATTGGCTGGCGCGTATTGCTGATTGACCTCGATCCGCAGGGCAATGCGTCAACCGGGCTTGGTGTGGGGCAGAGCCAGCGCACAAGCTCAAGCTATGATGTGCTGATGGCCGAATCGGGTGTTGTCGATGCCGCAATCGCGACCAAAATCCCGCGTCTTGACCTGATTCCGGCGACGGTCGACCTGTCAGGGGCAGAGATCGAGCTGGTCGAGGTGGAGCAGCGCGCACAACGGCTTGGCAATGCGCTTGATGCTGTGCCGCCGGGAAAATGGGATATTGTCCTCATCGATTGCCCGCCCTCGCTGGGGTTGCTCACGATCAACGCGCTTGTTGCCGCGCAATCATTGCTGGTGCCGCTGCAATGCGAATTTTTCGCCCTCGAAGGGCTGAGCCAGCTGCTTCAGACGTTTGAGCGCATCCGTGCCAAGTTCAATCCCGGCCTTTCGATCCTGGGGGTTGCGCTCACCATGTATGATCGCCGCAATCGCCTGACCGAACAGGTGGCAGATGATGTGCGCGCCTGCCTGGGCAGTGCGGTGTTTGAAACCGTCATCCCGCGCAATGTACGCCTTTCCGAAGCGCCGAGCCATGGGTTGCCCGCGCTGATCTACGATCATCGTTGCTCCGGGTCCGAGGCCTATATGGCGCTTGCGCGCGAAGTTATTGGCAGATTGCCCCAGTTGAAAGTTGCCGCATGAGCGAAGATCCCGTTCTCACGCCAAAGAAGCGCCCGACCGGTCTGGGTCGTGGTCTTTCGTCCCTGCTTGGCGAAATACAGGCGGAAACCGCCACGCCCGTGGCCGGGAGCGCAGAGAGCGGCGTTCCGGTGCCGGAAGGCGTGCGCATCGTGCCGGTGGCGAGCCTTTCTCCGCTGCCCAACCAGCCCCGCCGCAATTTTGATGATGCAGCCCTTGATGAGCTTGCCAAGTCGATCGTTGCGCTGGGTGTCCTCCAGCCGATTGTCGTGCGCGATTTGGGCGGGGCATTCCAGATCGTCGCCGGTGAGCGTCGCTGGCGCGCGGCGCAACGCGCACATCTCCATCAAGTTCCTGTAATTGTTAAGCATTTTGATGATCGCACGGCGCTTGAGATCGCGCTGGTCGAGAATATCCAGCGCGAACAGCTCAATGCATGGGAAGAAGGCGAAACCTATCGCCGCCTGATCGAAGAATATGGCCATAGCCAGGATGAGCTTGGCCGCATCGTCGGCAAGTCACGCAGCCACATCTCCAATCTGATGCGTCTCCGCAATTTGCCGGTGCGGGTGCATGGCTGGCTTGTTTCGGGTGAGTTGTCGATGGGCCATGCCCGCGCGCTGCTCCAGTGCGAAGATCCCGAAGGGCTGGCCAAGCAAGTTATCGAGCGTGGTCTTTCGGTCCGCGAAACCGAGGCGCTCGCCAAGAAGTTCAAGCCCGGCGTGACCAAGGCGACGGCCGGAAGCTCGGCGCGCGGCGGACGCGATGCCGATCTTGAGGCGCTGGAGCGCCAGTTGGGCGATATTCTGGGCCTCAAGGTCCACATCAACCACGGCGCGCGTGGCGGCTCGGTCACGCTTGATTATTCATCGCTCGATCAGCTTGATCTCATCTGCCAGCGCCTTTCGGGCGAGCGGATTTAGAGCGATTTCGAGCGAGGTGGAAACACCGAACGGCTCGGAAATCGCGGAAGGCAAACCATCTGGAGCGCGGTTTTGAGTCCATCAAAACCGAACACGCTCCCGGAGCTGCCCGAATTGGGGGTGCCGGGGCCTGCCGGCTTAAACAGGGCCGGCGGCGGCCTTGGCGGGTTTGGCTTCTTGCAGCAGCTTCAGGATGACGGCCGCGCGCGGATCGCGCGTGGCGTAATCAAGTGCCGACATCCCGGCGGTCCGGTCGGTCCGCTTCGGGTTGGCGCCCGCTGCAAGCAGTAGCCGCACCATCGCCACGTCGCGCTGCTGCACGGCCATGATGAGTGGTGTTTCCCCGCCTGAATTGGTGGCATCCACCTGCGCGCCGCGCTTCAGCAGCAGGTCTGCGCCTTCGGAAAAGCCGATTTGGGTGGCGAGAATGAGCGGGGTATTGCCCTCACCATCTTTGATGTCGGGTTTGGCCCCTTTGGCAAGCAGGAAGGCAAGCCATGTCGCGTCGCGGCGCTTGGTAACGATGTGCAGCCCGCTTTCCCCCGTCGACACGTCTTTGGTGTCGACAATCACCGTGCCCGGCTTGTTGAGAAATTCGGTCGCCTTGGCCCCATCGCGGTCGCGCACGGCCTTCAGGAAATTATAGCTTTCCGAAAATTGCGCCTGCGCGGCAGCCGGGAAGAGAAGGAGCGGTGCGACCAGTGTCGCAAGGATCTTTTTCATGTCGTTACGCCCAAAAGGTGCGGTTACTCGCCGCTTGCGTCTCATCGCGTAGCAGAGCAATGCTATCCGGGCCATGAACAAAATCACATCCATTGCCGCCGCCCTGATGCTCGTCTCGCTCGCCGCCTGTGGTGGAAAGGGGGCAGATGCCGGGCCGCCGCCGCTGGAAGGCGCGCGGATGGGCGGAGCCTTCTCGCTCGTCAATCAGGATGGAAAGATCACGACCGACCGTGATTTCGCGGGCAAATATCGCCTTGTCTATTTCGGCTATACCTTCTGCCCCGATGTCTGCCCGGTAGATGTGCAGCTGATGGGGCAGGGCTTGGCCGCGTTTGAAAAGGCTGATGCGGCGCGCGGCGCGAAGGTTGTGCCCATCTTTGTGACGGTGGACCCGGCGCGTGATACGCCCGCTGCCATCAAGCAGTTCGTTTCCAACTTCCACCCCCGCATGGTGGGGCTGACAGGCAGCGTCGCGCAGATTGATGAGGTTGCGCAGCGTTATGGCGTGGCCTTCATGCGCCAGCCGCCCAATGCGCAGGGGGCCTATCTGGTCGACCATGCGCGCATGATCGTGCTTTATGGCCCCAAGGGAGAGCCGATTGCCATCATGCCGCAAACCGCCAAGCCGGGCGAGATTGCCGCAGAGCTTGGCCGCTGGGTGCGCTAGGGCGGGCGCAATGTCTGGCCGCTATTGGGAAGATGCGCCGCTTGAGGCGCTTGACCGGGCGCAGTGGGAGTCGCTGTGCGATGGCTGCGGCAAATGCTGCCTGCACAAGCTGGAAGACGATGAAACAGGCGAGATTTACCCGACCAACGTCGCCTGCCGCCTGCTGGATCGACGCGCCGGGCGCTGTTCGGACTATCGCAACCGTTTTGCGCAAGTGCCCGATTGCATCCGCCTGACATTGGCCAAGCTCGATAAGCTGGACTGGCTGCCGCCGACCTGCGCTTATGTGCTGCGTGCGCAAGGCAAGCCGCTGCCTGACTGGCACTATCTCGTTTGTGGCGATGACGAGGAAATCCACCGGCGCGGAATGTCCACGCGCGGCTGGACGATTTCCGAAGTCGATGCGGGCGAGCTTGAAAATCATATCGTTGAAGGCTGGCCGGGCGAAGGCGAATGATCGGACGCCGATGATCGAGGGGCCAATGATTGAAGGACTGGAAATCGTCCGCAAGGCGGCGGCCCGGCGCATGAAGCTTTCGGTCGATCCGCGCAGCGGCGCTGTCCGCCTTGTCCTGCCGCGCGCGGCCGCTCTTGCCCCCGCGCTGGAATGGGCCGAAGCGCATCGCGGCTGGATCGAGCGGCAGCGCGCGCGGATGCCAGAGCCATGGCCAATCACGCCGGGCATGACGGTGCCCTTTGCGGGCGAGAATTATCTGCTCGATTGGGCCGAGGTGCACCCGCGCAAGCCCGCAATTGACGGAAATCGGCTGATTTTGGGCGGTCCGGCTGACGCTATGACGTCAAGACTGCTGCGCTGGATGCGCGCCGAGGCGCAGGCATTGCTCGATGCCGAAACCCGCGAGATTGCCGCCCGCCGGGATATATCCATCAACAGCGTTGCCACGGGTGATCCGCGCGCGCGCTGGGGGAGCTGCTCAAGCACGGGCGATATTCGCTATAGCTGGCGGCTTATTCTTGCGCCGTCGCACGTCCGGCGGGCCACGGTGGCGCATGAGGTGGCGCACCGCATCCATATGGATCATAGCCGCGCCTTTCATCGGCTTGTGGCGGAACTTCATCAGGCCGATCCCAAGCCTGCGCGCGCCTGGCTGCGCGCACATGGCACGCGGCTTCACTGGTTCGGGCGCGAGGCCTGATCGGGACGCTGGGATGATGTACGGGCGGGCGCATCCTTGCGCGTCGCTTCTTCAAGGATGCGCTTATACTCGGCATCCTCTGCGCCGGGATCATATTGATCGGCGCTGTCGGCTTCGGAAACGGGCTGGCCATTCTCATCGACGAGCGGCGCGGGCGCGCTGGTCGTCGTGTCGCCCAGATAGGCCTCCTCGTCGTTTTCGAGCATCCATTCAGGCAGCGTCACATCTGTCTCGAACTTTTCAACCGGGCGCTTGGCGACGGCGACTTGCATGAAGGCGGCAAAGGCGCTGGCGGGCGCCCGACCGCCCTGCAAATCGCGGACCGGGCGGGCATCGTCGCGGCCCATCCACACGCCGGTGGTGATGCCGCTGGAAAAGCCGAGGAACCAGCCATCCTTATTGGAGCTTGTCGTGCCCGTCTTGCCCGCAACCGGCCGGCCGATCTGCGCGGCGCGGCCTGTGCCTGCGCTCACCGCAGTTTGCATCATGTCTGTCATGCCGGCCGCAACCCAGGGGTCGATGATCTGGAGATCGGGCTGTTTGGGCCGCTGATAGAGCGTCTCGCCATTGGCGGTCGTCACGCGGACGATGCCATAGGGCGTTACAGACTTGCCCTTGGCGGACACGGCGGCAAAGGCGCGCGTCATATCAATCAGCCGCACGTCAGAGGTGCCCAGCACCATGGATGGCTGGGTGTTGATCGGCGTTGTCAGCCCCAGCCGACGCGCGATGCTGGCAATGGCGGACGTGCCGACTTCCTGCCCGATCTGCGCGGCGATGGTGTTGACGGAATAGGTGAAGGCGGTGCGCAGCGTCATTTCACCCAGATTCTTGCCGCTGCTGTTGCGCGGGCTCCAGCCGCCAATATCGACGGGCTGGTCGATCATCTTGGTGTCCGGCGTCATCCCCGCTTCAAGCGCCGCCATATAGACGAAGAGCTTGAAGGAAGAGCCGGGCTGGCGGACGGCCTGCGTCGCGCGATTGTAGATCGACGTCACATAATCGCGCCCGCCCACCATGGCGCGCACAGCTCCATCGCGGTCCAGCGCGACCAGCGCACCTTGTGCGCCCTGTGGTGAATAGGCGCGGATCGCCTGTTCGCCTGCGTTCTGCATCCCCACGTCAAGCGTCGTCCATACATCTATGGGGGCGGATGTTTCCTCGATCAGCCCATCAAGCTGCGGCAAGGCCCAGTCGGTGAAGTAGCGCACACTGTTCTGCTGCGGCTGGGCGGCAAGCTTGACCTGCGCGGGTTGTGCGGCGGCGGCCTGTGCAGGCGTGATCGCCCCGGCATCCGCCATGACGTCAAGAACCACCTTGGCGCGGCCAAGCGCGGCCTGCGCGTCAGCCGTGGGGGAATAATTGGAAGGTGCCTTCACCAGACCCGCAATAATCGCGGATTCCGCGAGGCTCAGCTGCTGTGCGGGATGATCGAAAAAGCGGCGCGAGGCGGCATCAATGCCATAAGCGCCACCGCCGAAATAAACGCGGTTCAAATAGAGTTCGAGAATCTCGTCCTTGGAATATTTGGCTTCCATCGCCAGCGCGAGCACCAGCTCGCGCCCCTTGCGGCCAAAGGTGCGCGTGTTGGTGAGGAAGAGGTTGCGCGCGAGCTGCTGCGTGATTGTCGAGCCGCCCTGCGCCCAATGGCCCCGCGTGATGCGCACCTGCACGGCGCGGGCAAGGCCAATGGGATCGACGCCGGGGTGCATACGGAAGCGCCGGTCTTCCACCGACACCATCGCATCGACCATCACCCTGGGAATGTCGCGATAGCCGATCCACTCGCCATAAATCGGCCCCAGCGAGAGGATGATCTGCCCATCGGCAGAGCGCACACGGATGACTTGCCCCAGTGTTTCACGCGTGCGCAGTTCGCCAAATTGCGGGAGCGATGAATAGGCAAAGCCCACCGCGCACATGAGACCGAAGAGCACGAGCGCACCCGCGCCCAGCCCCCAACGGACAATGCGACGCCAGATGCTGCGCTTTTCAGGGGCGGATGAGGGGCGGGAACGCTTGCGAGCCATGTGGCCGTCTTCTTAGGCCCTGCCGATCTGCGCGGCAAGGCGCTCAGTCGCGCGCGCCGCCCGCTTCAAAGTTCGTCCGCTTCAAAGTCCAGGCTGACGCTGTTCATGCAAAAGCGCAGGCCCGTAGGCTGCGGCCCATCGGAAAAGACATGGCCCAAATGTCCGTCGCACCGCCCGCAGCGCACCTCGATGCGGACCATGCCGTGGCTGCGATCCTCGATCATCGTCACAGCGTCGGGTGAGAGAGGGGCATAAAAGCTCGGCCAGCCGGAACCGGAGTCATATTTGGTGTCGGACACGAACAAATCCGCCCCGCACCCGGCGCAGCGATAAACGCCGTCGGCCTTGTTTTGATTGAGCGCCCCTGAAAAGGCCCGCTCGGTGCCTGCTTCACGCAGCACATGATATTGGGTGGGCGTCAGGCGTGTGCGCCATTCATCATCGGTCAAAAGAAGCTTTTCCATGAGCGCAGTCTGGCGGGGTCGTGCGCATCCATCAAGTGGTGATGCGCGTTGCGCGGGCCACAAGCGTCGCAAGGCCGGGAAGCAACCGCAAGGCGAGCGTCGCTGCGGCGGCCATGGATGGAATTTCTCCCATCCGCCACAGGGCAGAGGCGAGGGTGAGCGGGCGGGCGCTCTGGCGCGAAAATTGCTGCTGCCATCGAGATGCCGCGTCGCCCCCGGCATCCAGAAAGGCGCGTGCCGCACTGCTGCCGCTCGCCAGCGCAATGCCAATGCCTTCGCCCGCAAGCGAGGGG
Organism: uncultured Sphingomonadaceae bacterium; assembly: GCA_937873035.1. Taxonomy (GTDB): domain Bacteria; phylum Pseudomonadota; class Alphaproteobacteria; order Sphingomonadales; family Sphingomonadaceae; genus Aquisediminimonas. Next base: position 86,210 of record CALMVA010000073.1, on the reverse strand, counting down.
ATGACGGCGCATTGATCGCCCAGCCGGAACAGCCCGTGCTGGCCTTTCAAAACCCGCCAGCCATAAGGGATGGCGGCAATCGCATCGATCTTCGTGGTGTCGCTCAGCCCTTCGAGCCGGGCACCGAAGCGGGGTGAGACGTGGCCGAGCCTTTGGAGAAGCTGGTGCGGGTTGCGATCCGCTTCGGCGAGCAGCGATTTGCGCACGGCAAGGCAGATATTGGCGCTGCCATCTTCCTGAAGGTCAACACCGGCATAGCCCCGGTTGAACAGATGAAGCTCAATCGCGTTGCCAATCTCGCGGGTGAGCGCAGGCGAAGCGGGCAGCCGCACGCGCAGGCCAATGGTGGGGTCTGCCTGCACGCGCGGGCGCACACTGCCGATAATGTCATGCTTGCCGGTGGCCAGAAAAAGCGCGTCACTCCGGCATCTGACCTCCTCAAGCGACCGGACCATGGTGCCGCGCTCCAGCCCTGCGCCGAGCGCGCGCGCGCGATTAAGCAGGGCCGTGTCAAGCGCGCGGCGCGAAAGGCCCATGGCCGTTTCCGGCAGAGCGGTGTGGGCGATGCGATCCCCGGCAAAGACATGGAGATGAGTAATCGGGTGGCCCCTGATCGCCACGCCCAGCGCATCGAGTGCCCGCAGCGTTTCCCAGCTGAGAAACCCGCCGCACAAGGCGTCGCCGGTTTCGGTTGCGCGGTCGAGCAGCAGCGGCTTTGCGCCGCCCAGCGCAAGCGTGATGGCGGCAGCGGACCCCGCCGGCCCCGCGCCGATAATCAGCGGATCTTTTCGACGCATAGCCGGAAGGGAAAGACGCGGCGGACGCGCGCACTGGAAACGCCCGCCTGTGCCAGCAAGGGTGGCCATTCGGCAGGACGATAGCTCCGCGCAATGGAAAGCTGCCCGTCTTCGCGCACGATGCGATGCCAGCCCGCCAGTCGTGCGAGGAGCGGATAGCCTGCCCAGGCAAAACCGTGGCGGTGAAGATCATTGATGAACCAGCCGCGCCCGGCTTCCTTGTCCATGAACCGCAAAAAGACGAGCAGCTGGGCGGTCGTCATATGGTGCGCGACGAGGCTTGAAATCACGACATCCCAGCTTTCACCCGCAAGTGTCGCATAATCGCCCGTGCGATACTCAATGGAGGCATTAATGGGCGTCTTGGCTTGTGCTATGGCGGCGCTGCGCGGGTTGAGATCAATGCCGGCAAGGTCCACCGCAAGGCTGCGCTTTGCGGCCCAGCGGGCGATGGCGCGCAGCATATCGCCATCGCCAAAGCCGACATCCAGAACACGCAAAGGCGCATCGCTGCGCGGCAACCGCTCCAGAAATTCCAGCGTTGGCCGCCGTGCCATGGTAACGTCGTTGACGCGCGCCAGATCATTGAGCACGCGCGCATAAATGTCTGGCGCAAGGTCTGGCGCGTCCATCTGTTCTTCAGCGATGGCGCGCGTGCGGAGCATCGTCAGTCCACCGACCGGAAACGCAGGCCCTCGGCCGCCAGCCCCGGCCCAAAGGCGAGCGCCACGCCATTCTGAATGTGCCGCCCGAAAATGCGCGCCAGCACGAACATGAGCGTGGCAGATGACATATTGCCGCACGCGTTGAGCACGGCGCGCGAATCCGCCAGGCTGTCTGGCGCGAGTTTGAGTCCGTGTTCCACGGCATCAAGGATGGATCGGCCCCCGGCATGGACCGCCCAGCCGTCCACCGGGGCGTCGCCGCACAGGGTGCGGGCAAAGTCGGCATCTTGCAGCGCCGCGGCAATCCGCGTTGGCACTGCGCCCGACAAGTGCATCACAAAGCCGGTATCGCCAATGTCCCAGCGGATGAGATCGGCGCTGTTGGGCAGCGTCGTTGCAAAGGGGTCTGACAGGCCAAGCCCTGCGCCCTCGCCTGAAACGAACGCGGCGGCTGCGCCATCGCCGAATTGCAGCATCGCCAGCAGCGGCTCTATCTCGTCCGTCTCGCTCAGATGGAGCGACGAAAGTTCTACCGTAACGACAAGCACCTTCGCATCGGGCCGTGACCGGATGATATGATAGGCGCTGCGCAGCGCCGAAATTGCAGCATAACAGCCCATAAAGCCCACCAGCAGCCGCTCTACGGAGGGCGCCAGCCCAAGCTCGGCCGCGATGATCTGATCAACCCCCGGCGCGACAAAGCCGGTGCAACTGGCGAGCACGATATGCGTGATGCAGGCCGGGTCGAGCTTCAGTCTGGCAATGGCCTCAAGCGCCAGCGCAGGCGCGTGGTGGGCATAAAGCGCCATCCGTGCGGATGTGGAGGGGGCTTCGCCCGCATAAAAGCCGCCGGGAGAAATGGGCGATCCCCCCTCTGGCGTTGGCGGCAGCACGGCGTAGCGATGCGCAATGCCGGACCGCATGGCCATGCGCTGGAATACGGCGCGCCCGCGCGGGTCGGCAATTCTGCTTTCAGCCCAGTGGGTGAACGCCGCGTGGATGTCATGCGGGGGGTGGGCGGTTGCGATGGCGCCGATTCGGGGGGTGACCTCGCGCACGCTGGCCTTTCGTTGCGCCGCCTTACTCTGGCGGCGCTTGAAAAAGCTGGTTAGCAGTTTCTTGAAGCTTGGTCATTATGGATGTTTTCATGATGCGGATCAGTCTCTTGCTCGCAACTTGCGTGTTCGCAGCAGCGCCGCTGGGCGCGGAGCCGTGCCGCCTGTGCGCGCCAGAGCAGACGCGCCTTTCAGAAGGCGGGCGCACGCGTGTTCCGCTGACCATCTCGATTGAAACCGCCCTCGATATGGGGCGAATCGCGCAAGGCGATACCGGCGGCGCGGTCGAGATCGACGCGCACACGGGATCGCGCCGGGTGGGCGGCACGCTGACAGACCTTGGCGGAATGGCGCTGCGCGGCACCGCGATTGTCACCGGCACGCCCTATGCGCGGGTGCGAATCGAGCTGCCGGTGCGCGTGCAACTGCGCTCTGCAACGGGAGAAAATGCCGAAGTGGTGGATTTTCGATCCGATCTGTCAGCCCACCCCGTGCTTGATGCTGAAGGACGGCTTGTCTTTTCCTTTGGTGGACGGCTTGTCCTCAAAGGCTCGGAAAGTGGTAATTTCCGCGGCAATTTCCCCATCAGTGCGGATTACGAATAGCACGCACCCGTCGATCCTTTCCTGCGTGTTAACCACGCACCTAAGGGCATAATAAAACCATTTCGGCGCAAATGGTCCCCGGAGTGGGGCAAGTTTTCACTCGGGAAGAAGCGTGATTCTAAAGGGGAACACACATGAACATTCGTATGATGAAGGCCGCTGTGGCCGGTTCGGTTCTGGCACTTGGCCTGGCTTCGGGTGCGGCGCAGGCAGCGACCGCTGACGGCACGGCACGCGCCACGATCCTGACGCAGGTTGCTGTGACCAACACGTCGGATCTCCAGTTCGGCACGGTTGCCATCGGCACCGGCGGCGGCAGCGTTGCCGTTTCGACCGCTGGCGCGCGCACTTGCGCCACGACGCTGGTCTGCACCGGCGCGACGACGGCTGCCAACTTCAACGTTTCGGGCGCGACCGGCATGACTGTCGGCATCTCGCACCCCGGTTCGGTGACGCTTACGGACGGCAGCGGCAACAACATGACGGCGACGATCGCTTCGAGTGCGTCGTCGCTGGTTCTGGCGGGCAGCGACAGCTTCCGCGTTGGCGGCTCGCTCAACGTCGGTGCCACGCAGGTCGCAGGCGCTTATGCCGGCACCTTCACGGTGACCGTCAACTATCAGTAATCCTTCACGGGATAACTGACGACAAGGCCCGCGGACGCTGTTCGCGGGCCTTTTTCGTTGGGGCGAGGCGAAAGCGTCGCCGTGGTTAGCAAAGATTAAACCATAATGGCGCTAGTCCTATCCATAAGGCCGCATCTGTGCGGCCGGGTCTGGATAGTCCGGGGGTAATAATGCGTTTGTCGAAATTTGCGATTTTGATGGGTCTGGCGGCTTCGGCATGGTCTGGCGGCGCGCGCGCTGCGGGCGATCTGCTGGTGGCGCCGACGCGCGTCGTGCTTGATGGCGCGCGCGGCACCGAAGTCATTCTCAACAATATCGATAGCGTGCCTGCCACCTACCGCGTTTCGCTTGAGTTGCGCCGCATGGATGCGCAAGGCAATCTGGACGAGATCACGCCGGAAAATGCCACGCCCGCTGAAGCGCAGGCGCTCAACATGATTACCTATGCGCCGCGCCGTGTGGAGCTGGCGCCCAACCAGCCGCAATCGATTCGCATCGGCCTGCGCGCGCCCGCTGATCTGCCCGATGGCGAATATCGGGTGCATATGCTGTTTCGCGCGATTCCTGATGCCCGCCCCGTTACCGAGACGGAGCAGGTGAATAATGGTCTGTCGATTGCGCTCACGCCCATTTACGGCGTCACAATTCCCGTCATCATCCGCAAGGGTGCGTTGAAGGCGACAGCGGCAATTGGCGATACCCGCCTTGTCCGCACCGGCGACCATGTGGAACTTGCCATGTCGCTCGCACGCGAAGGCGCGCGCTCTACCTTTGGGCGTATCCGCGTGCTCAAGCCGGGGAAATCGGAGCCTGCCTTTGAAGCGCGCGGTGTTGCGATTTATCCAGAAGTTACGCGGCGCAACATCAGCTTTCCCATCGATGCGGCCACGGCTGCGGCGCTCGCTGGCCCGGCAACCATCCAGTATCTTGAAGAACCCGAAGCGGGCGGTCGCATGATCGCCGAAACGCAGACGGTCATCAAGTAAAGCGCCGCCGGACTTCAGACGGACGCCCCTATGCGCCGCACCTTTCCAGATATGAGACGATGGGTCGGGCTTGCCGCCGCGATCATCGGCCTTGGCCAGCCCGCGCTTGCGCGGGCTGATGCCGTCTGGAAACCGAACGCCGATGATGCGGTTCTGTTCGAGCTGCGCTTGGGCCAATATCGCCTGGGTGAAGGTGTGCGCGGCTACCAGACGCCCAAGGGTGTGTGCCTCGACATGGCCGATATGGTGATGGCGCTCGACCTTCCGGTGCGTATCGACAAGAAGTTGCGCCGCGCAACTGGCTGGTTCTTCAATGAAAGCCGCACTTTCACGCTTGATCGTGACTCCAGCATGGCACAAATCGTGAACAAGGGTGAGAAACTCGCTCCCAACACGATTTATGACGCGCCTGAAGGCTGGTGCGTGGATAGCGCGCGCTTCGCCTCATGGCTGGGTGTCTCGCTCAATGCCGATTTGTCGAACGCGATCTTGTTCGTGAAGTCGGACACAAAATTGCCGGTGGAACTCTCTGCCGAACGGCGCGCCCGCGCGGCGAAAATCCGCCCGGTATCGACCTTTGATCTCAAATCGCTGCCGCAAAGCCGCATTGCCTATCGCGGAATCAAGACACCGTCGGTCGATGCGGTCGTTGCACTTGGCGGCTTGCGTGAAAAGCGCAGCGCCACGCGCACCGATGTGCAGTTTGAGCTTTTTGCCAGCGGCGAGGCCGGGCCGGTCGCCTATGATGCGCGGCTTGCCTCCAATCGCCATGGCGTGCCCGAAACGGTGCGCCTGCGCGGCTATCGCTATGATCCTGAGGGCAAACTGCTGGGGCCGCTCAAGGCGACGCAGGTGGCGGTGGGCGATGTGCTCGGCTTTTCCACCGGCATTTCGTCGCAATCGTCCATCGGGCGCGGGGTGATGGTCAGCAATCGACCGCTCGACCGGCCCGAAAATTTTGATCGCACCGATTTCCGTGGGGAGCTTCCCGCAGGCTGGGATGCCGAGCTTTATCGCAACGGCCAGTTGCTGCTGGTCGCCATAGATCGTGCCGATGGCCGTTATGAGTTTCTCGAAGTGCCACTGCTCTATGGCCAGAACCGCTTTGAGATTGTGCTTTATGGTCCGCAGGGCCAGGTCCGCCGCGAAGAGAAGATCGTCACCGTCGGCGCAGACAGCATCCCGCCGCGCCAGACCTGGTATTGGGCGGGCATCAATCAGGATGGGCGAGATCTCATCGGGCTGGGTAATGGTCCGCGCTTTGGCTCTGGCCAGTGGCGCGGTTCCTTCGGGCTGGAACGCGGGCTGAGCGCCCGAACGTCGGTTTCGGCGAGCTATCATAATCTCTATGTGAAGGAAGTTGGGCGGCGCAACTTTGTGGAGGCGGCGCTGCGTCAGGCGATTGGCCCTGTGCTGGCGCAACTTTCCGGCGCAACTGACTTGCGCGGCGGCACGGTTATCTCCGCCCAGATGCTGGGTGAGTTCGGGCGCACTTATGTAAGCGCGGAAACGGTCAATGTCGGCGGTGGTTTCCGGTCAGACCGTATTGATCGCTCGGTCAGCGGGCTGCACAGCGTGTCGGTTGACAACAGCCTCAAAATTGGCCGGTCGGTCGTGCCGCTGCACAGCGAGTTGCGCTATACCACGCGCAATAGCGGGCAGAATACATTTGAGGTCGGCACGCGCCTGTCGACGAGTTTCAGCCGCTATACCCTCACCGGCGAGGTGGATTGGCGCAAGGACAAGATACCCTATGGTCCCGATCCGGCGAGCCGGATGGAATCGGGTATTCTCCTTAACGCACGCGTGGGCCGCCTGCGGTTGCGCGGCGACGCACGTTTTGAAGTGACGCCCGACAGCCGCTTCCGCAGTGCAGGGCTGATCGCGGAATGGTCTGGTGCAGGCGATGCGCGCCATCCGTCGCAATGGCGCACCGAGCTTGGCTATGATCAGATGCTGGATCGCGCACGGATCGGCCTTGGCTATTCACGCCAGTTCAAGCGTGTCGCGCTTTCCGCCTCGGCGGAAGCGGCGAGCGATGGTTCGCTGGCGGCCGGCCTTAACCTTTCGTTTAGTTTTGGGCCGGACCCGCGTCGCAAGGGTGGTGTGCGGATGACATCGGCCCGGCTTGCCACCAACGGACAGGTGCTGGCCCGCGTCTATCGTGACGTGAATGGCGATGGCACGCGCCAGCCCGACGAGCCGTTTGAAAGCGATGTGCAGATTGCGGCCGGGCGTGTGCCGATTGACATTCTTACCGACGCCAATGGCGAAGTTGTGGTTGATGGCCTGGAGGCCTTCCGCCCCGTCCTGATCGGTGTGGACGCCAGCTCGTTGCCTGATCCGATGGTTTCGCCCGCCGGTCCCGGCGTCGTCGTCACGCCGCGTCCCGGCGTGGTCGCTATGGTAGAACTGGGCCTCAAAGGCGCGGGTGAGGTGGATGGCACGCTGGTAAAAGCTGGCAGCGCGACGCTGGAAGGCGTTGATCTGGAACTGGTCGACGCGCGCGGCACGGTGATCGCACGGACGCGCAGTGACTTTGACGGCTATTTCCTCTTCGAGCGCGTTCCCTATGGCCAATATAAGGTGCGCATCGCCAAAGCCTCAGCAGATGCCGCGCGCCTCCATGCCGGGCTGGCGGGCGACATTCGTGTCGATGGCAAAACCCCAAGCTTTCATCTGGGAACCACCATGGCAGACCTGAACGATCTGCGCACGGCGTCTGTGCCATAGGCGGTGCGCGTGGTGGGAAAGGGCTGGCTGGGGAATATAAAAACGGCCCCGTGCCTGAAGCAACGGGGCCGCTTTTAAATTCTGTCCGGTAAATGGTGCGGTCGAGAAGACTCGAACTTCCACGGGCTTTCGCCCACAACGACCTCAACGTTGCGCGTCTACCAATTCCGCCACGACCGCACTTTTACGCCGATTTTGCTAAGGAGCGATGCTCCCCGGCAATGGACAGGAGCGCGCCTCTAGCAGAGCGAATCGAGGCAGGCAATGGCTTTAACCTATAATGTCGTTCAAAGACTTCGGGGGGTGTCCCACAGGCAGGTGAGCCGCTAAGCACAGCGACATGGACCACGCGGCGCAGGACTGGAAAAACGAGGCGCGCCGCATCTTGCGACTGGCATGGCCGGTCGTCATGGCGAGCCTCAACTGGACGTTGCTGCAACTGACCGATGTCGTCGTCGTGGGGGCAACGGGAACGCACGAAGTGGCGGGTTTTGGCGGCAGCCGCGCGGTGACGTTCATCACGCTGATGGCGGCGATTGGCTGGATGTCGGGCGTGCTCGTGTTTGCCGCGCAGGCCGACGGCGCGGGCGAAAAGCACAAGACGGGCGATGTCTATCGGCAAAGCCTTGTGCTTGGGGCGATGATCGGGCTGGCGGGCGGCGTGATGCTTTATGCTCTTGCCGAGCCGCTATTGGCGATGATGGGCGTTGCCGATGCCGTTATCGGTATTTCGGCAGAGGTGGCGCGTGTGATGGCGCTGGCTTTTCCAGCACAGCTTATTCTCATCGCGGCGAGCAATTTTCTGGAGGGCATCAGCCATCCCCGGCGCGTCATGGTGGTCAATTTGATGACGCTGCCGGTCAACGCGGTGCTGGCTTGGGTAATGGCGACAGGGCAGTTCGGCTTTCCCGCTTGGGGTGCTTATGGCGCGGGGCTGGCGACGGCGATTTCATTGTGGATCGGCGCGGCGGCGATGCTCTGGGCAGTGCGCCATGTGCCCGACCATGCGGCGCGCAATGTGCGTGGTCTTTCTGCGGCTACGCTTCTTGCCGCTGTTCCCGGCGCGCTCAAAATGGGGCAGTTCGGGCTGGTGCCCGCACTTGCGTCCGGGCTTGAGTTGGCGGGCTTTTCGTGGCTCATCGCGCTCTCGACCAAGCTGGGCGATGTAACGAGCCATGCCTTTCAGATCGTTTTCGCCACGCACAATGTGACCTTTGGCTTTGCGCTGGGTTTTGGGTCAGCGGCAGGTGTGCGCGCGGGCAATGCCGTGGGTGAGGGGGTGCCGCAAGCGGCCCGCCGTCGCACGCTTATTGCGGCCAGCCTCGCATTCGGGGTGATGGCCGTGCAAATGGTGTTTCTGCTCACCTTTGGTGGCGTGCTGGCACAAGCCTTTCCCGCCGGAGCGGATGTCCACTTGCTGGCCGCCGCCATGCTTGGCGTGTGGGCACCCTTCATCCTGTTCGACGGGCTACAGGTCGTCTTCATGTTCGCGCTGCGCTCGATCGGCGATCAGGTGGCGGCAGGTGTCAACGGCATCCTCGCCTTTTTCCTCGTGACGGGCGGGCTGGGCTGGTTCCTCGTGCAACAGGGCTTTGGCCCCTATGCGCTGGTCTGGGGGTCAGGCGCGGGGATGCTTGTTGCGGCGCTTCTCAATGGCGGGCGCTTCTTGTGGGTTACTTCCCGGCGAAGCTGAGGTTCAGCTCTTTCGCGCCGCGCGGCACGTTCACTTCCGCCGAGTTGAACTCGATAGTTCCCTTGGCGTCCACTGTCCGCTTGGGCGGGGTGATCGTCCAGCCATAGACGACGCGGCCCTGCGCATCGCGCAGTTCGGCAAGAATGTCGGGCACGCGCTGCTGCTCGCTGGTCGGGTTCACGACCTTGCCGGAAATGGCGAACAATTCATTGCCGCTTTCAAGCAGGCGACGTTCCGGGCGGCGCGGCACTTCCAGCAGGAGCGGCACTTCGGTTGTCGCGCTCGCAAGGCCAAGCTTTGCGGCGATGTCGGGCGTGCCGAAATACTGGATGGCGCCAACGCCACCCAGAAGCAGCACGGCGGCGCCGGCAGCGGCAATCGTCCAGCGTTTGGCCGGATTGCGGCGCGGCCGGAAAGGAGGCTCCGGCGCGAACATATCAATCCGCTCGTCACGCTCATAACTGGCGTCGTCACCCGGCTCCGCGCGCGAAATGACGGGTGGGGGTGCAGGAAAGTCTTCGGGCAGATCGCGCGGCGCAGCGACGGCAGGTGCCGGAGGCGTGGGGGTCGCAGGCGGGGCTGGCGGCGGCAATGGCAGCTCTTCTGTGGCCGCGCGCACTGGCGTTGGCGCAGGCTGGAACCAGCTGTGCTTGCACGACGCACAGCGCACCTGCCGCCCAGCCCCGGAGATCGCGGTATCAGGAACAAGATAACGCGTCGAACACGCAGGGCAGGAGAGGATCATCGTCCGGGCAAACCTTTTGGGGCCAGTTTTTTCACTTCTAAGCACCCTTTGGGCGCGTGTGGCAAGTGCGCGTCTTGGCAAACAGGGCTGGATCGGCGGGAAGCCGTGCTCTAGTGAAGAGAAAGAGGGCGGGTAAAAGGCATTGTCGGGGCGCATGACGCACATCATCCAGTTCGAGAATGTGGGGCTGCGCTACGGCACGGGTGCCGAGACGCTGTCTGACATCACATTTTCGCTGGTGCAGGGCGGCTTCTACTTCCTCACCGGGCCATCGGGTGCTGGCAAGACTTCGCTCCTGAAGCTGCTTTATCTGGCGCAGCGCCCCAGCCGGGGGCTTATCCGCCTGTTCGGCGATGACATGGTGACGATGCCGCGTGACAAGCTGCCGCTTTACCGCCGCCGCATCGGCGTCGTCTTTCAGGATTTCCGCCTCGTTCCGCATCTGTCGGCCTTTGACAATGTCGCCCTGCCGCTGCGCGTGGCGGGAGCATCCGATCAGGACATCGAGCAGCCCGTGCGCGAGATGCTGCAATGGGTGGGGCTGGGTGACCGCGCCTCGGCGCGCCCGGCGACGCTTTCAGGCGGGGAGCAGCAGCGCGTCGCAATCGCGCGCGCCGTCATCACCCGGCCCGATGTGCTCATCGCCGACGAACCGACCGGCAACGTCGATCCCGATATGGCAACACGGCTGTTGCGGCTCTTTGATGCGCTCAACCAGCTGGGCACCACCATCATCACGGCAACGCACGATCTCCATCTGCTGAGCCGAATTCCCCATGCGCAGATCATGCGGCTTGCCGATGGCGGCTTGCCGGACCCGACCGGCACCTTGCGCAACCCGCCCGCGCGTGAGCCGCGCGCATGATCGATCGCGCGGTGATCGACCGCATCTTGCCACGGCTCCAATCGGTATTTCAGGCGCCGCCCGCCGAAGCGCGGCTGCTGCCCGAAGGGCGGATGGCAGGGCCAATGCCGTGGGTGATCGCCATCATCATGTTCCTGACGGTGCTTGCGGCGGCCACGGGCATTTCGCTCGCGCGCTCGGCCAAGGGGCTTGATGCCGATCTTGCCGGGCGGCTGACAATCCAGATCGTCGAGGCCAATGCCGCCCGGCGTGATGCGCAGGCCGATGCCGTGGCGCGTGAACTGGGGCGGCTTGCCGCGGTCAAGAGCTTCCGCCGCGTGCCGGATCGGGAGGTGGCTGCCCTATTGGAGCCGTGGTTTGGCGCAGAAGGCATGGATGCCGACCTGCCGGTGCCGACGCTGATCGACGCGACGCTTGACCCCGCAGCCCCTGGCGGCATCGAGACGCTGACGAGCAGCATCGCGCGCATCGCCCCATCGGCACGGGTGGAGCAGCACGCCCAGTGGCTTGGCCCGCTCGCTCGCCTGCTAGGATCGCTCACCTGGCTTGCCTGGACGCTGGTGGTGATGATGGCGGGGGCGACCACCGCAATTGTCGTGCTCGCCGCGCGCAGTGCGCTCAACACGCACCGGGCGACGATTGAAGTGATGCACCTGCTTGGCGCAACCGATGTGCAGATCGCGCGGCTCTTTCAAAAGCGCATTGCGCTTGATGCGCTTTTTGGCGGCGGGCTGGGGCTTGGCCTCGCCTTGCTCACGATGCTGTTGCTCAACGGGCGGCTGGCGGCGGTGGGATCAGAACTGCTTGGCTCGGTCGGCATTGGCTGGGCCGGCTGGCTGTTCCTGCTGGCAACGCCGCTGCTGGGTGCCGGCCTTGCGACGGTCGCCGCGCGGATGACGGTGATGGCGGCGTTGAGGCGGATGCTATGATCCGGCGGATTCTTTCATTGGCGTTTGTCGGCTGGTTTCTCGGCCTGTTCTGGTTTGCGGTGTTTCTGCCCGGACCCGCGGGTAAGGAAGAGACCGATGCCGTTGTCGTGCTGACGGGTGGTTCAGGTCGTTTCGATCAGGCGATGGATGCGTTGCAGGCGGGCCGCGCAAAGCGGATGCTCGTTTCTGGCGTTGATCCGAAAGTGCGCCGGGCAGAGCTGGAAGAAGCGCAGCACATTCCGCGCAAGCTCTCGCGCTGCTGCATCGATCTCGACAAGGCGTCGGTCGACACAATCTCGAACGCGCGGGAGACGGCGCGCTGGCTGAAAGGCCATGGCTTCGGCTCGGTCCGGCTGGTGACGAGCGACTGGCATATGCGCCGCGCCGAGCTGGAGCTTGTGCACGCGATTGGGCCGGGGGTGCGCATCGTGCCCGATGCCGTGCCAAGCAACCCCAGCCTGACACAACTCTTCAAGGAATATAACAAGCTGCTGGCGCGGTTCATCGCGCTTGAGCTAGGCGAACGCTTATGATGTCCTTCCTCCGCTCGCTCGTCTTTGCCATCGTCTTTTACATCGGCAGTGTGTTTGTTGTTGGCGCGGCAGTCGCCATGGTGCCCTTTGGCGAGCGCGCGACGATCCGCGGCGCGCGCAACTGGGCCTTGTGGCACCGCTTTTGCGCGCGCTTCATTCTTGGTATCCGCACCAAGATTATCGGCGAGCTGGATACCAAGCAGGCGCTCTACATCTTCAAGCATGAATCGATGTATGAAACGGTGGAGACGCTCGCGCTCTTCCGCCGTCCCGTTGTGGTGATGAAGCAGGAACTGCTCGATCTGTTCGGCTGGGGTTATGCCGCGCGCAAGCACGGCTCGATCGGCGTTGATCGTGAGGCAGGGGCCACCGCGATGCGCCGGATGATCGCGCAGGCCAAGCGCGCCAAGGAATCGGGCCGCCCCATCATCCTCTTCCCGGAAGGAACGCGCGTGCCGCATGGCGAAAAGCCGGATCTGCGCGCAGGCCTGGCCGGGCTGTACAAGATTCTCGGCCTGCCGGTCATTCCGGTGGCGCTCGATACCGGCAAGGTCTGGCCGCGTGGCTTTGTGAAGCGTGCAGGTGTGGTGACGATGAAAGTGGGCGCGGAAATTCCGCCCGGCCTCTCGCGCGAGGAAATCGAGGCGCGCGTCCACGCCGCGATCAATGTGCTGAACGACTGACGCAAGTCAGTGATCGGCGCGCCCGAAATCGGGGCGGTCGTCATCCTGCCCCTGTTCGATGATGCTGCGGCGGATGGCGCGCGTGCGGCTGAACAGGTCGAACAGCGCATCGCCATCCCCCCAGCGGATCGCGCGCTGAAGCGCGGTCAGGTCTTCCGAGAAACGCTGGAGCATCTCAAGCACGGCGTCCTTGTTGGACAGGAACACGTCGCGCCACATTGTCGGGTCGGACGCGGCGATGCGCGTGAAATCGCGGAAGCCGCCTGCCGAATATTTGATGACTTCCGAGCGTGTGACTGACTCAAGATCGGATGCCGTGCCGACGATGGTATAGGCAATCAGGTGCGGCAAATGGCTGGTGACAGCGAGCACCAGATCATGATGCTGGGCATCCATGATCTCGACATTGGCGCCCAGCCGCTCCCAAAAGGCGGAAAGCTGCGCCACCTTGGTGTCATCAGCGCCTTCGGGCGGCGTGACGATGCACCAGCGATTATGGAAGAGTGCGGCAAAGCCCGCCTCCGGCCCGCTTCGCTCGGTCCCGGCTACGGGGTGGGCGGGGATGATCGCATGGCCGGGAAGGGCGGATTGCAGCGCCGCCAGCACGCTCGCCTTGGACGATCCGACATCGCTCACAATCGCCTCGGCGGGCAGATCGTCCTTCAGTTCTGCGGCCACCGCCCCCATCGCGCCGACGGGGATACACAGGATGACGAGTTCGGCATCAGTCACGGCGGCGCCCGGCGTGTCGGCCATGTCGTCGACGAGCTTCAAGGCCTTCGCGGTTTCGCGCGTTTGCGTATCGGCGTCATAGCCCGACAGGACTACGCCCGGCATCCGCTCACGCACCGCGCGCGCGACCGATGATCCGATCAGCCCAAGGCCGATGATCGACACGCGCGCAAATGGCAGCATCAGGCGTCTGCCCCCACGATCTTGCGGAGCGCGGCGAGGAGCCCGCGCGTTTCCTCTTCGGTGCCGATGGTGATGCGCAGGCCGTGGCCCAGCCCCTGACCGGGCAGCCAGCGGACGATATAGCCATGGTCCATCAGCGCCTTATAGGCGGTTTCCGCCGTCACCGACCCTTCAAAGAGAACGAGCTGGAAATTGGCCTTGCTCGGCACCGCGCGCAGGCCCGCATTGCCCAGCTTGGCGATCTCATTGGCAAACCAGCCGCGCCACTTGGCGTTGTGGGTGCGGCTCTTTTCGACAAAATCAGTGTCGCCAAGGGCGGCGACCGCGGCGTCATAGGCGGCGATGGATGAGCCGAAAGGCGCGCGGATGCGGTGCAGCGCGTCGATGATTGCAGGGGCTGCATAGCCCCAGCCGACGCGGGCGGATGCCAGCCCGTAAATCTTCGAAAAGGTGCGCGTGACGAGCACATTGGCGGTGGTCTTTGCGAGGTCCAGCCCGCCATCATCCTCTTCGGGCGCCAGATATTCGGCATAGGCCTGATCGAGCACGAGCAGCACATTTGCCGGAAGGGCGGCGTGCAGCCGGGCAATCTCGGCGCGCGGCGTGTAGGTGCCGGTCGGGTTGTTGGGATTGGCGAGGAAGACGACGCGCGTCCGCGTGGTCACGCAGGCGAGAATGGCGTCGACATCGGTCGCATAGTCCTTGTCAGGCACGATAATGGGCACCGCGCCCACGCGCCGCGTTGCGATTTCGTACACCGCAAAGCCGTAGCGCATATAGATGATTTCATCGCCCGGCCCGGCAAAGGCGCCCGCGGCGAGGTGGAGCACTTCGTCAGAGCCTGTGCCGTAGATGATGCGTGCCGGGTCCAGCCCGTTGGCGGTGGCAAGCGCCTCGCGCAGATCGGTCGCGCTTGCATCGGGATAGCGTTCGAGGTCATGGCTGTGGCGGGCAAAGGCGGCGCGCGCCTCATCGCTTGTGCCCAGCGGATTTTCGTTGGACGAAAGCTTGGCGACCTTGCGGCCATCATCGGTCTTCGATTTCCCCGGCACATAGGGCGCTATGTCCATGATCCATGGCTTGGGTTCGGGTGCAGTCTGTTTTGATGTCGTCATGGGCTGCGCCCATAGCCCCCGGCCAGGGGCCGGTCAAACAGCGTGAGGCCCGCGCCGGTTGACAATGCGCCCCTCGCGCCCCTAGCCCCCGCATCATGTCCGACGACCTTCGCTTCGGCCTCAATCGAAAAGTCTCCCTGCCCGGCCCATTGGCGCTTGATGGCGGCGGCAGCCTTGCGCCTGTCGAAATCGCCTATGAAACCTACGGCACGCTCAATGCAGACGCGTCGAACGCGATCCTCCTGTGCCATGCGCTGACGGGCGATCAGCACGTCGCCTCGAACCACCCGATCACCGGCAAGCCGGGCTGGTGGACGCGCATGGTCGGCCCCGGCTGTCCGGTCGATACGGATCGTTTCTTCGTCGTCTGCCCCAACGTCATCGGCAGCTGCATGGGCTCTTCGGGGCCGGAATCGCTGGCCGCCGATGGCCAGCCTTATGCGATGCGCTTTCCCGTCATCACCATCCGCGATATGGTGCGTGCGCAGGCGATGCTGCTCGATCATCTCGGCATCGGGCGGCTTTACGCCGCGGTTGGCGGGTCGATGGGCGGGATGCAGGCGCTCACCTGGGCTGCGACCTACCCGACGCGCGTTGCCTCGGCTGTCGTCATCGCCTCAACCGCGCGCCATTCCGCGCAGAATATTGCCTTTCACGAAGTCGGGCGACAGGCGATCATGGCAGACCCCAATTGGCGCGGTGGTGACTATTATCATGACGGCAAGACCCCCGATGCCGGACTTGCCGTTGCCCGTATGGCGGCACATATCACCTATTTGTCGGAACAGGGGCTGACCGAGAAGTTCGGGCGTCGCTTGCAGGACCGGCAAGCCAAGACCTTTGGTTTCGATGCCGATTTTCAGGTTGAAAGCTATCTGCGCCATCAGGGGCTGACTTTTACCGACAGGTTCGACGCCAACTCCTATCTCTATATCACGCGCGCGATGGATTATTTCGATCTGGCGGAAGAGCATGGCGGGCATCTCGCCAATGCGTTTCGCGGGGCGGGAACGCGCTTTTGCCTTGTCAGCTTTGATACTGACTGGCTCTACCCCACCTCTGAATCCAAAAACATCGTTCACGCGCTCAACGCGGCGGGCGCGCCGGTCAGCTTTGTCGAGCTTTCAGCGCCTTTCGGGCATGATAGTTTCCTGCTCGACGTGCCCGAACTCAACCGCGTGGTGGACGGCTTTTTGAAGGCAGGCGGACAATGACCCTCCTTCGTCCCGATCTTGCAATCATCGCGCGCGAAGTGAAGGCGGGTGCCCGCGCGCTCGATGTCGGCTGCGGCGATGGCGCGCTGCTGGCGGCACTGCGCGATGAAAAGCAGGTCGATGCGCGTGGCATGGAGCTGAACCGCGACAATGTCGCGGCCTGCGTGGCGCGGGGCCTTTCGGTCATTCAGGGCAACGCCGATACCGATCTTTCGGACTATCCCGACGCGTCGTTTGACTATGCCATTCTCTCGCAAACGCTCCAGACGACCGCGCGGCCTGATCTGGTGCTCGACCAGTTGTTGCGGATCGGGCGGCAGGCCTTTGTCTCCTTCCCCAATTTCGCGCAATGGCGCATCCGCTGGGCGCTGATGTTTGGCGGCACCATGCCCATCACCAAGCAATTGCCCGATCGCTGGTATGACACGCCCAACATCCACCATGTGACGATTGACGATTTCCGCAGTTTCATTGCCGAGCGCGGCGTACGGATTGACGGGCAATGGTTCTTGCGCGGCGAAAAGCTCATCAGCGCGGGCGCCGCCAATCTGCGCGCGCAGCACGCGGTGTTCTTGCTCTCGCGTTAGCAAGCAAACAGGGTTCGCGCAGGGCCGCAGAGGCTGAACCAAGTTCAGCGCGGCGAGTGGGAAGGAGCGTCAGCCCTTCAGCTTGTCCCTGAGCGCGGCGAGCGCGCCAAAGGGGCCAGCCTCACCTTCGGACAGAACGCCTGCTTCCTTGAGCCGCGCCTCGGCATTGGGGCTGCGCGGATAGGGATCAAGCGCCAGCAGCAGCGTCTGCGCCACCGCTTCGCCAAGGTCGATCACCTGCCCGTCATGCTCCATCACGTCGCAATCATCGGCGCTCAGCTCGATCTCATCGCCTTCGGGAGCTGCATCGGCGGCGACGAAGCGGATCATGAAGGGCAGGTCAATGCGCGCGGGCACCGGCTCCCCCGTCACGACGCAGGACTGGACGACAGATGCGTGCAACCGGCCCTTGGCGTCGATGGCGGCGGCACCCGGCGTCAGCGTTGCTTCGGCGTCCAGCGCATCAATGGCGTGAAGATCGAAGCGCCTTGCAAGGGCGGCACATTCTTCCGGCGTGGCCGTCAGCATAATGGGTTTGCCCTGGCCAAGTGCATCGAGCCGCTGGGGGCGTGAAAATTCAGGCGTCATGCGAGTTTGCCTGCAAGCAGCGCATCGAGCGGCAGGCCGCGCAATCGCATCCAGAAAGCGTTGAGGCGCTGTGCTGTAAAGCCAAGCGCCGCTTCTCCGGGATGTTCGGTGCGGTAAAGGTTGCGCACCAGCGCGCTCTCCAGATCACCACCATTCAGCCCTGCGCCATAGGCTTCGATCCGCCCGCCAAGTGCCGCCATCATCTTGCCGATATGCTTGCCGACCACGATGTCGCCTACGCCCTCTTGCCGCAATTGTCCGTCCATATCGTCGACAAACGTCTCGGTGAGCAGCACCGAAGGCAGCTTTCCGGGCTCTCCCTCGGCATCGAGCCGCAGGATGGCGAGTGCGGTGAGCGCGGAGACCATTTCGAATCGCCCGTCAATCGTATCGGCAACCTTGCCATCAAGATACCAGATGGGGGTGCGCGCCTCTGCCACGAGTGCGGCATAAAGCGGCGCAAGTGCGGCGCGCCCCTCGTCACGGGCAAAGAGTCTCTTAAGCAGTTTTAGCGCCATCCATTTATCCCAACCGGCTTGTTGTTCTCGACCGCCCGGCATATTGGGGGTTCCGGCCCGTTCAGCAAGGGGTCAGCTCGCGTAATGGAAAGGTCGTCGTGCATGAACCGGAAACTCGTAACAGCCCTGGCGCTCGCGGCCGCCGCGATGTCGACCACGGCGTGCACGCGCATCACCACGCACCAGGGCTATATTGCCGATATGTCGCTGGTCGATGCGGTCCAGCCGGGCGTGGACAATCGCGATTCGGTGGAAAAGACGCTGGGCCGCCCGACCTGGGTGAGCCAGTTTGGCGAGCAGGATTATTATTATCTTGCGCGCGACACGCGCCAATATGCGTTCAACGTGCCGCAGCCCTCAAGGCAGCTCGTGCTGCGCGTCCGTTTTGACACGGCGGGCAATGTCGTTGCGGTCGACCGTCGCGGCATGGAGCAGGTGGCGCGCGTCAACCCGACCAGCAAGAAGACCGAGACGCTCGGTCGCAATCGCGGCTTCTTTGAAGAGCTGTTCGGCAATATCGGTCAGGTCGGTGCCGTTGGTGCCGATGGCGGCAGCGCCGACAACCCGAACTGAGGCTGACAAAGCCAGTTGAAGATGGCCCGTCAAGAACGGGCTACAACGCCTCACCGCTTGCCCTGAGCCTGTCGGGGCCGAAGGCGATGCGGAGCATCAACGGCTGCTCTCCACCTGTTCAGCACAGTAGAAGAACAGGGCTTCGACAAGCTCAGCCCGAACGGCATTTTGTGCTCAGCCCAGTGAAGCCCTGGGCTGGCCGTTGCCCTATTTCGCGATGCCGCTGGCCGCCAGCACGGCGAGCGTGACGAGTTCTGATGCGGTGGACACCATCGGCGCGACCTGAACTGGCTTTTCCATGCCAACGAGCATCGGGCCGATCATCGAATCGCCGCCCAGTTCGCGCAGCAGCTTGGCCGAGAGGTTGGCCGATTGCAGGCCCGGCATCACCAGCACGTTTGCAGGCCCCGACAGGCGGCTGAACGGATAGGCCGCCGCCAGCTTGGGGTTGAGCGCAACGTCGGGCGCCATTTCACCTTCATATTCAAAGCTCACGCCGCGCGCGTCGAGAATCGCCACGGCCTCGCGGATCGGCTCCAGCCAGTTGCCCGGCGGGTTGCCGAAGGTGGAGTAGGAGAGGAAGGCGACACGCGGCTCATGGCCCATGCGACGCGCGACGGCGGCGGTCGTTTCGGCAATATGCGCCAGCTCTTCCGAACTTGGGCGTTCGTTGACGGTCGTATCCGCCATGAAGACCGTGTGGTGCTGGCCGACGAGAATGTGGATGCCAAAGGGCGTCTTGCCTTCTGCCGGATCGAGCACGCGGCGCACTTCGCGCATCGTCTGCGCAAAGCTGCGCGTCACGCCGGTAATCATGGCATCGGCCTCGCCGAGCTTGAGGAGCAGCGACGAAAAGACGTTGCGATCCTGATTGACGAGCCGCTCACATTCACGGCGCAGGAAGCCGCGACGCTGCTGGCGCTCATAAAGCATATCAACCATCTTGGGGACGAGCGGCGAATTGCGGCTGTTGTGAATCTCGAAGCTGTCGGGATCTTCAACGCCAAGCGCGGCCAGCTTTTCGCGCACATTGTCGCGCCCGACAAGCACGGGCGTGCCACAGCCGCCATCGCGGAAGGCGATCGCTGCGCGCAGCACAACCTCTTCTTCGGCTTCGGCAAAGACGACGCGCTTGGGGTGTGCGCGGGCATTTTCATACGCCATGGTGAGCACCGAGGTCGTCGGGTTCATGCGCGCGCGCAGGCTGTTGCGATAGTCCGCCATGTCGAGAATGGGCCGCGTCGCAACACCCGAATCCATCGCCGCTTGCGCGACTGCGGCGGGCACGATTTCCATCAGCCGCGGATCGAAAGGTGCTGGAATGATATAATCCGGCCCGAAGGACGGGGTGGCGCCGCCATAGGCTGCCGCCACTTCTTCGGGCACCTGCTGGCGCGCGAGTTCTGCGAGTGAGCGGGCGGCGGCAATCTTCATCTCTTCGTTGATCGCGGTTGCGCGCACATCGAGCGCGCCGCGGAAGATGAAGGGGAAGCCCAGCACATTATTGACCTGATTGGGGTAGTCCGAACGGCCCGTGGCGACGATAGCGTCGGGGCGCACGGCCTTGGCGGCGGGCGGCGTGATTTCAGGATCAGGGTTCGCCATTGCAAAGATGATCGGATTGGCCGCCATCGAGCGGACCATGTCGGGTGTCATCGCGTCCTTGACCGAAAGGCCAAGGAACACATCGGCGCCGTTCAGTGCCTCGGCGAGGGTGCGCCGGTCGGTCACGACGGCGTGCGCCGACTTCCACTGGTTCATGCCTTCGGTGCGGCCCTGATAGATGACGCCCTTGGAATCGCACATGATGACGTGATCGTGCGGCACGCCGACCGCCTTGATGAGTTCGGTGCAGGCGATTGCCGACGCGCCCGCGCCGTTGACGACGACGCGCGCGTCCTTCGCATCGCGGCCGGTCAAATGCAGTGCATTGATGAGGCCGGCTGCCGCGATGATCGCGGTGCCGTGCTGGTCATCATGCATCACGGGGATGTTCATACGCTCTTTCAGCGCCTGCTCGATGATGAAACATTCAGGGGCGGCAATATCTTCAAGGTTGATGCCGCCAAAGCTCGGCTCCATCAGCGCGACGGCGTTGATAAAGGCTTCGGGGTCTTCGGTGGCGAGTTCGATGTCGATCGAGTCGACATCGGCGAAGCGCTTGAAGAGCACGGCCTTGCCTTCCATCACGGGCTTGGAGGCGAGCGCGCCGAGATTGCCCATGCCCAGAATCGCGGTGCCGTTCGAGATGACCGCCACGAGATTGCCCTTGGCGGTATAATCATAGGCGGTTGCGGGATCATCGGCGATGGCCTGAACCGGCACGGCAACGCCCGGCGAATAGGCAAGGCTCAGGTCGCGCTGCGTCGCCATCGGCTTGGAAGCGATGATCTCGATCTTGCCGGGGCGGCCGGTGGAATGGTAATAGAGCGCCTCGCGATCCGAAAACTGTATCTTCGCGTCGCTCATCGTCCCATTTTCCTTTCTGATGCCGTCTTCTCCACAGGCGCTTAGGCCGATCTTGCCGGAACGGGAAGCCGGGATTGCACCTATTGGTGAAAGCGCTATCGCAACATCCATGTCACAGGCAGCGCTTGCGGGCGCAACACCGATGATGGTGCAGTATCTGGCGCTCAAGGAAGAGGCGGGCGATTGCCTGCTCTTCTACCGGATGGGCGACTTTTTTGAGTTGTTCTTCGACGATGCGAAGGCGGCGGCGCAGGCGCTCGACATCGCGCTCACCGCGCGCGGGGAGCACGCGGGCCAGCCGGTGCCGATGTGCGGTGTCCCGGTCCATGCGGCGGAAGGCTATCTGGCGCGGCTCATCAAGGCGGGCTTTCGCGTCGCCATTGCCGAACAGACCGAGTCTCCGGCGGCGGCCAAGGCGCGCGGATCAAAATCCATCGTGGCGCGCGGCATCGTCCGCGTCGTCACCGCAGGCACGCTGACCGAAGAGGCGCTGCTCGAATCGCGTAGCGCCAACTGGCTGGTGGCGCTGGCCCCGGTGGGCGATGAGGTGGGCATTGCCGCGACCGACATTTCCACCGGCCGCTTCGAGACGTGCCAAACGCCGGTGCACGGCGTCAATGCGGAGCTTGCCCGGCTGGGACCTTCCGAAATCGTGTCGCCCGAAGGCGCGGGGTTTGATGGCACGCAGCGGCCCAGAAGCGAGTTTCTGGCGGGCGATGGCGAGCGGCGGCTAAAGGCGCAATTCGGCGTGGCGACGCTCGATGGCTTTGGTCAATTCAGCAAGGCCGAGCTTGCGGCTTGTGGCGGATTGCTCGCTTATCTCGATCATGTCGGCAAGGGCGCGCTGCCATTTCTTGCGCCGCCCGTTCGGCTGGAGGCGAGCGACCATATGCTCATCGACGCGGCAACGCGTGAGAGTTTGGAGCTTGTCCGCGCGAGCGGCGGTACCCGCGCGGGCAGCCTGCTTGACGTCATCGACCGCACCGTGACGGGTGCTGGCGCGCGGCTGCTTGCGGCGGATATTTCAGCCCCGCTCATGGATGTGCGCGCGATTGAGGATCGGCTCGATCTCGTTTCATGGTTTGCCGATACCGGCAGCGCGCGTGAGGCCATGCGCGCCAATCTGCGCGCGCTGCCCGATATTGGCCGCGCGCTAGGGCGGCTTGCCGCAGGTCGTAGCGGCCCGCGCGATCTGGGGATGCTGCGCGATGGCCTCAATGAAGCGCGGATGCTGCGCGAGCGGCTGGCGCGCGGGGGCGATGTTCCGCCGCTCATGGCCGTGCTTCTGCCCTTGCTCGACGGGCATGGCGAACTGGTGGACCTTCTGGCGCGCGCCATCGTTTCCAATCCGCCGCTCGATGCAGGTCAGGGCGGCTATATTGCCGAAGGCTATGATGCGGCGCTTGATGAACTGCGCTCGATGGGGGGAGACGGGCGGCGTGCGATGGCGATGCTCGAAGCGCGCTACCGCGACCAGACGGGCATTTCGGGCCTCAAGATCAAGCACAACAATGTGCTCGGCTATCACATCGAAGTCTCGGCCAAAAATGCCGATCCGCTGATGGCGGCGGAGTCGGGCTTCACCCACCGGCAGACGCTGGCGGGCGTCGTCCGCTTCAACGCGCCGGAATTGCACGATCTGGCAATCAAGGTCACGCAGGCCGGTGCACACGCGCTTGCCGCCGAAGCGGGGCATCTGGAAGAATTGACGGGCCTTGCGCTCGCCCGCGCGCGCGAGATTGCAGCGACAGCGGATGCGCTTGCTCGTTTCGATGTGGCCTCCGCGCTTGCCGAACGCGCCATCGAGGGGGGCTGGGCGCGCCCAGCCTTTGCGCCCGATGCGCGCTTCGAGATCACTGGTGGCCGTCATCCCGTTGTCGAAGCCGCCGTCGCCAAATCGGGCGAGCGTTTCGTCGCCAATGATTGCGCGCTCGTGCCCAATTCACGGCTGTGGCTGGTGACAGGCCCCAATATGGGGGGTAAATCCACCTTCTTGCGGCAGAACGCGCTGATCGCGGTGATGGCGCAGGCGGGCTGCTATGTGCCCGCGTCCACCGCCACGATCGGTCTGGTGGACCGCCTCTTCAGCCGCGTTGGCGCGTCGGACAATCTGGCGCGGGGCCGATCCACCTTCATGGTCGAAATGGTCGAGACGGCGGCCATCCTCTCGCAGGCGACCCAACGCAGCTTCATCATCCTCGATGAAGTCGGGCGCGGCACCTCCACCTATGACGGGCTGGCGATCGCCTGGGCCGTGGTGGAGGCGGTGCATGAGGTCAACCGCTGCCGCTGCCTGTTCGCCACCCATTATCATGAGCTGACGCGCTTGGCTGAAAAGCTGCCCGCGCTCTCGCTCCATCATGTCCGCGCGCGCGAATATCGTGGCGATCTGGTGCTGCTGCATGAACTGGGGAGCGGCCCGGCAGACCGCAGCTATGGCATTGCGGTCGCCCGGCTCGCGGGGCTTCCGCCCAAGGTGCTCGCGCGGGCAAAGGCCGTGCTCGACAAGCTGGAGGCAGGCCGCGATGCGACGGGCGGGCTGGCGGCGGGGCTCGATGATCTGCCGCTCTTTGCCGCGACCAAGGTGGAAGAGGTGCGCGATCCGTTGCGCGATGCGCTGGCGGGCGTTGATGTCGATGGCCTCAGCCCGCGCGAGGCGCTTGACCAGCTTTACGCGCTCAAGCGCCTTCTGATGGAGAATAAAGGCTGACGGCCTCATAGAGGCGAGTGAGCGCCGCGCGTTCATCGGCGGCAAGTTCCGGGCGCCAGACTTCGAACAGCAGGATGACGCGCACCGCGTCGCTGTCATTCCACGCTTCATGCTCAACGCTGTCATCAAACAGCAGAACCTTGCCGGGCTCCACGCGGCGCTCATGATTGCCGACGCGCAGGCGGCACTTGTCGGGCACGATCAGCGGCAAATGGCAGATGAGCCGTGTGTTGAGCATCCCCCAGTGCGGCGGAATGTGCGTATGGGGTCGCAAAATCGAGAACAGCGCCATGGGAGAACGCCCGGCAATGCGCGGCAAGGGGGCGGCCTCAAGTGCTGCCATCGTCGCCGGGCAGCGCGCGGCATTGGCGGCCACGGGCTGGCCAGCTTCAAACAGGTGAAAGGCGCTCCAGCGGGCATCATCGAGCAGCGCATGGCCCCGGTTGGGCCGGGTCGGGTCTGCCTGAACATAGGGCGCCATACCCGAAGGGTCGGCCATCACCGCTTCCACTTCGGCGCGGATCGCGGGGTAAGCGGCTTCAAGGCCGGCCACCCAGTCAAAATCCGCCGTGTCATAAAAGGCGATCTGCGGCAGGCCGGGATAATAAAAGCTCGTCGGCTGCTGGAGTTGCACCTCCCGCCGCCCGGCAAGAATGGCGAGCGATTCGGCAAAGCGCGGGTTGAGCGCGCCGGTATCTGCATCGATGGTGTTCAGAAGATGTGTCTCGAAGCGTTCTGCCGCCGCCGCTGTTGCGGCTTCGGCGCGGCGCAAACGATCGATCAGCGGTGGCGGCAGCGCCTGGCCTTGCGTCTGAAGCTGCCCGGCTGTGCGCAGCGCCATATTATACCAGCCCATGGCAGCGCGATCATCGCCCGCCTTCAGGAAGAGGTCTCCTTTCATGGCGAGCGCCAAAATGTCGCGCGGGTCGGCGGCGAGCATCTGGTCGAGCGCCTGCGTCAGCGTGACCATGTCTCCCAGCCGCTCGCAGGCCTGCGCCATCAGCGCCCAAAGCTGGGGCGTGGCGCGGCCAATATCGATGATCGCCTGAAAGGCGGCGTGCGCCGCCCCGGCATCGCCCCGGTTGAGCGCATCGATTCCCTTGCGGGCGGTTGCTTCGAGTTGAGCCTGGTCCATCAATACCCCCGCCCCTTCGCATAGCGATGATGGTGAAGGTCGCCAATCCGCCTTGTGACTTGGAAAGCGAGCGCGCATATCGGGTGAAATGACGCAATTGTTCGACCTTGTTTCCCAGCGGCGGGCCATTATCGAGCGCCGCGCCCTGTCTGATGCGCTCATGGCGCTTGAAGGCAATGATGCCGCCAAGCTGCGCAACGCTTCGGTCGCCATCTTGAAGCCCGCGCTTGAGGCGGGGCGGGTAGAGATTGCCCGGCGTCTGGCGGCCAGGCCCAATCAGGGGCGTGAAATGGCGGCGAGCTACGCCTTTCTGACCGACCAGATTTTGCGGCTTATTTTCGATTTCACGCTCCAGCGGCTCTATCCGCTCAACAACCCGACGGCCTCCGAGCGCATCTCGTTGATTGCAGTGGGTGGCTATGGGCGCGGTGAAATGGCGCCCCAGTCCGACATCGATATTGCGTTCCTCACGCCCTATAAGCAGACCGGCTGGTCCGAGCAGGTCATTGAATCAATGCTCTATACGCTGTGGGATCTGGGCCTGAAGGTGGGCCATTCGAGCCGTTCGCTCGACGAGATGATCCGCATGGCGAAGGAGGATCTGACGATCCGCACGGCGCTGCTCGAAGCGCGCTATGTGTGGGGCGATCAGGCGCTTTATGATGAAGCCGCCGCGCGCTTTGCCGCCGAAATTGTGGCGGGCACGGCGCGCAGCTTCATTACCGACAAGCTCGCCGAGCGTGATGAGCGGCACAAGCGCATGGGCGACAGCCGCTATGTCGTCGAGCCGAACCTCAAGGAAGGCAAAGGCGGCCTGCGTGATCTCCATACGCTCTTCTGGATCGGCAAATATCTCTACCGCGTGACGACCGTGCCCGAACTGGTCGACAAGGGGCTGCTCAGTGCGGACGAGCTGCGCCAGTTTCAAAAGGCCGAAAATTTCCTCTGGGCGGTGCGCTGCCACCTGCACCTCATTGCCAAGCGCCCCGAAGAGCGGCTGACCTTTGACGTGCAGCGCGAGATTGCAGAGCGGATGCGCTATAATGACCGGCCGGGGCGCTCGGCGGTCGAACGCTTCATGCAGCATTATTTCCTCAACGCAAAGACGGTGGGTGATCTGACCGCGCTGTTCCT
This sequence comes from uncultured Sphingomonadaceae bacterium, assembly GCA_937873035.1. GTDB lineage: Bacteria > Pseudomonadota > Alphaproteobacteria > Sphingomonadales > Sphingomonadaceae > Aquisediminimonas. Next base: position 60,337 of record CALMVA010000073.1, on the reverse strand, counting down.
CGCGCATCTGGATGACGCGCACGCCGCCAAGGGCCGTCGCTTCACATTGCCAAGCCTTGCAGGCTTTCGCCGCTCTCCCAAAAAGCTCAACGGCTTTGTGCTCGACCGGGGGCGGCTGGCGCTGCCCGCCGACGATTTCTTCGCGCAAGACCCGGTGCGGCTTATCGAAATCTTCGCGCTCGCCGATGCGCAGGGGCTGGAAATCCACCCGCAGGCGATGCGGGCGGCGGCGCGCGACGCGCGGCTCATTGACGCCAAGGTGCGCAACAATCCGCGCGCCAATGCGCTCTTTCTTGACGTTCTGACGTCACGCAAAGAGCCCGACACGGTCTTGCGCTGGATGAATGAAGCGACGGTTTTTGGCCGTTTTGTGCCCGATTTTGGACGCGTCGTCGCGCAGATGCAGTTCGATATGTATCACCATTATACGGTGGATGAACATTCGATCCGCGCCATCGGGCTGTTGTCGCGCATCGAAAAGGGCGTGCTGGGGGACGATCATCCACTGGCGACAGCAATTCTGCGGCAGGTCGTCTCGCGGCGGGTGCTGTATGTCGCGGTGCTGCTCCATGACATCGCCAAGGGGCGCGGTGGCGATCACAGCGTGCTGGGCGCGGAGGTTTCATTGAAGCTCTGCCCGCGGCTGGGGCTTACGCCCGCTGAAAGCGAAACCGTGGCGTGGCTGGTGCGCCAGCATCTGCTGATGTCGGCAACCGCCTTCAAGCGCGACCTTTCTGACTTCAAGACCGTGCTCGACTTTGCAGGCATAGTGCAGTCGCCGGAGCGTCTGCGCCTGCTGCTGGTGCTGACGGTTGTTGATATTCGCGCAGTGGGGCCGGGCGTGTGGAACAGCTGGAAGCGGCAATTGCTCTCCGAATTGTTCGAATCGGCGGAAGAGGTGCTGCGGCTGGGCCACAAGCAGCGCGGTCGCGCAGATCGCGTGCGGCTGAAGCAGGAATTGCTGCAAGAAGCACTCGCCTGGGCACCTGCCAAATTTGCGGCCTACACCAAGCGGCTGGCCGAGCCTTATTGGGTGGCCGAGCCCGATGACGTGCTGGAAAGCAATGCCCGCCATGTTTCGGCGGCGGGCGATGCGCATCTGTCGATTGCAGCGACGGTCTATCCCTCGCGCGGGGCGACGCTCGTCACGGTCTATGCGGCAGACCATCCGGGGCTGTTCTACCGCATTGCGGGCGGCATCCATCTGGCGGGCGGGAGCATCATCGACGCGCGCATCCACACGACGCGTGACGGCATGGCGCTTGACAATTTTCTTGTGCAAGACCCGCTGGGCCGCCCCTTTGACGATGAACACCAGCTCCAGCGGATCGAAAAGGCGATCGAGGACGCGCTCGCCAATCGCGCGCAGCTTGTCGAGCGGCTGGCGGCGCGCCCCTTGCCGCGTGCCCGCGCCGAAGCCTTTGACATCGCCCCCAATGCGCTAATCGATAACCGCGCGTCGAACCGCTACACGGTCATCGAAGTCAATGCGCGCGACCGTCCGGCGCTGCTCTATGACCTTGCCTATGCGCTGTTCGAGGCGAAGGTGACGATCCATTCCGCACACATCGCCACTTATGGCGAACGCGCGGTCGATACATTTTATGTGACCGATCTGACCGGCGACAAGATTTCAAACCCGACGCGCATCCGCGATCTTGAAGAGCGGATGCTGGCGGCGGCGGACAGGCCGGAGGCTGCGTCAAAAGCAGCTTAATGATGGGCGGTCAGCCTTGGCAGCCGGACAAGGCCGATCATCACGGCGCCGGCCGCATAGGCAAAGACGCCCATCAACTGGAAATGCGCATAGCTGCCGGTCAGATCATGAACCCGGCCAAAGAGCAGAATTCCTGAAATGGTGGAGGTCCAGCCAGCCGCCTGCACCCAGCCGAAGATCATGCCGTAACGATCCAGACCAAATTTGCGGGCGATATAATAACCCAGAAGGTCGGTTTCGGCGCCCTGCTGGATGCCGACCACGCCAACCGCGAGCAGCGTGATCCAGGGTGTGTCGTTCGTCCCCCAGAGCGCAAGGCAGCCAAAGGCGGGCACAAGCGTGAAGATGAAGGCGACGCGTGAAGGATTGGCGCGGTCAAGCAGCGCGCCGCAGCCGAGGCGGCCCAGCACCTGCCCGACGGCAAAGGCAGAGATGCCAAGCGCCGCAAGCTTTGCCGACACGCCTTCTTCCATCATCATCGGCACCATCTGGCTCAAAATGCCGGACCCCGGCAGGTTAAAGCACATGAAGCTGCCGATGATGAGCCAGAAGGCAGATGTGCGGAAAAATGCATGGTCGGGCTCGCCTTCGGCTGTTTGCGCTGCGGCGCGCGCCATGCGGGCAGGCTCTTCGCGCAGCAGGAGGAGAATCGCGGGCAGGCCGATCAATCCACTCAGCGCCGCGAGCAGAAAATAGCCCGCGCGCCACCCCTGATTGCCGATCACCGCCTCAAACAAGGGCGGCATGATGACGGCGGAGAGCGAGATGCCCGTGGCGGCAAGCGCCAGCGCCAGCCCGCGATTGCGGACAAACCAGCCCGCAACGGCGCGGGTATAGCTGATGGATGTCGTCAGCACGCCGATCAGCCCGGTGATGAAGGTCAAAAGGCCGAACAGCGCGGGCACGAAGGGCATCGTGCCGATAAAGAGAAAGAGCAGCGTCAAGAGCGCCATGCCGGTGGCATAGACGCGGCGAAAGCCCCAGCGGTCCATGGCCCAGCCGACAGCGGGGGCGGCGAGCGATCCCAGCCCGACCAGCGCCTGCAATTGCGAGAATTGGCCCAGCGTCCAGCCGGTTTCCTTCTGCAAGGGCGGAATGAAGATGCTGAAGACATAATAGAGCAGATTGACGCCCGTTGCCGCCGCCAGCGCGGCTCCCAACACCACGCGCCATCCGCTGCGCCATTCGCCCATGTCCACACCTCGTCTGCCGGATGTCTGCTTCTGCGCAAAAATGGCGACCGCACCCGATTGACGTTAACGTCAACTGTTCCTATCCCTTCGTCAAGAGGATAGCCTGGAGTCTGACTTATGAATCTTGAATTCAGCCCCGAAGAAATCGCCTTCCGTGAGGAAGTGCGCACCTTCATCGCCGAAAACTACCCCAAGGAGCTGCGCGGCAAGCAGGACGAGGGCGGCGATCTGACCAAGGAAGATTTCCTGAGCTGGCACAAGGTGCTGGCCAAGAAGGGCTGGGTCGCGCCTGCATGGCCGGTCGAATATGGCGGCACCGGCTGGACCGCGACGCAGCGTTACATCTGGTCGGAAGAAACCGCACGGGCAGACTGCATCCGCCTGATGCCTTTTGGTCTCACCATGGTCGGTCCGGTCATCTACACCTTCGGCACGCCGGAGCAGAAGGCCAGGTTCCTGCCGCGCATCCTTTCGGGCGAGGACTGGTGGTGTCAGGGCTATTCGGAACCCGGTTCGGGCTCCGACCTTGCCTCGCTGCGCACCAAGGCGGTGCGCGATGGCGATCATTATGTCGTCAACGGCCAAAAGACGTGGACGACGATGGCGCAGCACGCAGACTGGGGTTTCTTCCTTGTCCGCACCGATCCCGATGCCAAGCAGCAGCAGGGCATCAGCTTCCTGCTTGTCGACATGAAGACGCCGGGCATCGAAGTTCGCCCGATCATCACGCTGGGCGGCGAGCATGAAGTCAACGAAGTGTGGCTTGAGGATGTTCGCGTTCCGGTCGAAAACCGGGTTTATGAAGAAAACAAGGGCTGGACCTGCGCCAAGTTCCTCCTCGCGCACGAACGCACGGGCATTGCCGGCGTCGCCGCCTCGAAGCGCGGTGTGGAGCGCATCAAGTCGATCGCGATGTCTGAGCTTGATGGTGATCGTCCGCTGCTCGCCAATCCTTTCTTCCGCCGCAAGGTGGCCGAGCTGGAAATGGACCTGACCGCACTCGAATATACCGAGCTGCGCACGCTGGCGGGTGAGGCTGCTGGCAAGGGGCCTGGGCCTGAATCGAGCCTCCTCAAGATCAAGGGATCGGAAATCCAGCAGCGCATCACCGAGCTGACGCTGGAAGCGGCGGGCCATTATGGCGCGCCCTATTTCCGCGGCTTTGGCGAGGGCGATAACGAGCATCCGATTGGGCCGGAATATGCAAACCGCGCGGCACCAATCTACTTCAACACCCGCAAGACGACGATCTACGGCGGCTCGAACGAAATCCAGCGCAACATCATCGCAAAGATGGTGCTCGGACTTTAATCGACCTTCCCCCTCCCGCCTGCGGGCGGGGGCGCGTATCTGGAGAGAATAAGAAGATGGATTTCACCTATACCGAAACGCAGGATATGCTTCGTGATACGCTCGCGCGTTTCCTTGCGGACACTTATGATTTTGAAACCCGCAAGAAGATGATCGACAGCGCAGAGGGCCGTGATCCGGGCATCTGGCGCGCACTGGCGAATGATCTGGGCATCCTTTCGGCACCGTTTTCGGAAGCGCAGGGTGGCCTTGGTGGCGGCGCGCTTGAAAACATGATTATGATGGAAGAGCTGGGCAAGGTCATTGCGATTGAACCCTATCTCCAGACCGTCGTCATCGGCGGCGGTGCCTTGAAGGCGGCTGGCGGCGCGCTGGCTGATGCTGTGATCCCGGAGATCATCGCAGGCAATGCGATCATCGCCTTTGCCTATGCCGAGCCGCAGGGTCGCTATGATCTTGCCAATCTGCGCACCACAGCGAAGAAGGATGGCGCGGGCTATGTGCTCAATGGCCATAAAGGCGTTGTCTATGCAGCGCCCTGGGCCACGCACCTGCTTGTCACCGCGCGGACCGGCGGCAACCAGCGTGACCGCGACGGCGTTGAGCTGTTCCTCGTCGATGCAAAGTCGGCGGGCATCACGCGCCGCGATTACCCGACCGTTGATGGATCGCGCGCTTCGGAAATCTATTTCGAAAACGTAGCACTTCCCGCTGAAGCCTTGCTGCCCGGCGGCATCGATCTGGTTGAAAAGGTCGTCGATGAAGCGGCGGTCGCGGTGTGCGGTGAAGCTTGTGGCGTGACGCGCAAGTTGCACGAAGGCACGTTGGACTATTCCAAGCAGCGCCAGCAGTTCGGCCAGCCCATCGGCCGCTTCCAGGTGCTCCAGCATCGCATGGCCGATATGTTCCTTGAGGTGGAACAGATCATGTCGATGACGCTGATGGCGACGCTCAAGCTCGATCTGCCGGCTGCCGAGCGCAAGGCGATGGTGAGCCTTGCCAAGGCCAAGGTCTCGCGCTCTGCCAAGTTTGTCGGCCAGAACGCCATCCAGACGCATGGCGGCATCGGCATCACGCAGGAACTGGCCATCGGCCATTATTTCAAGCGGGCGACGATGATCGAAAGCCAGTTCGGATCAGCCGACTGGCACCTCGATCGCTATGAGCAGCTCACCCTTCCGGGGGCTGCATGATCCAATATCGTGCGCCGCGTGTCGAAGAGGCCGCGGCGCTCGCCACATTGGGACGCGACTCGTTCGTCGAGACCTTCGGGCACCTTTATACGCCCGAAGATCTCAACGCGTTCCTTGCAGATACCTATGCGCCCGACGTTGTGGCGGCGCAGATCGCCAGCCCGCGCTATATTTTCCGCGTGGCGCAAGAGAACGGCAAGCTGGTCGGTTATTGCAAACTTGGGCTGGATGTGTCGCTCGATTATGATCCCGAAGGCCGCCGCGTGGTCGAGCTGAAGCAGCTTTACCTCATGGCGACGCATCAGGGCGTTGGCGTGGCGCAGCAGTTGATGGACTGGTCGATCGCCGAGGCCGAAGCGCACGATGCCGACGAGATGATCCTTTCGGTCTGGGCCGAAAATACGCGCGCCCAGCGTTTCTACCATCGCTACGGGTTTGAATGGATTGCCGACACCTATTTCATGGTCGGCAGCCACCGCGATGACGAGTTCCTTTATCGCCGCAAAATGCGCTGATTCGGGGCGGATTCCGCTCATTTGCTGCACTGCACAAAAAATGCTTGCATCTTTTCGCAGATGGTTTATTGTGCACCGCAACATGACAAGAGGGCTATTTATGGCTCAACCCGCAAAAACCCCGGCCAGACGCAGGACGGCGAAAGCAGTTCCGGCTCCTGCAACGGCCACAACCCCTGACGCGGCAGGCATCGCGCCCGTCGCTCAGGACAGTGCCGAGTGCGTAACCGTCGATCAGGATGCATCCGCATCGCTGGCTGCACAGGAAGGAATTGAAACGATGACCGAAGCAACCGCAAAGACCGCCGCTGCCGACTATGCCGAAAAGGCGACTGAAATGTTCAAGGACGCGACGACCAAGGCCAAGGAAGCCTTCGCCAAGTCGGGCGAGTTCTCGAAGGAAGCCGTCGAGTTCCAGAAGGCGAACCTCGAAGCCGTTGTGGAATCGGGCAAGATCGCGGCCAAGGGTATGCAGGAAGCTGCCCAGCACGCCGTGGAACAGGGCAAGAAGAACTGGGACGCCACCGCTGCGCACGTCAAGGCGCTGGCTGGCCTGCGTTCGCCCGCTGATTTCATGAAGGCGCAGAGCGACTTTGTGCGTGGCCAGTTTGACGCGGTCGTTGCCGATTTCTCGAAGTCGACCGAATTCTACACCAAACTTGCAGGTGAAATCGCCAAGCCGATCCAGAACCGCTACGCAGCGGCTTCGGAGCAGGTCAAGGCGCGCTTCGCCGCCTGAGGCTGACAGACTTCCCTCTCCTGGGAGACAGGGCCGTGCCGAACCTTCGGCGCGGCCCTTTTCTGTCGCACTAACCATTCGCGCATCTTGCCCTTGGGGCATCAAATGCCATATTCTTCCAGAATGACGCGTATATCCATGTCAGACAATGCCGATAAGGGCGCAGGCGGCACCGGCCTTGGCGTCGCGACCAAGACGCGCGACAAGACCAAGAAGCCGCAGCCCTATCGCGTGCTGATGCTCAATGATGATTACACGCCGATGGAATTCGTGGTCCATTGCCTGCAACGCTTCTTCAAGATGGATCTGGAGCAGGCGACGCGCGTGATGCTTCATGTCCACCAAAAGGGCATGGGCGTGTGCGGCACCTTCACCTATGAAGTCGCTGAAACCAAGGTGGGCCAGGTGATCGACTATGCGCGGCAGAATCAACACCCGCTGCAATGCACGCTTGAAAAGGCGTAAGCGTTCGCCTCTTTAGCCGCGCCGTGCTTCGCGCTCTTGCTGTAGCGCCGCCGACGGCTCTCCGCGGATAGACCCATAGGCCAGCGCCTCGCCGCAGTGCGGACAGGTGCTTTCCAGCCCGACATCCTGCCCGCAGGTGCGATGGATGTAGCGGATGGCGGGCGTCCCTGCGTCGCCCCAGCGTTCTCCCCAGTTGCGCATTGCATAGAGCACGGGAAACAGATCCTTGCCTTTGCCCGTTAGCAGATAGTCGCTGCGCCGCGCGTTGCTGTCGGCCCGCGCGATGATGCCTTCGCCTTCCAGAAAGCGCAGCCTGTCCGCCAGCATCTGCGGCGTCGCCCCCGTTTGCGTGCGGATCGCATCGAAACGGCGGTTGCCGAAATAAAGCTCGCGCAAAATGAGCAGCGCCCAGCGGTCGCCGATGATGTCGGCGGTGCGGGCGAGCGGGCAGAGCGTGGGGCCAATGTCTTTGCGCTTGGGCATGGTCCCTTATCCCGCGATCAGCATTTGCTTGCAACTATGATTATCATAGTTATGTTGCCGGGCCTGAAAGGAGTCGCCATGTCAGCAGCGCTTATCATCGGCGCGGGGGATGCCACCGGAGGCGCCATCGCGCGCGCTTTTGCGGCAGAGGGCTATACCGCCTGCGTCAATCGCCGCGCGCGCAACGCCGCCCAGCTTGAGGCGCTGGCCGCATCGATCCGCGTCGGCGGACATCAGGCGCGCGCCTATCCTGCCGATGCGCGGGTGGAGGATGAGATGGTGGCGATGGTCGATGGCGTCGAGGCAGAGGCCGGGCCGATTGAGGTGGCTGTGTTCAATATCGGGGCCAATGTCCGCTTCGGCGTGCGCGAGACGACCGCGCAGGTCTATCGCAAGGTATGGGAGATGGCGGCGTTTTCCGGCTTCCTGATGGGGCGAGAGGTGGCGCGTCGCATGGTTCCGCGCGGGCGTGGCACCATTCTTTTTACCGGCGCGACCGCAAGCGTGCGCGGCGGGGCCGGATTTTCGGCCTTTTCAGGCGCAAAGGCGGCGCTCAGGATGCTCGCGCAATCCATGTCGCGCGAGCTTGCGCCGCTTGGCATCCATGTGGCGCATATCGTCATCGATGGCGGCATTGATACCGAATTTGTGCGCGGCCTGCGGCCTGATTTTGATGATCTGAAAGCGCGCGATGGCGTGCTGTCACCCGAAGCGATTGCCGCCAATTATGTCATGCTCCACAAGCAGCCGCGCAGCGCCTGGACGCATGAACTTGATCTGCGCCCGTGGATAGAGGCGTGGTAATGTCCTTTGGGGGGAGTGACGCGATGCACAAAAGCTTTGAATTTCTGTTCGATGTCGGCGGGCCGAATGGCTATCTCGTCCATCGCGTTCTGCCGCGCTTTTGTGCGGAAACGGGGGCGAGCGCCGTCTATGTGCCGGTGTTGCTGGGCGGGCTTATGAAGGCCACCAACAATCGCCCGCCCTGGCAGGTTTATGCCGATGTCCCCGCCAAGGTCGCGTATGAGCGACTGGAGTTCAATCGCTTCATCGCGGCCAACGGGCTGTCCAAATTCCGCATGAACCCGCATTTCCCACCCAATACGCTGGCGGCGATGCGCACGCTGGTAGCCGCGGCGCGGGCCGGGCAGATGGCGCCTGCGGTCGAGGCGATGATGGCGGCAATGTGGGAGGACGAGCGCAATCTTTCCGACCGTGCAGAAATCGCCGCCGTGCTGAACGAGGTCGGGCTTGATGGCGCGGCGCTGGTCGCGGCGTCGGACGATCCCGATGTGAAGGCGGAACTCGTTTCCAACACCGAGCGCGCGGTGGCGCGCGGCGCTTTTGGCATCCCGACCTTTTTCGCGGGCGACGAAATGTTCTTCGGCAAGGAGCGGCTGGCGCAGCTTGCTGCCGCCCTATCGTAGCGCGGCCCTCACCTGCGGGGTGATGCGACGGACGATCTCCGCCACGCCCTTGGCGGTCGGGTGGAGCTGGTCGGGCAGCAGCATTTCGCGGTTGCCCGTCACGCCATCCATATAGAAGGGATAGAGCGGCACGCGGTGCTTCTTTGCAAGCGCGGGGTAAATCGCATCGAACTCGGCGCGATAGGCCTTGTCGAGATTATAGGAGGCCTTCATCCCCGTCAGCAGCACAGGGATGCCACGCCCTTTCAATGAGCTGATGATGAAGTCGAGATTGGCCTTGGCCTGTTTGGGCGGCTGGCCGCGCAGCATATCATTTGCGCCAAGTTCAATAATGGCAAGGTCGGGCTTGGCCTTGACCCGCGCGAGCACCCAGCTCAGCCGATTGCGGCCCACCGTGGTCGTATCGCCAGAGACGCCCGCATTGTGGACGCGCACGTCCATGCCGTTTTTGCGAAGCGCTGCTTCAAGCTGGGCGGGGAAGGACTCATTGGGTTTCAGGCCGTAGCCCGACGTCAGACTGTCTCCGATGGCAAGGACCAGCTTCTCGCGCGCATGGGCCGCAGGCGCCATTGCCAAAAGCATCACTTGGCAGAAGGCGAGGACCAACCCATATGTCGTCAACCGCTTCATAAGAAAGCTCCCTTGTGCCGACTCCAGTGCCAGCCCTTTCCGATCATATTGTGATGAATGTCCGCAATGTCACCCTCACGCTTGGCGCGGGCGAGGCGAAAGTGGATATTCTCAAAGGCATCGACCTTGAGGTGCGCCATGGTGAGACGGTGGCGCTGCTCGGCGCGTCCGGCTCTGGCAAGTCATCGCTGATGGCGGTGCTGGCGGGGCTGGAGCGCGCGACAGGCGGCGTAATCGAAACCGGCGGCGCTGATTTTGGGCAGCTTGACGAAGACGGTCTGGCGCGCGCACGGCGCGGGCGCATCGGCATCATCCTGCAAGCCTTCCACCTGCTGCCGACGATGACCGCGCTGGAGAATGTGGCGGTGCCGCTGGAGCTTGCCGGGGTGGAAGGTGCCTTTGACCGCGCGCGCGAAGAGCTGGCGCGCGTTGGCCTTGCCGCGCGCACCGGCCATTACCCTGCGCAATTGTCGGGCGGGGAGCAGCAGCGCGTGGCGATTGCCCGCGCGCTTGCGCCACGCCCTGAAATCATCTTTGCCGATGAGCCGACCGGCAATCTCGATGCCAGAACCGGCGTGCAGGCGATGGACCTGCTCTTTGCACGGCAAGCCGAAACCGGGGCGACGCTGTTTATCATCACGCATGATCCGGCGTTGGCCGCGCGCTGCGGGCGGGTCGTCGAAATGCAGGACGGGCGGATCGTCTCCGACCATGCGGGCGGCGTTCGATGAGCGGTCATCGCGCTTCGACCAACGGCGGCGCAAATGCCCCGGTGGCGGACAAGGCTTGGTAAAAGGCGTGCATCCAGACTTTGAACAGGGGAGAAATCCAATGCGTCACTTCATGCTTGCCGTGTCATTTGCGGCCCTATTGGCAAGCCCTGCCGTCGCGCAGCACCACGATCATTCCGCAATGGTCGCGCCTGCCCAGCCTGCCGATCAGGATGCGGCGATCAGCAAGTTCTTTGAGGACTATGACGCAGCGCAACTGGCGCGCTCCCCGCTCTCCAAATCCTATCGCGGCATCAAGGATGCCGATTACGGCAAATGGGACGACTTCACCGACGCTGCTGAAAAGCGCGATTACGAGGCCGATCAGGCCGCCCTTGCCGAAATGCGCAAGCGGTTTGACCCGGCCAAGCTCTCGCCCGCCAATCGCCTGTCGTTCCGCCTCTTTGAAAAGAAGATCGAGCGGTCGGCTGCCGCCTATAAATATAGCGACTATGGCTATGCATTCGACCAGATGAATGGCGCGCAGAGCCAGTTGCCTGCCTTTCTCATCAACATCCACCGCGTCGACAGCAAGGCTGATGCCGAAGCCTATATAAGCCGCCTTCAAGGCATGGGCACCGCGATGCGGCAGGCGATCGCACAATCCAAGGTGCGGGCCGACAAGGGCATTATGCCGCCCAAATGGGTTTATCCCTATGTCATCGCCGATGCGAAGAATGTGATTGCGGGCTTCCCCTTCACGCGCATCGCGACCGAAGCGCCGCTTTATGCCGACATCAAGGCCAAGGTGGAAAAGCTGGATCTGCCGCAGGCTGAAAAGGACGCGCTCCTCAAGTCTGCAACCGACGCGCTGCTCGGCTCGGTCAAGCCGGCCTATGTCGAGCTGGTCGCCGAAATGGAGCGTCAGGAAAAGCTCGCAGGCACCGATGACGGCGTGTGGCGCTTCAAGGATGGCGCGGGCTATTATGCAACGCTCCTCAAAAACTACACGACCACCGATATGGACGGTGCGCAGATCCACGCGCTTGGCCTTCAACAGGTTGACCGCATCCATGACGAAGTGCGCGAGATCATGAAGCGCGTCGGCTTTGCCGGGGATCTTCAGGCCTTCTTCAAGTTCATGCGTGAAGACCCGCGCTTCTATGCGCCCAACACCGATGAAGGCCGCGCGCTCTATCTGGCGGAAACCGAAAAGGCCAAGGCCGATGTGACGGCGCTGCTGCCACAATATTTCGGCATCCTGCCCAAGGCCCCGCTCGTCGTGAAGCGCGTCGAGCCGTTCCGCGAAAAGTCGGCGGGCAAGGCGTTCTATCAAGGCCCATCGCCCGATGGGTCGCGCCCCGGCACCTATTACGCCAATCTCTACGACATGGCGGATATGCCGCTCTTCGAGGTCGAGGCGCTGTTCTATCATGAAGGTCTGCCGGGCCATCACCTCCAGCGCACGATCCAGACCGAGCTGACCGATGTGCCGCCCTTTCGCCGCTTTGGTGGCTTCACGGCCTATACCGAGGGCTGGGGCCTTTATTCGGAAAAGCTCGCCAAGGACATGGGGCTCTACAAAGACCCTTATCGCGATTTCGGGCGGCTCCAGCTGGAATTGCACCGCGCGATCCGCCTCGTCGTCGACTCAGGGCTTCATTACAAAAAGTGGACGCGCGAACAGGCGATCAAATATGTCGCCGACAATTCGGCCGATGCGCCGGGCGGCATCGTGAAGGCCATCGAGCGTTACATCGTCTATCCGGGGCAGGCGACGGCTTACATGGTCGGTCGCCTCAAGATCAGCGAATTGCGCGACAAGGCGCAAAAGGAGCTTGGCCCCAAATTCGATATGCGCGCCTTCCATGATGTCGTGCTGAAAGATGGTCCGGTGCCGCTCGACGTGCTTGAAGAGCAGGTCAATCGCTGGATTGCGTCGCAAAAGGGGTGAGTCTGGTCTGGCGCCTCGCGCTGCGCGATCTGCGTGGCTCCAGGGCGGGGCTTCGGCTTTTGGCCGTCTGCCTGTTCCTTGGGGTCGCAGCCCTTGCGGGCATCGGCAGCCTTTCAAGCGCTATCCTTGGCGGGCTGTCCGAACGCGGGCAGCTGATCCTTGGTGGCGACGTGCAGTTCGAGGTCGTCCAGCGTGATGCGCTTCCTGAGGAACGGCAGGCGCTCGCCCGGCTGGGGCGGGTGTCCGAAGTTATTCGGATGCGCGCCATGGCGGCGCTGCCCGACAACAGCCAGTCGGTGCTGGCCGAACTGAAGGGTGTTGATGACGCCTATCCGCTTTATGGCGCGCTGACGCTCCGGCCCGGCGCGCTTGCCGCCCGGCCGGCGGGGCTTGATGTCGCCATAGCGGAAGGCCTTGCCGAACGGCTGGGCCTGACGCTGGGCGATCACGTTCGCGTGGGCGAGGCGCAGTTCCGCGTCATTGGCATCATCGCCGAAGAGCCGGACCGTTCGGGCTCAGGTTTCACCTTCGGGCCTGCCATCCTCACCGATATGGCGGGCCTCAAGGCAACCGGGCTGGTGCAACCCGGCAGCCTGTTTTCGGCAAGCTATCGTATCAAGTTGCCGCCGGGCGTTGCACCAGACGCTGCCGCCAAGACCATCACCACGCGGTTCAAGGAGGGGGGCTGGGAAGTGCGCGACCGGAGCAATGGCGCGCCCGGCACCCGGCGCTTTGTAGAGCGGCTCGGCCAGTTTCTGGCGCTTGTCGGGCTGACGGCGCTGGCGGTCGCGGGCATTGGCGTTGGCAATGGTGTTGCCTCATGGCTGGAGGGCAAGCGGTCCAGCATCGCCACCTATAAGGTGCTGGGCGCGGACGGGCGGACGATCTTTCTCGTCTATCTGGCCCAAATCGTGGCGGTGGCGATGCTTGCGGTGCTGGCGGGGCGTGCGGTCGGCGCATCGGTGCCATGGGTCATCACGCGCTTTGCGGGCGACGCATTGCCCGTTCCGCCCCGGCTGGCGCTCTATCCGCTGCCGCTGATGCAAGGCGCGCTTTACGGCCTGTTGATTGCCTTTCTGTTTGCGCTCGCGCCGCTTGCCCGTGCGCGGGCGGTGACGGCGGCCAGCCTTTTTCGCGCCGGGGTTGATGGCGGTGCGCGCCCGACGCTTCCCGTGCTGATGGCGATGGGGCTTGTTGCGGCGCTGATTGCCGCCATTGCCATCACGACCGCGCGTGAGCCGGGTTTCGCCGCGATGTTCGTGGCAGCGGTTATCGGCCTGTTGCTCCTGCTGACACTGCTGGGCGCGGGCATCCGTGCGCTGGCGGCGCGCCTGCCACGGCCAAGAGCGCCGCTCGCGCGGCTGGCGCTTGCCAATCTTCATCGCCCCGGTGCCCAGACGGGGCGGCTGGTCGTCGCGCTTGGCCTTGGGCTGACATTGTTCGCAACGCTCGCCGTTATCCAGACGAGCCTCAACCGGCAGATTGAAACGACCATTCCCAAGCGTGCACCCAGCTTTTTCGCGCTCGACATTCCCAAGGAGGAAGAGGCGAACTTCCGCCGCCTCGTGAGTGGGATCGCGCCAGATGCCGGGATTGCGATGGTGCCCAGCCTGCGCGGTCCTGTGCTTGCGGTTGCGGGCAGGCGCGTTGCCGACATGAAGGAAATTCCCGAAGAGGCGTGGTTCCTGCGCGGCGACCGGGGGCTGACCTTTGCGCGTGAGGTGCCAGAGGGCAGCCGCATCACCGCAGGTCAATGGTGGCCGAAGGACTATGCCGGGCCGCCGCTCGTTTCGATTGATGAAAAGGCCGCCAATGCGGTTGGCCTCAAAATTGGTGACAGCATCACCGTGTCTGTTCTGGGCGTCGAGATCGAGGCGAAGATTGCATCGTTCCGCGAGATCAACTGGGATACGCTGGGCTTCAACTATGTGCTCGTGTTCGATCCCGCTTCGCTTGAACCTGCGCCTTATACCTTCGCTGCAACGCTGGCGGTGCCGCCCGCGCGCGAGCTTGCCGTCAACAGGGCGGTGTCTGCCGCTTACCCCGCGGTGTCGATGGTGCGCATCAAGGATGTCATCACGCAGGTGTCTGATTTGCTCAATCAGCTGGCGACGGCGATCAGCATCGCGGCGTCGGTTGCGGTGCTTGCCGGCCTTGCCGTGCTTGTTGGCGCAATTGCAGCGGCGCGGCGGACGCGCAGCTATGACGCCGTTCTGTTGAAGCTGCTGGGCGCGACGCGAGGTCAGGTGCTGATTGTGCAGGCGATGGAATATGCGTTGCTGGCGACGCTGCTCTCGGCACTGGCGCTTGCCATCGGCAGTGCGGCGGGCTGGTATGTGACGACGCGGATCTTCAATCTGGACTGGTCGCCCGATTGGGGCATTGTTGTGGCGACGGTTGCCGCAGGTGGCTTTGGCACGCTCATTCTGGGGCTGCTGGGCGCGCTGCCGGTGCTCGCCGCGCGCCCAGCAGCGGCCCTCAGGGAGTTGTGACGCCGCCCCGGTGTGACACTCTTTCGCAACAGGTTGGCCCTAATTGATGTGGGCCGGAGCCGATTTTGCTTCCCGCACGGCGTGATTCGCGATAGATCGCGCGCGATTTCGGGACTTTTATGGAGACACGCTTATCCCACCGATGACCCCCCGCCGCCCCATGGGCCCTGGCCCTGCGCCGATGAACGGCCCGCGCTTCAACCAGTTTATCACGTCGCCCAAGGTGCGCGTGATTGACGAGAATGGCGAAAATCTGGGCGTTATGTACACGCGCGAGGCGATTGAGCAGGCGGCTGATGTCGGCCTTGATCTCGTCGAGATTTCGCCCAACGCCGATCCGCCCGTCGCCAAGTTTCTCGACATCGGCAAATTCAAATATGAGGCCCAGAAAAAGGCCAACGCCGCGCGCAAATCGCAAAAGACGCAGGAGATCAAGGAGATCAAGATGCGTCCGAACATCGATGACCATGATTATGACGTCAAGATGCGCGCGATGCACAAGTTTATCGGCGAAGGCGATAAGGTGAAGGTCACGCTGCGCTTCCGCGGGCGTGAGCTTGCGCATGGCCAGATCGGTATGAAGCTGCTCCAGCGCGTGCAGGAAGACATGGCGGAAGAAGCCAAGGTCGAACAATATCCGCGCATGGAAGGCCGCCAGATGCTGATGGTGCTCGCGCCAAAATAAGGCCTGCAAGGGCCGTATTTTTCGCTACGGAAATATAGGGTGCCGCCCGCTTGGTCGGCACCCTTTTTCGTGCCCGCAGACTGTGATTGTTGCAAACGAAACTGTTGCAAAAACGTCGCAAGTCGCTGGAAAAATCGGCAGAAATGCGCGGATTATATGGTCGAGCGCCTGCCTCCGGCTTAAGGGGGCGCGACAGAATACAACCTCAACCAACCCCTTGAAGAGGATGCTATCATGAAAAAGACTGTGCTTCTCGCATCGGTAGCTTTTGCCGTGCTCGCCACCCCCGCTTTCGCCCAGAGTGCGCCGCAGGACGAGGCCGTTGTCGCCGATGAGGGTGAAATCATCGTCACCGCAACGCGCCGCGAACAGCAGCTGTCGGACGTGCCGATCGCCGTTTCGGCCGTGACGGGTGAAACGCTCGCCAACACGGGTGCAAGCGATGTGCGCGCGCTCAATCAGGTTGCGCCATCACTGCTCGTTTCGGGCGCGACGAGCGAAGTGAACTTCACCGCGCGTATCCGTGGCATTGGCACCGTGGGTGAAAATGCGGGCCTTGAATCGTCGGTCGGCCTGTTCATCGACGGCGTCTATCGCAGCCGCACGGGCGTTGGCCTGTCGGAACTGGGCGACATCGAGCGCATTGAAGTGCTACGCGGCCCGCAGGGCACGCTCTTTGGCCGTAATTCGACCGCTGGTCTTATCAACATCGTGACCAAGGGCCCGTCGGATGAGTTTGGCGGCAAGCTCTCGGCAACCTATGGCAATTATGATTATGTCCGCCTTGATGGCGGCATCACCGGCCCGATCGCCGAAGGCCTTTCAGCCCGCCTTGATGGCGTGTGGCAGCAGCGCGATGGCTTCATCAAAAACGCGACGCCGGGCGAGGAAGATGTCAACAACCGTGATCGCTATCTCGTGCGCGGCCAGCTGCGCTATGAGCCCAGCTCGGACTTCTCCTTCCGTCTGATTGGTGACTATTCCAAGCGCAACGAACTGTGCTGCGCCGCTGCGATCCGCACGCCGCGCGGTCTGACGCGCAATCCCGATGGCTCGGTTACCACCGGCACCAACGCGTTGTTCAACCTGCTCAATGCCCTTGGCGCCAATTATCAGGTCGGCACCGATACGCTGGAACGCGCAACCTCGACCACGCCGGGTTACAACTATATTTCCAACACCAAGGACTGGGGCGTTTCGGGTGAAGCCAACTGGAACCTCGGCCCGGCCCGCCTGACCTCGATCACGGCCTATCGTGACTACAAGAACCGCATGGGACAGGATGGTGATTTCACGCGTCTCGACATCCTGAACCGCACCGCGCTTGACCGCCGCTTCCGCACCTTCACGCAGGAACTGCGCTTGCAGGGCGATGCGTTTGAAGGCCGTCTTGACTGGCTCGTCGGTGGCTACTTCGCCAATGAGAAGCTCGATGTGTCGGATGACATCAAATATGGCGCCGATTATGAGCGCGTGGCCAACTGCCTTGCCGTTGCCGGCAGCGCGCTGGCGCCGACGCTCAACCTCGCCTCGCCGACCTGCTCCAGCGCCCCGGCAAGCACCTTCCCCGGCTATCAGGGCCTTGCCGCGCTGTTTGGCGCCAACCGCCTCAACGGCACGGGCACGGTGCGCAACGCCTTCCAGCAGGACAGCCGCAACTACGCCTTCTTCACACACAATGTGTTCGACATCATCGAAGACAAGCTGACGCTGACGCTGGGCGCGCGCTACACCAATGAGCGCAAGGATCTGACGGCGCAGTTCAACAACAACAACAATCTGTGCAACGCGCTGCGCAACGCGTCGTCGTCGCTCGCCTCGCTTGCCTGCGTCATCAACGGCACGGCACCCACGGCGGGCTTCACCAGCGCGTCGCCCAACAGCCGCAAGTCGGAAGACCAGATCACCGGCACCGGTGTTCTGAGCTTCAAGCCGGTGGACGATGTGCTCGTCTATGCCTCCTTCTCGAAGGGTTATAAGGCTGGCGGCTACAACCTTGATGGCTCGGCACTCGATGCACCGTGCAACCCGGCAACAGGCACGGCCGCGCAGCAGGCAGCCTGCGCGGCGGCACTCGCCCGTCCGGCTGAAACGCCGGGCAATGCGCGCGCCGAACTCGCTGATCTCCAGTTCGCGCCGGAAAAGGTCGATGCCTATGAATTCGGCATCAAATATAATGGCCGTGGCTTCGACGTGAACATCGCGCTGTTCGACCAATATTACTCGAACTACCAGCTCAACACCTATAACGGCGTCAACTTCGAGGTGACGAACATCCAGTCGTGCCGCGATGCGCTGGGCGGGGCTGACAGCGATGCGAGTGCCGCAACGGGTGCCTGCCCGGCCAACCGCCTCACCTCTGGCGTGCGCGCCCGTGGCTTTGAACTGGAAATGTTCGCACGGCCGGTGCGCAACCTCGCCTTCAATGCGGGCCTGACCTATTCGGACACCTATTACCGCAAGAACCTGGTCGGCACCAATGGCCGCGCGCTTTCGCCGGTGCTGTTCCAGCTTCCCGGCAGCCAGGTGTCCAACGCGCCCAAATATGTCATCACGACGGGCGCTTCGTGGACGCCGGACATCGGCACGAGCGGTCTGAGCGGGCTTGTCTATCTCGATATGCGCTATCAGAGCGACACCAACACCGGCTCGGATCTTGACCTTGAAAAGGTGCAGGACGGCTTTGCCACGGTCAACGGTCGCGTCGGCATCTATGGTGCAGACAAGCGTTGGGGCATCGAGTTCTGGGGTCAGAACCTGTTCAACACCAAGGCCTTCCAGATCGGTGCGGATGCGCCGCTTCAGGGCAGCGGAACCTATCGCTCGGTCGCCGCTCCGGCCTCGTCGGGCTTTGCCGGTTCGGCAACACAGGTCTTCGTTCTCTTCCCGAACGAACCGCGCACCTATGGCGTAACGGTCAAGTATAACTTCTGATCGCTTGCCGCACGGCACCCAAAGAAAGGCCCGCTCCGGTTATCCGGGGCGGGCTTTTTCATGGGCGGGTTTTGTGTTGCGAGGGGGCGAACGGAGCAACGCCCTCAGAGCGATTTCGAGCGAGGTGGGAACACCGAACGGCTCGGAAATCGCGGACAACAGACAGGCTCTGGAGCGATTTCGAGTGAGGTGGGAACACCGAACGGCTCGAAAATCGCGGACAATACGCTCTAGCGGCGGCGCGCAGCGGCGGCGCGGGCGATGACGAGCATTTCAGTGTCGGCAAGAATAACACCAGCCGAGCCTGATGATTTGAGTGCGCGCTCGCTTTCGAGCAGCCGGTCTGCCACGGTTGCCAGGCGCGGTGCTGTCCAGCGTGCGGCCTGATCGGCAATCCCAGCGCGCTCTTTGAAGAAAATGGCCTTGCCGCGCTTTTCAACGGCATCGGCGGGCGACATTCCGGCGTCAATATCGGCGCGCAGGCCGACCAGCACGACAACGCGGCGGAAGAGCGCGCGCAGAAGCGGAATTCCCTCTGTGCCTGACTGCGCAAGCCGCGCCACTTCTCCGGCGGCGCGGGCAGGCTGGCCGCCCATGACGGCATCCACCAGCTTGCCAAGCTCACCATCATTGCTGACGGCGCCAATTGCATCGAGCGCCTCTGGTGTGGCTTCAGCAGGCCTGTCGGGCGCTGCATCGAGATATAGGGCCAGTTTTTCAATCTCTTGCGCCATCACCGCGCGATCATTGCCGCAGGCCGTGGCGATGGTGCGCGCGATGCTGCCCGACATTCGCAGCCCCGCACTTCGGGCAAGCGTTTCGGCGATCTTGGTGGCGTTGCCCGCATCGGGCACAAAGCTCGCATGGACCATCGCGCACTTGCTTTCGGTCGCCAGTTTGACGAGCGAAGATGTCGCCCGCAGCGCGCCCCCAATCGCGACAACGGGATTGCCGGCCTTTGCGGCTTCCAGCAGTCCGGCGACCGATATGGTGATCTCGTCACCCGCGGGCTGAATACGCACCCAGCGTTTGCCGCCGAAGAGCGAGATGCTCGCCGCTTCATCGGCAAGGCGTGCGGGGTCTGACTTCAGCTCACCGCCTTCAAGATCAATCCGCTCGGCATCGGCGCCCATGGCGCGCTCCAGTCTTTGGGCAAGGGCGGCAGAGCCAGCCTCATCTGGCCCGTAGAGCAGGAAGAAGCGGATGTCGCCGGTGGCGGCATCCAGCGCGCGCGAGATTTCGTTGGCGCTGGCCTTCACTGTGCGCCGGAATGAGTGGGGGCTTGCGACGCTGCAAACTGCGCCAGCCGCGCGACGATCTGGTCGGCGACGGTATCGCTCAGCCGTTCCAGCGCGGAGTTTTCAGCCGCCACCGTCGCATATTCTGACGAAATAACGTCAATTCCCGCATCAGACCCTGAGGTTGCATCGAGAATCACCTTGTCCGTCGCCAGCTCGATGAGCTTGTAGCGTGCGCGCAGGATGCGGCGTTCCCGCGTGACGGCATCATCGCGCCGCACGCCAAGGCCGGTAATCTGGTCATCCAGTTCCACATCAAGCCGATAGCGCGTCTCGCCCTGCGGCACCGCGCCAAAGCGCCGGGTGAGCGCATCGCGCATCAGCCAGCCCGCCTTGCCGGGAATGGCAGGCACTTCAATAGTGCCCAGCATCTGGCCCGCCACGCCGTGCGATCCACCGCTGTAAAGCGGACTCAGCCCGCAGGCAGACAGCATCAGTGCCATCGCAAGGACGAGTAACCGGCTCATGCGACGATGTTAACGAGGCGGCCCGGCACGACAATGACTTTCTTGGGCACGGCGCCATCAAGCGTGCGGACGATCTTCTCAGAGCCGAGCGCGAGCGCCTGAAGCGCATCCTTGTCGATGTCCTTCGCCACTGTCAGCGTATCGCGCAGCTTGCCGTTGACCTGCACCGCGATGGTCACTTCGTCATCGACGAGAAGCGCCGCGTCATGCGCGGGCCAGGGTTGCGTGGCAACCAGGCCTTCGCCGCCCATCTTCGCCCAGCCTTCTTCGGCAAGATGCGGCAGCATAGGCGCCACAAGGCGAGCGAGCGTGCGGATGGCGGTGGTGCGCGAGGCGGACGCGGGTGCCTTTTCGATGGCGTTCACAAGCTCGTGGATCTTGGCCACGGCCTTGTTGAAGGTCAGCGCCTCGATGTCGATGGCAATGCCCGCAATCGCCTTGTGCAGCAGCTTGTCGATCGCCTTGTCGTCGCCCGTTGCGTCTTCAACCGTGTCGAACAGACGCCAGATGCGGTTGACGAAGCGCCACGTGCCTTCGATGCCGCTTTCCGACCATTCCAGATCGCGCTCCGGCGGGCTGTCCGACAGCATGAACCAGCGCACGGCGTCTGCGCCATATTGATCGAACATCGGATCGGGATCGACGACGTTCTTCTTCGATTTCGACATCTTCTCGATGCGGCCGCGTACCACCGGCGCACCATCGAGCGTGGTCACGATGTCGCCCGCAATCTTCACATCTTCCGGGCTGAGCCACGCACCTTCGGCAGACTTGTAGGTCTCGTGCGTCACCATGCCCTGCGTGAAGAGCGCGGCGAAGGGCTCGGTAATGCCGATCTTGCCGATGCGCTCCAGCGCGCGGGTCCAGAAGCGAGCGTAGAGCAGGTGGAGAATCGCGTGCTCGATGCCGCCGATATATTGGCCCACTGGCAGCCACGCCTCGGCTTCCGCGCGGTCAAAGGGCTTGTCATGCGGCTGGCTGGCGAAGCGGATGAAATACCAGCTTGAATCGGCAAAGGTATCCAGCGTGTCGGTTTCGCGGCGCGCGGGCTCCTTGCAATTGGGGCAGGCAACGTTCTTCCATGTCGGGTGGCGGTCCAGCGGATTGCCCGGCACGTCGAAAGTGACATCTTCGGGCAGCTTTACCGGCAGCTCGCTGCGCGGCACCGGCAACGCCCCGCAGAACTCGCAATGGATGATGGGAATGGGCGTGCCCCAGTAACGCTGGCGTGAAACGCCCCAGTCGCGCAGGCGATATTGCGTCTGGCCTTCACCCCAGCCTTCATTATCGGCCTTGGCGATGACGGCGGCCTTGGCGTCATCGACGCTCATGCCATTGAGCCAGTGCGAATTCACGATGCGGCCCGGCCCGGTATAGGCGACGTCGCCGTGGAAGCTGATGTCGGTCTCATCGCCATCGGCAACGACGCGCAGAACGGGCAGTTCGTATTTGCGGGCGAAATCAAGGTCGCGCTGGTCGTGCGCCGGGCAGCCGAACACCGCGCCCGTGCCGTAATCCATCAGCACGAAATTGGCGACATAGACGGGCAGGTGCCAGGAGGGATCAAGCGGATGCTCAACCGTCAGCCCAGTGTTGAAGCCCTTCTTTTCGGCGGTTTCGATTTCGGCGGCGGTCGTGCCGCCGAGCTTGCAGTCGGCGATGAAATCCTGAAGGCGCGGCGCGTTTTCAGCCAGTGCTGCGCTGAGCGGATGGTCTGCCGCGATGGCGACGAAGCTCGCGCCGAACAGCGTGTCGGGCCGGGTGGTGAACACGTCAATGGCGTCATGCGTGCCGACAAGGTTGAAGCCGAGCTTGAGGCCTTTCGAGCGCCCGATCCAGTTTTCCTGCATCAGGCGAACCTTTTCGGGCCATTGGTCAAGCGTTTCGAGGCCCTCAAGCAGCTCATCGGCAAAGTCGGTGATCTTGAGGAACCACTGGTTGAGCTTCTTCTTTTCGACGAGCGCGCCTGAGCGCCAGCCGCGTCCGTCAATCACCTGCTCATTGGCGAGCACGGTCATGTCGACGGGATCCCAGTTGACCGTCGATTCCTTGCGATAGACGAGGCCCGCTTTGTACATATCGAGGAACAGCGCCTGTTCCTGCCCATAATAATCAGGCTCGCAGGTGGAAAGCTCGCGGCTCCAGTCAATCGCAAGGCCAAGCCGCTTGAGCTGCCTTTTCATCGCTTCGATATTGGCGCGGGTCCAGTCGCCGGGATGGACCTTCTTTTCCATCGCCGCATTTTCGGCGGGCATCCCGAAGCTGTCCCACCCCATTGGGTGGAGAACGGCATGGCCCGTCATCGCCTTGTAGCGCGCCAGCACGTCGCCCATCGTATAGTTGCGGACATGGCCCATATGGATGCGCCCGGAAGGGTAAGGGAACATCTCCAGCACATAGGCCTTGGGGCGCGGATCGCTTGCGGCGGGCGCTGTGAACACACCCGTCTCTTCCCAAACCTTCTGCCAGTGGCCATCTGCCTTGAACGGATTGAAACGCGTCGTCATTGGGAATTACGCCTGAAATTATCGGTCAATAGATGCGTTGTTCCATAGCGGTCGCCGCCCGCGTGTAAATGATGACGCGCAGGCAGCCGACCGGCAAGGAAATGGGTGTTAACCTGCGATGGCCGCGCGGCGCAGGTCGCGCGCCTTGGTGAGGATGATTTCCTCAAGCTTCTGGACGGTTGCAGCCTGAACCGGCGCATCCACCCATGTGCCATTCTGGTTGACCTGGCGGCTTGCGGCAACGCGCAGTGCATCAGCGCGCAGGTCCTGATCGAGAATACTGATGGTCAGCTTCATCCGCTCGGTCGCATTGTCGGGATTGCTATACCAGTCAGTCACGATGACCCCGCCGTTCGAATCGGTCTGAACGAGCGGCATGAACGAAACAGTGTCGAGGGCGGCGCGCCACAGATAGGCGTTGACGCCAATTGTCGTCACCTTCGAGGCGGCGAGATCAACCTGACGGCGCGCCTTTTCCTTGCTCTTCCCGCCGCTGATTCCCTTGCCCAGATCTTCCTTCACCCAGCTGCACGCAGGCAGGGTGGCAAGCAGCGAAACGGCAATGGCAGCGATAAGGGGGCGACGCATGAAAATCCTCGTGAACACGGCAAGGGAAGTTGGCCCGCGTTATAGGCGGATTGCCGTTGTCCGCAAGGTGCGCCAGAGCCGGGCTGTTGAACTCTTGCAACAGGCGTGAAATATTTCACGCGCAGGGCCATTTTCCAGAGATGATTTCCTTGGGGGTTGGCACGAGTCTGTGCCATGAGAAAATCTATGATGAGTCGAGGGGGAAAATTCGGGCTTTGGGCGGCCACCGTCGCGGTGGTGTCGCTCGCCGTTTCTCCGTCGGTCGCGGCCAGCTTGCAGGCCGGTTCCATTACCCCCGTCACCATTTCGCGCAGCGGCTTTGGCAGCTTCACGCCCGCCTCGGCTGATCCGCGACTCGCGGCCGCCTTCTCGCGCGGGAACCTGATGACGAGCGGCTTCCGCTTCACGCCGGCCTCGTCAGCAGGCAAGGCCAGCCGCAAGGTGACGGTGGCCGTGCGCGCCCGTTCTGCGATGTCGATGCCCTCGGCGGATCGTCCCGCGGGCAACGCCGCTCTCCTGAACGTGGCGCCGGTTGCCTATAATCTGGGCGTGTCGGTGGGCTGGAAGCGTTTTGCGATTTCAGGCGATGTTGCGCAGGCCGATCTTGGCCTCACACAGGGCCGTCGTCAGGCTGCCGATGTCGGCCTGAGCTACACGGTCAAGAAATGGACGACGCGCGTCCAGCTTGCAGCGGAACGTCCTGTTGGCACGGCACCGCGCATTGTTGATGCAAGCGAAAGCCTCGCGCTGGATGTTGGCGGCTCCTATCGCCTGACCCGCAACCTCGATGTGACGGCGGGCGTGCGCTACAAGTCTGAACGTGATCGGCTTGAGCCGCTCAAGGACAATCGCCGCGACAGTCAGGCTGTTTATCTCGGAACCGCCTTCCGCTTCTGACGACGACTTGGGCCAACTCTGGCCGCAAGACCATCTATTCCCGCCCAGCCCGCCGCCCCCAAGCGCGCAATTGCGCCAAATTTTTGTGACGTCATGCCGCCAAGCGCGATGATGGGCACGCGCGCCTGCCGCGCCAGCAGCCCGAAGCGGACGGGCCCCAGCACCGCCGCGCCGGGGTGGCTTCGTGTCGCATGAACGGGAGACAAAAGGATGAGCCGTGCGCCTGCGGCTTGCGCCCGATGCAGCTCCATGGCGTCATGCGCGGGTGCTGTCAGCGCGCCGTGGTGACGGCCATGCGCGCCATCGGCTTTCCAGGCCCGTGCCTGTCGCGGTGTGCCTGCAAGCAGGAGCACCAACCCGCGCCGTCGTGCCATCGCCCGCACATCGTCAAACAAGCGCCGTCGCTCTTTGGCGGGCGTCGCATAATGGCGGAAGATGATGCCTGCGCCCCGTGGCATCCCGCGCACCGCGGGCAGCAGTGCATCGCCAAGGCGTTCGTCGGTCATCAGCCACAATGACGGCAGGAGATGGTGGCGCTTCGACATTGGCGACCCTATAGCGCGCGCATGAGCAACGACGCAAAGACCCGTCTGAACGACGTCCGCAACGCCATGGCGCGGGTGTGCAAAACAGCAGGCCGCGCCCCCGGCGATGTGGAGCTGATCGCCATTTCAAAAACGCATGATGCCGCTGCCATCCGCCCGCTCATCGCGGCGGGGCAAAGGACGTTTGGCGAAAATCGCGTGCAGGAGGCCGAGGGCAAATGGCCCGCGCTGCTTGCCGAAACGCCGGGCATCGAGCTTCACCTTGTGGGCCAGTTGCAGTCGAACAAGGCCGAAGAGGCTGTGTGCCTGTTCGACGTCATCCATTCGGTTGATCGGTCTTCGCTCATTGCAGCCCTTGCCAAGGCGCAGATGAAGACGGGGCGGCATCCGCGTTGCTATTTGCAGGTCAATATCGGCGAGGAAGCGCAAAAGGGTGGCTGTGCGGCAGCCGAGGTTCCGGCGCTTCTGGCCGAAGCGCGCGCCGCCGGGCTGGAGGTGGTGGGGCTGATGGCGGTTCCGCCCGCCGACACCGAAGCCGCGCCCTATTTCGCGCTGCTCGCCAAAATCGCGCGCGACAATGGTCTGTCGCAGCTCAGCATGGGGATGTCGGGCGACTATGAGGCCGCGATCATGCTCGGCGCGACGCAGGTGCGCATTGGCACGGCGCTGTTCGGCGCGCGCTGATGCGGTTTGCGGGTATCATCTTTGATTTTGATGGTGTGCTTATTGAAAGCGAGCATATCAGCACGCAGCATATTTCCAACCTGCTGACCGCACTTGGCCATCCCACCAGCTATGATGAGGCGCGGGACGAGTTTGTCGGCGTCGGCGGGCCGCATTTTGTGGAGGCCGTTGGCCGCTGGGTTGGCGGAGATGTGCCGCAGGCCTTTTGGGAGGGGCGCAAGGCCGAGGATGCCCGCGTGATGCGCGAAGGGCTGGCCGCGGTCGATGGCGCGGTGCGCTTCGTCGAGATGCTGCCCGCAGGCTTCCCGCGCGCAATTGCATCATCAAGCACGACGCACTGGATCAGCACACATCTTGCGCATCTGGGGCTGACGGACGCCTTTGGTCCGCATATCTATTCCGGCCGCGAGCACGTGACGCGCGCCAAGCCCGCGCCCGACATCTATCTGCACGCGGCAAGCGCCATCGGCGTCGACATCTCCCGCTGCGTCATCATCGAGGATTCGCCCGTGGGCGCGACGGGGGCAGTGGCCTCAGGCGCGTTTGTCATCGGCCTTGCCGCAGGTCAGCATTGTGCGGATGGGCATGGCGCGCTTCTGCTGGAGCTTGGTGTCAATGCGGTCGCGCACAGCTTTGACGAGGTGGCCGCGCTCGTATTTTAGAGTGCGTGGCCGGTGCGGTCGCGCTTGGTTTCCAGATAGCGGGCATTGTGCGGGTTGGGCGGCAGCTTGTGCGGCACACGCTCGATCACGTCGATGCCTTCGGCCTGCAACCGCGCCACTTTTTCCGGGTTGTTGGTGAGCAGGCGAATCTTCTCCTGCCCCAGCAAGTGCAGCATCCGCGCCGCCACCGAAAAGTCGCGCGCGTCGATGGCAAAGCCCAGCCGGGTGTTGGCGTCAACCGTGTCAAAGCCCTGATCTTGCAGCGCATAGGCGCGCAGCTTGTTGATAAGGCCAATGCCGCGACCTTCCTGCCGCAGATAGAGCAATATGCCCCATCCGCTTTCGGCCATCAGCCGCAACGCGGCATCAAGTTGCGGGCCGCAATCGCATTTGAGGCTGCCGAGCACATCGCCCGTCAGGCACTCGCTGTGCAGGCGGACGACGGGGGGCTGGCCATTGGGGCTGCCGACGAGCAGCGCGACGTGCTCCAGCCCGGCCTCCGGCGTGCGATAGGCGACGATCTCGCACTGTTCGGCTGCGGCAACGGGCAGCCGCGCACGCGCGACGATGCGCAGGCGGTTGGCGGCCTCATAGCCGTGGATTTCGTCAATCGTGACGGGCGTCGCCCCGACGGCCTTGCCCGGCAAAATGAAGAAGGCGGGCAGCAATCCGGCATGGCGCGCAAGGATGAGAGCGGCAGCCGCTTCATCCGCCGCGTCGCAATGCACAGCCTCAAACGGGCCTTTCATCGGGTTGGCCATATCGAGCGCGGGGTCTGCCAGCGCGGTGGCGGCGGCAAGATCAAGCCATGAGGTCCGCGCGATGGTGACGGGGGCGTCGGGTGCGGCCGCCTCGCGCTGGTTGGCAAGCTTGAGCGTGATGGCGCGGCCCGCCGAAATCAGCACATTTGCAGCGTGGCCGGGGTCAAAGCCCGCGAGCGTTTCACTGTCGGCGGTTTCGATGGCAAGCACCGTCAGCGCGTCACCAATGGCAACGGGCCAGCCCCGGCGCAGCGCATCGACCGCGCGCGCTGCGTTCGCCGCATCGTTCAAATGCGGAACTCCGTGACGAGCGGAATATGGTCGGATGGCTTCTCCCAGCTGCGGCACGGCTCATGCACACGGTGGGCCGTGGCGGCGGCGGCAACGTCGGGCGAGGCCCACATATGGTCAAGCCGCCGCCCGCGGTCCCCCATGGTCCAGTCCTTCGCGCGGTAGCTCCACCATGTGTAGAGCCGCTCTGGCGCAGGGATGAAGTGGCGGCCCAGATCAACCCAGCCATGGCTTGCCTGCAACCGGCCCAGCGTTTCGACCTCGATGGGCGTGTGACTGACGACATCGCGGAGTTGCTTGTGGCTCCACACATCTGATTCAAGCGGGGCGATGTTGAAATCGCCGACCAGAATCGAGGGATCTTTCAGCGTTTCCGACCAGCGGATCATGCGATCCAGAAAGTCCAGCTTCTGGCCGAATTTGGGGTTGGCCTCGCGATCCGGCACGTCGCCGCCTGCGGGCACATAGACATTTTCGAGCCGCCAGCCATTGGGCAGGCGCACGCCGATGTGGCGCGCCTCGCCATTGTCTTGCCAGTCATGCCGCAGGTCTTCCACAATCGGAATTTTGGACACGGTCGCCACGCCATGGTGCATCGGCTGGCCGTGGAGCACGATGTGCTTATAGCCCAGCCGCTGGAACAGCTCGCGCGGGAAAACATCGTCCGTTGCCTTGGTTTCCTGCAGGCACAGGATGTCGGGCGCGTGTTCGGTCAGGAACTGCTCCACGATCGGCAGGCGAAAGCGCACCGAGTTGATGTTCCATGTGGCAATAGAAAGCGTGTCGGCCATGGAGCGGCTCTAGAACGCCTTGGCCAAAGCGCAAAGCCCCTCTTTCGTGCAGCGGCGATGCGGGCAGATCAGTTCCGGTTCCAGCCGGCCGCGCCTTCGTGCGCCGGGTCTGCCCATTGCACCACCATTTCACGCGCGCGCAGTGCCCGCACTTGCGCCAGCGTCAAAATACCGCGCAGCTTCGCACCAAGCCCTGCCACCCGGTCGCTCATCAGGATCTTTGCCGCGTGCAGCGGCACAATGCCGATAAGTGCGGCCGCCTTGCCAAGCCAGAGAAAAGCAGGCCGCCCCTTAGCGCGATGATCGACAAGGTCGTGGGCCGTTTGCCGCTGCCATTTGATCGCCATCTCGGCGACGCCCGTGCGCGCGGGGTGATAAACGATCATGCCCGGCACGTAGCGCGTCTTGTAGCCCCGCGCGATGGCGCGGCGGCCCCAGTCGCGGTCTTCGGCGACACGGATACCCGCAAATGGCCCCACCGCGTCAAACACTGTCCGGCGCATCGCAAGATTGCCCGTGCCGGAGAAGTTCATCTTGGCGATGTACATTTTCTGGCGATAGGCAAAGACGCTCTCATAGGCCTCCATGCCGGTCATGTGTGCGGGGTCGGCAAGGTCTATGCGGACATCGCCACCAACCACGCCCGTTGCGCCGGGGGATTCGAGCGCGTCCACAGCGGCACTGAGCCAGCCGGGATGCGCGCGGCAATCGGCATCGACAAAGGCAAGGATTTCACCGCCTGCCACGGCAACGCCTGCGTTGCGGGCCATGCCCGGTCCCGGCTCCATCTCACGCACGATCCGCACATCGGGATGGGCTTGGGCAATGCGTTCCAGCCCCCCTTTGGAGCCATTGTCGGCGAGAATGATCTCCACCCGTTCCGCCGGATAGTCCTGCGCCTTGACCGACGCGAGGCAGCGCAATGCGGCCTCGTGCTGGTTCAGGTGCGGAATGACGACGGAAACGCTTGGACGCTCGCGCGGCACAGGCATGGCGCGTCAGGCTCAGGCGGCGCGCAGCTTGCCGCCGCCCGCCCTGCCGCCGCCAGCCTTGCCGCCATCGGTAAAGTGGCCGCGTGCCAGCGCCATCCAGATGAAGAAGGGCAGCGCATCATCGACAAAGCGATAGGCCGGGCCGCCCACATCGGCTGTCTGGTCAAGAACCCCGCCCAGCTTTTCGATGCGCGCGAGTTCTGCGGAAATCGTCGCCTCGGCGGTCGCGTCGGAAAGCCCGGACTTGATGTCTGCCAGACGGAACGAACCATCGGGCGTTGAGGCTGCACGCGCGATGGCGGCAAGCAGCGGCGTGTTGCCCGTCGCCAAGAGATCGGCGGCGCGGTTGCGTGCCACGGGGCCAAGGCGATTTTCGGCTTCTTCCACAATCTCGTCGAGCCCGCGGTTGATGTCGGGCAGGTCCACCTCAAGGCGGCTGTCATTGATCGCGTTGATCCCGGCATGGTGGCACAGCAGCCGCACCAGATAAGGCGAGCCATGGCTCAGAAGGTCGATGGTTTCAACGGCGCGCGGGCTGAACTTCACGCCCGCTTCGCGCTCGCCAATCTCGATGAGTGCCGCGACTTCGCGGCTTTCAAGGCGTGGCATCGGCAGGCCGACGACGTTACGGCGGATGGAGGGGATATAGCCCACCAGCTCCTGAAGATTGGCCGAAACACCCGCGATCACAAGCTGCACGCGCGCGGCGCGGTCTGACAGGTTTTTGACCAGCTCGGCGATGTTCTGGCGGAAGGCGGCATCCTGAAGCCGGTCATATTCATCAAGGATGACAAGAACGCGTGTGCCGGTGATGGTCGCGCAGATGTCGCCCAGATGGCGCGCATCGAACTCACCTGCGGGCAGAAGATCCGCGAGCGACGCCCCGCCTTCGACTTCCTTGCCCGAAGGATTGGCGTTGCGCGTGTAGAGCATCGGAATGTCCTTGAGGACACCCCGGAAAATCTCGTCAAAGCGTGAGCCAGCGCCGCACGACGCGTAAGCGACATGATAGCGCGATTCGCGGGCAATATCGGAGAGGATGTGGAGCAGCGAGGTCTTGCCGATGCCACGCTCGCCATAAAGCACCACATGGGCGCGCTGATCCTCAAGGATGGAAATGAGGCGCACCAGCACATCAAGCCGGCCCGCAAAGCGCGAGCGTTCGGTGACGGGCTGGGCAGGCGTGAACACATCATTCAGGGCAAGGCGCGCGTCTGAAAGTTCAGGCGCGCCATCGGCCGGCCGGTCCACGGCAGAGGCACGGAAGGTCGGAAAAATAGCCTCGTTTGAGGCGTGCCGCCGCCGCCGGATCGACATGACCTCACTTAGCGCAACGGTGCGCTCGGCAGTGCTATCGGCCTCATCCAGCCATTCGTCCTGGCGACCACGGATGCGATTCATGAGAGAGCGAAAAAAACCCATTGCCCTGCCTTTTTACTGTGCGGTGCGCCCGCCATTAGGTGGCCGGCACCGTCTATGTGCTGGCCTATGTGTTAAATGTTCGTCAGGTTCGCCCGGCAAAGGGCTTCAGCACATACCAGCAATAGGCCAGCACCCCCAGAATCATCGGGATGGCGATGGCGTCATAGCCGTTATTGCCAAACTGGTTGGCCACCGCGCAGCCGATGGCGGGCGGGAAGTAGCTGACGAGCGAATCCTCAACCGGAGAATCACCCACCGATCGCTGAAGAAAAAGGACGACGATGGCGGCGAAGATCGCAACCGTGATCCAGTCATAAGGTGTTTGCATCGTAATCCGCTCCATTGTCGAACAATGGAACGCCCCCATTGTTAGCGTGGTTGTATTTTGCCTGAGTGCGTGGCGCGCGCCAAGAGCATAAGGGGTGGGTTACGCATTGTTCATGTGCCCGCGATTTCCTTGGTTTTTGAAGGGCGTGATTCGGTCACCGACGGTGCGGTTGCATTGCCATGCTGCCATAATGGAGATAACCCGCGGGCATTGAACAGAACGCAGGGAGTGCCCGTATCATGATCCGTCGCGTTGAAATTGACGAGAATTGTCCGACCTTGTTCGGGCGGCTGTCGCGTTCGGCGGCTGTGCGCTCCGGCCTGGCGGCCGTTGCAGCCTTTGGTGCGGGCCATGCCCGCGCGCAGGCGCTGGGCGGTGGCGATGAGCAGCGCATGGACATCGGCATT
The DNA here is from genome assembly GCA_937873035.1 of uncultured Sphingomonadaceae bacterium. GTDB lineage: Bacteria > Pseudomonadota > Alphaproteobacteria > Sphingomonadales > Sphingomonadaceae > Aquisediminimonas. The sequence continues at coordinate 29,249 of CALMVA010000073.1, read as the reverse complement.
GGCGTCCATGGCTATTATGACAGCGATTCGGTGCGCGGGCAGAACGTCCTCAATGCGCGGCCCGATGCACAGCGCCAGGATTTCATCACCGAGCCGAATATTACCGCAGATATTGTTGCCCCGATTGGTCGGCAAAGCGTGTTCCTCAACGGATCGCTCGGTTATCGGCTCTATACGCACAACAGCTTCCTCAACCGTGAAAATATTCACGTGTCTGGCGGGTTTCGCGTTCAACCGCTGCGTGGATGCTCGGCGACGATCACCGGCAATTATGTGCAGCAGCAAAGCGAGCTTTACGACATCATCGACGGGTTTGACCCGCGCAATGTGGAAAAGATCGGCGGCGCCGGGGCAGATATTTCATGCCAGTCGGCAAGCGGCCTCACGCCGGGTCTGAGCTATCGGCGCACGCGCGCGACCAACAGCTCGATCATCCGCAAGGCCAATGAATATGTGAGCGACAATTACACCGCCTCGCTGGGTTATTCGCGGCCCAATCTGGGCACGATCTCGCTCTATGCCAGCTATAATGACGCACGCTATCCAAGACGGCGCTTCTTCATGCCGGGCTTTCCGGCGGATGGCACGCAGGTCTATTCGGGCGGCCTGAGCTATGAGCGCGCCATTGGCACCCGGCTGACGGGTTCGGTGTCGGTGGGTTACACCACGGTCAATCCGCGTCTGCCCGGCGTGAAGGATTTCAAGGGCGCCAACTGGGATGCGGCGCTCGCATATGACAGCCGCAACAGAATCAGGGCCAATCTTTCCTTCTCGCGCTCGGTTGAGCAGTCCAACCTGCTGGGCGACAGCTATGGGGTGCGGACCGGCCTCAATCTGACCGGAGAATACGCTTTCAGCGACCGAATCAGGTTAACGGCAGGTGGCGCTTATGTGCGCCGCAGGTCGGAACAAAGCCCGCTTTATCAATTACCAAACTTTAACTCGCGGGACCGCACCGTCAGCGTTTATTCCAAACTGGCAGTGGGCAATGTCGGACCGGTGGCAATCGTGTTCGAGGCTGCCCGCGAGCACCGCAAGTCAGTGGTGCCTGTCTATAATTACGGCTCTACCCGGTTCGGCGTTTCGGCAACCTACAGGTTCGGACGCTAGGGCCTTTAAGGGAGGGCGAACAAGGGGTTCGGTCAGCCATGTCGAGTGCAAGGCGTTTTATTCTGGCGGTCATTGCTGCCTTCTCCCTCCCGGCCATTTCGGTGGCGCAAACCCCGGCGGCAACTGCGGCGGCAACTGCGGCGCCAACGGTGGCTCCAACGGTGGCTCCGGCCACTGTTACGGCGGTTCCGGTCGCCCCCTCAACGGCACCTGCGGCGACCACGCCGACGGCGGATGAAGGCTATGTGATCGGCCCGGAAGACGTGATTGAGGTCAGCGTCCTTGGCCAGCCGGAATTCCGCACCCAGGCCCGCGTTGAAACCGATGGTTCAATCGCGCTGCCCTTCCTCGGCAAGCAGCAGGTCAACGGTCAGACGCCGCTCAGCCTTGCCGCAGCTGTCAGCTCGCGCCTGAAGGCAGGTGGCTATTACACCAACCCCGTCGCCACGGTGACGGTGGTGTCCTTTGCCAGCCGCTATGTGATTGTGCTGGGTGAAGTCGCGCAGCCGGGCCTCCAGCCCGTCAACCGCAGCTACCGCGTGTCGGAAATCATCGCGCGGGCAGGTGGCCTCAAGCCGAGCGGCGCGCCGCACGTTATTCTGCGCCGCGTCAACGGACAGGAACTGAAGCTCGATTTCAAGAAGCTGGCGGTCGGTTCGGAAAGTGACGATCCCGTTGTCTATCCCGGCGACAAGCTGTTCGTTCCCGAAGCGGAAACCTTCTTCATCTACGGTCAGGTCAATGCGCCCGGCACCTTTGTGATGCAGGAGCAGATGACCGTCCGCAAGGCGCTGGCCCGCGCGGGTGGTCTCACGCCGCTTGGCAGCGACAAGCGCGTGCAGGTCTATCGCAATGGCCAGCCCGCCAAGGTGTCGCTGGAAAGCCCGGTGGGGCCGGGCGACGTGATCGTGGTGGGCGAGCGCATCTTCTGAGCCGCGACGCGAACAGGGAAAACAGACAATGAGCCTGATTCAATTCCTCCGTATGCTCTACGCGCGCCGCATGATCGTGCTGGCGACGTTCCTGAGCTGTCTTATTCCCGCCGCCGTAACGGCCTTCATCCTGCCGCCGCGCTATGAAGCGCGTGCGCGCATCATGCTCGACGTGCTCAAGCCCGATCCCGTGACCGGGCAGGTGATGACCAATAATTTCATGCGCGCTTACACCGTGACGCAGATCGAAACGCTGAAGGGCACAGGGGTTGCCGGGCGCGTCGTCGATCAGCTCGGCTGGGCGAATGACGCCAATATGCTGTCGCGCTATGAAAAGGAAAACACCGATCCCGGCGCAGACGCGCGGCTGTGGCTGGCGCGTCAGGTGAGCGAAAATATTCAGGCCAATGTGCTTGAAGGCTCGAACATCCTTGAGATCGTTTATAACGGCCCCTCGGCTGAATCTGCCAAGCAGATGGCCGACCTGATCCGCCAAGCCTATAAGGATGAAGCGCTTCAGGAAAAGCGCCGCTCCTCCGGCGAATCGGCAGACTGGTATCGTCAGCAGGCCGACAAGGCGAAGAAGGCGCTTGAAATCGCCGAAACGGAACGCACCTCGTTCGCCAAGACGAACGGCATCGTCCTTCCGACCGACAATTCGCCAGACCTTGAAACGTCGAAGCTCCAGACGCTGAGCCAGCAGACGGTGGCAGTGGCGGCCGCCCCGGCGGTTGCCGCGCAGATCAACCCGATGCAGGCGCAGATCGAAGCGGTGAACCAGCAGCTTGCACAGGCCGCAGCCACGCTGGGGCCGAACCACCCGACCTATCAGGCGCTTGAGCGCCAGAAGAAGCTCTATGAATCGCTTGCCGCCAAATCGGGCGGTGCCGGGGGCATCAACACCGGCGCGGTTGAAGGGGCTTATGAGCGCCAGCGCGCCCGCGTGATTGGCGAGCGTGACAAGGTGGACCAGCTCCAGCGCCTCCAGAACGAAGTGCTGCTCAAGCGCGACCAGTATCTGAAGGCTGCTCAGCGCGCTGCCGAGCTTCAGCTCGAAGCGAGCACGACGAGCGCGTCGATCACCGATATGGGGCCGACGACCAGCTCGACCACGCCCTCCTTCCCCAATCGTCCGCTCATCATCGGCACGGCGGCGGCAGCGGGCATCGGCCTGGGCATCCTGCTCGCCCTGCTGGTGGAGCTGCTCAACCGCCGCGTCCGCAGCGAGGATGATCTGGAAGTTGCAGCTGGGGCTCCGGTGTTCGCCGTGGTCGGTGCGCACAAGCCCAATCGCTTCGTCCAGAAGCTGGTGGACATCCTCGAAGGACGCCGCCGCAGAAAAGAGGACGACCTGAATGACTATGCGCCGGAGGCAGCAGAATGAACGCGACCGCAACCGCAACGCTTGAGCCCAAGGTGCTGTCGCGCCAGACCTCCGCGCTCCTCGTCGTCGATCCGGCAAGTATGCAGGCAGAAGCTCTGCGCGGCCTGCGCACCCGTGTCATCGCCCAGCACGTTCGTGAAGGGCGCCGCGCGCTTGCCGTGTGCACGGCGAGTGAACATTCGGGCTGCACCTTCATCGCCACCAATCTTGCCATCGCCATGGCGCAGATCGGCGTGAAGACCGTGCTGGTCGATGCCGATTTGCGCACCGGGTCAATCGGAGAGGTGTTTGATTGCCCGCCCGATCGTCCCGGCCTTGGCAAGTTTCTTTCAGACGAGAAAGTGCGCTTTGGCGACATTGTTGAAAGCGATGTCATTCCTGATCTGTCGATCATTCCGGCGGGGCCGCCGAGCGAAAATGCGCAAGAGCTGCTGTCCTCAGCCCGCTTTGCCGCCTTTGTCGCCCAGCTGCTGCGCGAATATGATCTCGCAATCTTCGACACGACCCCCGCCAACACCTGCACCGATGCGCAGCGCGTGGCGACCGTGGTTGGTTACAGCCTCATCGTGGCGCGCAAGAGCGAGACCTATTTCAACGACGTGAAGGCGTTGTCGCAACTGCTGCGCGCCGACAAGTCGGCGGTCATCGGCACGGTCCTTAACGACTATTGATCCGATGGCGACGCACGCTCCCGCAACAGACCCCACGCGCACAGGCCTGAGTGCCGCGCAATGGGCGCTCATCATCGGTCTGTCCGTGCTGATCGGCCCGACGCTTGTCACAGTCGCCCAGCAATTCTGGTCGAAGGAAAATGGCGTGCACGGGCCAATCGTGCTCGCAACGGGCATCTGGCTGTTTCTGCGCCAGAAGGAAACGCTGCTGGCGTTGCGCCAGCGCGGCAACCCGGTCATCGCATGGGGTGGGTTCCTTGCGATGCTCCCGGTCTATATTTTTGGCCGTGCCTTTGATTTTCTCAGTCTGGAAGTGGCGGCGCTGCTCGGCATCCTGCTTGCTGTTTTCTATAATTATTTCGGCTGGCGCGCGGTGCGCCATGTCTGGTTCCCGATTTTTTATCTGGGTTTCCTTGTGCCGCCGCCGGGCTGGCTGATTGATGTGGTGACGGCGGGCCTCAAGACCTTCGTCTCGATCGTCTCGACGCATATCCTCGACCTTGCGGGTTATCCCATCGCGCGGATCGGCGTCACGCTTTACGTCGCGCAGTTCCAGCTTCTGGTGGAAGATGCCTGTTCGGGCATGAACTCGATCGTCAGCCTCACCTCGGTGAGCCTGTTCTACATCTATCTGCTGCACTCGACCTCGTGGCGCTATGCGGTGTTCCTCACCTGCTGGATTCTGCCGATTGCGATCATGGCGAATATCGTGCGCGTGATGTTGCTGGTGCTTATCACCTACCATCTTGGCAATGAGGCGGCGCAGGGCTTCCTGCACAATACCGCGGGCATGATGATGTTCGTCATCGCGTTGCTCGGCATTTTCGCGGTGGACCGCTTTGCAGCGCCGCTCTTTCGCAAACAGGGGTGGATGTGATGGATCGGCGTGGTTTTCTGATCGGCGCGGGCTGTCTGGCAGCCGCAGCAGGCGCCACGGCAATGCGCCCGCGCGAGCGGATGTCGCTTATGGGCAAGCTCAAGCTGGAAGATGTCATCCCCCAGAAATTTGCGGGCTGGTCGAAATATGACACCAACCAGATTGTGACGCCGGAGGGTGAGAACAGCCTGGCCAAGCAGCTCTATTCGCAATCGGTGGGCCGCCTTTATGTGCGCGGGCCGGAAGAGTTTGTGATGATGCTGATCGCTTATGGCGACACGCAAAGCGATACCTTGCAGCTCCACCGGCCGGAGGTCTGCTACCCGGCTTTTGGCATGGAGATCATCAAGAATGATCTTGCCGCCATCCCGCTTGCGCAGGGCGTGAATGTGCCGGGGCGTGATCTGACCGCGATCAATGCCGAGCGCCGGGAATACATCACTTACTGGACGCGCATCGGCCAGTCCCTGCCAACGCAGGGCAGTGAGCAGCGCGAAGCCAAGTTGATGAGCGAGTTTTCAGGCGTCATCCCCGATGGTGTTCTCGTGCGCTTCTCGACCATGGCGGAAGACGCCAAAACCGCCTTTGCAACCAACCGGCGCTTCGTGGGTGATTTGATGGCGGCGTTGAGCCCTGCTGCCCGCCGCGTGCTCGTGGGGGATGCGCCGACAGCGGCTGTGGGTCGCGCGCTGGCGGCCAGGGCGTGACGCCATGGGCAATCACGACCCGCTCCAGCAAGTCTTTGACATGAAGACTCGGCAGCCTTTGCCGGGGAAGGATGGCCTGGATGCAGTGTCGGCCGTGCCGGGCTTGAGCGATCCACTGGAGCTGGAACACGCGCGCGCGCCGCTGCTGCTTGATCTGACGGCCATCTTCATGCGGGTGATGGAGCCGGTCACGCTGATGGTCGCGGCCATCATCATGCAGATCATGCTGGCCGAACGCATCGCCGATTCCGCCGGTCCCATTTATTTCCGCGCCGGGCTGCTCGCCGCGATCTTCTACGCCGGCGTCGCCGAAGCGATTGGCGCTTATGACATGGATGTCCGCTTTTCGGTCCGCCGGGCCAGCGGGCGCGTGCTGACGGCGCTCTTTGCGACCGCGATGTTCGTGATGACGGTCGCCTTCTTCCTCAAGGTCTCGGAAGAATATTCGCGCCTCTGGGCGGTCTCGTGGTTCGCACTGGGCGGCGGCGTGCTGTGCCTGGGGCGCACCGGGCTGACCTGGTGGATGCAGGGCAAGAAGCGCGAAGGGCTGTTCAATCTGCGCGTCGCCATTTTCGGCACGGGCGAACAGGGCCGCAGGCTCGCGCATTATATCCAGAGCAATGAGCGGCTGACGATAGATCTTGTCGGCTTCTTCGATGATCGTGATCCCGCGCGCGTTGGCGCTTCGCCCGCCGATCTGCCCTTGTGCGGCGATCTGGAGGCGCTTGTCGCGATGGTGCGGCAGGGCCGTATCGATCAGGTCATTATCGCGCTGCCCTGGTCTGCCGAGCGGCGCTTGCAGGATATTGTCGGCGCGCTCGCCGTAACGCCCGTGCGTATTCGCCTTGCGCCCGATCTGGCCAGCTTCGCTTTTGCGCAGCGACCCATTGTGCTTTTGGGCGAGTTGCCGGTGATGACGCTGTTCGAGCGCCCGATCACGGGCTTGGATTCGCTGATGAAGAAGTTTGAAGACTTCGTCCTGCTGGCGCTCATCCTGCCGTTTGCGTTGCCGATCATGGCGCTGGCCGCCATTGCCATCAAGCTCGACAGCCCCGGCCCGGTTTTCTTCAAGCAGGAGCGCGAGGGCTTCAACAACAAGCGGTTCCACATCTGGAAGTTCCGCTCGATGCGGACCGAAAAGCTTGAGTTCGACAATATCAAACAGGCATCGAAATCCGATCCGCGCATCACGCGTGTCGGCGGCTTTCTGCGCAAGACGAGCATCGATGAGCTGCCGCAGCTCATCAATGTTATGCGCGGCGAGATGTCGATTGTCGGCCCGCGTCCGCACGCGCCCTCCACGCGGGCGGGCAACCGCTTCTTCTACGAGATCGTCGATACCTATGCCGGGCGCCACAATGTGAAGCCGGGGCTGACCGGCTGGGCGCAAGTGTGCGGCTGGCGCGGCGAGACGGATACCGAAGAAAAGCTGGTGCGCCGTCTGGAGCACGATCTTTTCTACATCGAAAACTGGTCGGTAACATTTGATCTCTACATCATGATCCGCAGCGTCTGGGCGGTGCTTGCACCGCGCAACGCCTACTGATCCTTATTGCGACCCGAATGGCGGAGACCATCCCTTGAAGATCCTTATCCTTGGCCTCGGCTATGTCGGGTGCACGCTCGCTGCCTGTCTTAGCCGTGACGATCACGTGATTATCGGCGTCGATGTCAATCGCTCCAAGGTTGACAAGATCAACGCGGGTGAGCCGCCCATCTCCGAGCCGGGCATGGCGGAGCTTGTCGCCGCCGCGCACAAGGCGGGCAAGTTGTTCGCCGATGTCGCGATTGGCGATCACATCAAGGATTGCGACCTCGCCGTGGTTTGCGTCGGCACGCCGAGCGCGCCCGATGGATCGCACAATATGGGCTTTATCGCCGAAGTGACGCGCCAGATTGCAGAGGCTGCCGCTGCGCAGCGTTCAGACAAGCGCCTTGCCGTTGCCTATCGCTCGACGGTGCGCCCCGGCACGATGGATGAGCTTGTCGCCCCCATCTTCCGGCAGGAAATGGGTGACGCCGCCGCGCGGATCGACATCGTCTATAATCCCGAATTCCTGCGCGAAGCCTCGGCCATTTATGATTACGACCATCCGCCCAAGATCGTCGTCGGCACACTTACGGGCGAGGCCAGCCCGGTCATCGACAAGCTTTATGAAAAGATCGAGGCGCCGCGCTTTAACGTGAAGTTCCGCGATGCCGAATTCATCAAGTTCGTCGATAATAGCTGGCACGCGGTGAAGGTGACTTTCGCCAACGAAGTGGGCCGCCTGTGCGCGCTGCAAGGCGTGAGCGCGACGGCGGTGCATGAAATTTTCACGAGCGACACCAAGCTCAACATCTCGAAATATTATCTGCGGCCCGGCGGCGCTTTTGGCGGCTCATGCCTGCCCAAGGACGTGCGCGCGCTTCAATATATCGCAGCGGACGTCGGCGCCCACACGCATCTGATCGACTCGCTCGTGCGCTCCAACGAGGCGCACAAGCATTTTCAGTATGAGCAGGTGACGCAAGGGCTGGCGCCGGGCGCAAGCGTGCTGCTCGTCGGCCTTGCCTTCAAGGCGCATACCGATGACCTGCGCGAAAGCCCCAATATCGACATCGCGCGAAAGCTGCTGCGCGATGGCTATAAGCTCTCGATCTACGATCCCGCGATCGAGCCGGCCGCACTCGTCGGCCAGAATCTCGGCTATATGTATTCGCAGTTGCCGATGCTCCAGTCCTTGCTGGTCGACAAGGCGACGGCGGAGGCAGGCCGCTATGATCTGATCGTGTCGGTCAACGATACGGTAAAGTCGCTGGCGGTGGATTCCGCGCGCCTTCTCGATCTCAGCCGGATCGCCTGACGCATGGCGGAGGGGGCAAGGCTCAGCGGCATCGAGACGGTTGATCCCGCGCGTCTCAAGGGTGAGAAGATCCTGATCGTCGTTGAAAATCTGCCCGTGCCGTTCGACCGGCGCGTCTGGCAGGAGGCGCGCACGCTGAAGGCGGCAGGCGCCGAGGTGTCGATCATCTGCCCGACCGGCAAGGGGCATGAAACCCGGCGCGAGACGCTGGAAGGCATCGACATCTACCGCCATCCGCTGCCGCTCGATGCCAAGGGCGCGCTTGGCTATCTGCTGGAATATGGCGCGGCGCTCTTTTGGGAGACGCTGCTCGCCTGGCGGGTGTTCTTCCGCCAAGGGATCACCGCGATCCACGCTTGCAACCCGCCCGATCTCATTTTTCTGGTGGCAGCGCCCTTCAAGCTTCTGGGCGTGAAGTTCCTGTTCGATCACCACGACATCAACCCGGAGCTTTACGAGGCCAAGTTCAACCGGCGCGACTTTTTCTGGAAGCTGATGGTCTGGTTTGAAAAACTCACCTTCAAGCTCGCGGATGTTTCGATCGCCACCAATGAGAGCTATCGCGCCATTGCCATCGCACGCGGCGGCATGGCGCCCGATCGGGTTCATGTCGTGCGCTCAGGGCCAGATCTGAGCCGCGTCAAATCAGTTCCGCCCGTTGAGGCGCTCAAGAACGGGCGGCGCTATCTGGTCGGCTATGTCGGCGTGATGGGCGATCAGGAGGGCATTGATCTACTGCTCGAAGCCGCGTCGCACATTGTCCATGAGTTGAAGCGCGATGATGTGCAGTTCGTGCTGGTCGGCGGCGGCCCCGCGCTGGATGACCTGAAGGCGATGTCGGCCAGCATGGGTCTGTCTGACCATGTGCGCTTTACCGGGCGCGCGCCCGATCAGGAGTTGTTCGAAGTTCTCTCCACGTCCGATTTGTGCGTGAACCCGGATCGGGTGAACCCGATGAACGACAAGTCGACCATGAACAAGATTCTGGAATATATGGCGCTTGGCAAAGCCATTGTGCAGTTTGACGTGACCGAAGGCCGCGTCAGCGCGCAGGACGCCTCGCTTTATGCCCGCGCCAATGATCCGGTTGATATGGCGGACAAGATTCTGGAATTGCTCGATGATCCGGCGCAACGCGCGCGGATGGGCAATTATGGCCGGGACCGCGTTGAAAGCGGCCTTTCCTGGGCCACGCAGATCGAGCCGCTGCTCGGCGCCTACGCACAATTACTGAACCGCCCGGCGCACGGCTGATCGCAAGACAGAGGCGCAATTCGCCGTCTGTTAACCTTTTTTTGGCAGGGAAATCCTCGCCCGTCCGCACAGTGACGGAGCGAGGAGACTTCCCGTGCGTTTGACCGAGACCGGCAAGGAAATTCTGAAATTCTATCGCTTCGAGGATGGCGTCGAGCTGCCCGAAGTTGAATGGCACTGCGACGATAGCGGCCTTGAGGCGCTCGTCGCGCTGCTGGCGATCCACGGTGTGGCTGCGGATGCGCAGCAATTGCGACACGATCTTGGCCATGGCGAAGAGACATCGGGCGAAGATTTGCTCCGCCTTTCGCGCCAGATACCGGGAATGCGCGTCAAGCTGCTCACGGGGCAGAAATCGCTATTGTCGCGCGTGCCCTTGCCCGCGCTTGCAAGCGGGCCTGAAGGCTGGTTCGTCATTGGTGCGCTTGCGTCTGATGGTGTGCTTGTCCACCGCCCCGGCCACCAGATTGAAAAGCTGGACCGTCAGACGCTCGACCAGATCTGGTCGGGCGATCTTATACTCCTCACGCAACGCGCGGCGGTTCAGCCCTTTGCGAATTTTGACATTCGCTGGTTCATTCCGCAGGTCGTCCGCTACAGGAAGCCGCTGGGCGAAGTGCTGCTCATCACGCTGGCGCTCAACCTTCTGGGGCTGGCCTCGCCGCTCTTGTTCCAGAATGTGATCGACAAGGTGTTGGCCAACAACACGATGACCACGCTCGTCGTGCTCAGCATCGGGATGTTCGCGGTCGCGCTGTGGGAAGTGGCATTTGGCTGGATCAGGACGCGCGTTTTTTCGGAAACCTCGCAAAAGATCGACGTGGAGCTTGGCGCGCGCATCTTCCGCCATATGCTGGCACTGCCGCTCACTTATTTCGAGGAGCGTCGCGTCGGCGATACGGTGACGCGCGTCCGCCAGATCGAAACGATCCGCGAATTTTTGACCAACGCGTCGCTGTCGGTGCTGGTCGATCCGATCTTCACACTCGTCTTCCTCGTGGCGATGTTCGTCTATTCACCCGCGCTGACGCTGATCGTGCTGGTGAGCATGGTGGCCTATGCCGCCATTTCGCTCGTCATCACGCGGCCCATGCGCGATGCGCTTGACGACAAGTTCAACGAAGGCGCGGCCTCCAACGCGCTGCTGGTTGAAAGCGTGTCGGCCATGCAGACGGTGAAGGCGAGTGCGATTGAGCCGCAATGGCAGCATCGCTGGGAGCGCCAGCTAGCCTCCTACAGTTCGGCCAGCCAGCGCGCGATCAACATCGGCAACACCGGCTCGGAAGCGATCCAGCTTGTTTCCAAGCTGAGCTTCGTCGCCATTCTCTTCTTCGGGGCGCAGGCGGTTATCGCGGGCGCGCTCTCGGTGGGCGGGCTGGTGGCCTTCAATATGTTCGCCCAGCGCGTTTCCAGCCCCGTTATCCGCATGGCGCAGCTGTGGAACGAGTTTCAGCAGGTCCGCGTTGCGGTGGAGCGCATGGGCGATCTGCTCAACGCCCAGCCAGAGGCAAAGCCTGCCGCCAGCGTGCCGATGCCGCCGATCCAGGGCAATATCGCGTTCGAGCGGGTGTCCTTTGGCTATGCGGCCAATGCACCGCGCGTGATTGATGGCCTTGATCTCAACATCGAGGCGGGCACGATGCTGGGCATCGTCGGCAGTTCCGGCTCTGGCAAATCGACGCTCACCAAGCTGTTGCAGCGGCTCTATACGCCCACCGAAGGCCGCATCCTTGTGGACGATATGGACATTGCCCAGGTTGATCCCGCCAACCTGCGCCGTCAGATTGGCGTTGTCCTTCAGGAAAATGTGCTGTTCAGCCGCACCGTGCGCGAGAATATCGCGCTCGCCAATCCGGCGATGCGGCAGGCGGACGTGATTGCGGCGGCGCGGCTTGCGGGCGCGCACGACTTCATCATGAAGCTGCCGCAAGGCTATGACACGCCGATTGTCGAGCGTGGGAGCAACCTTTCAGGCGGGCAGCGCCAGCGCATCGCCATCGCCCGCGCGCTTGCCGTCAATCCGCGCATCCTCATTCTCGACGAGGCGACCTCGGCGCTCGATGCCGAGAGCGAGGAAATCGTCCAGACCAACCTCAGGAAAATCGCCACCGGGCGCACGGTGTTCATCGTTGCGCACCGCCTGTCCGCCGTCCGCCAGTGCGACAAAATCATCGTGCTGGAGCAGGGCCGCATAGCGGAAGCCGGAAACCATGATGAGCTTGTGGCGCAGAGTGGGCGCTATTCAGAACTTTATCGCCGACAAATGGGCATCCAGCACGGAAGGAAGGCGGCATGAGCGCCTATGCAGAGACCTGGGCCAGCATCCGCGAGGCCCTGAAGCAGGAGCGCCAGCGCGAAGCCCGCGACAAGGTGAGCGAAACCGCGTTTCTGCCCGCCGCGCTTGAACTTGTGGAACGACCCGTTTCCCCCATGGGGCGGCGCACGGCCTATGTGCTGCTGGCCGGGCTTGCCGTAATGCTGGTGTGGCTTATCGCTGGCCGCGTCGACATTGTCGCTTCGGCTGAAGGGCAGTTGAGCCCGGCGGGAAGCATCAAGCTCGTTCAGCCGGCTGAACCCGGCATCGTCCGCCGCATCTACGTGAAGGATGGGCAGAAGGTGGTGAAGGGCCAGCTTCTTGTTGAGCTGGACCCGACAATCTCCAGCGCGGAGCTGACGCAGGGGCGCGATGCGCTGCTGGCCGCGCAGTTGACGGTGGCGCGTGCGCGCGCCGTTCTTGATGCGCTCGATGGGCGCGGCTTCGTCTTTTCCGCTCCGGCGGGAGCCACACCGCAAATGGCGCGCGATCATGAAGCCTTTGCCCGTGCGCAGCTGGCGCAGATCCGCTCGCAGTCGAGCGAACAGTCGGAAACGAGCCGGGCGGCCGCAATCGCTGCAAGCGAAGCGCGTATCCAGGCGCGCAAGATTTCGGAAAGCCTGCCGCTGCTCGACCAGCAGTTGGCCGCAAACGAGGCGCTGCTCGCTAAGGGCTATGTGTCAAAATTGCGCGTGCTTGAAATGCGTCGCCAGCGCGTGGCCGCCGAGCGGGATCGTGAAGCCGCCTTGCAAACCGCGGCGCGCGCGTCTGCCGAAGCGGGGGCTGCGCGCAACCGGGGCTATGGCACAGGCGTTGGCGGGCGGGCAGAGCTGCTCCAGACGCTCATCACGGCGGAAGCCGAGGTCGCACAGCGTCAGGGCGAATATGCCAAGGTATCACAGCGCGCCGGCTTTGGGCGTCTTGTGGCCCCTGTCAGCGGCACAGTTTCGCAGCTTGCCGTCCACACCGAAGGCGGCACGGTGGAAGGGTTGCGCCCGATCATGGCCATCGTGCCCGATGGCGGGCTGATTGCGGATGCCAAGCTGGCCAATTCAGACGTTGGCTTCGTCAAGCTTGGCCAAAAGGTGTCGGTCAAGGTCCACGCCTATCCGTTCAGCCGCCACGGCACGATTGCCGGACGCATCGTCTCGGTCGGGGCAGATGCCGTTCCTGATGAGAAGATGGGTTTTGTCTATCCCGTCCGCGTCGAACTTGATCGAAAGGAGGCGGCGCGCTTCACGTTACGCCCCGGTATGTTGGTCACCGCCGATGTCCGCACCGGATCGCGCAGCCTGATGGACTATCTCGTCAGCCCCATCGAGTCGGCCCGCGCTGTGGCGGGACGGGAGCGGTAGACCTACAAAGAAGGGTGGGGCGCAGGCTCCACCCTTTCCCTCTTGCGTCGCACCGGCAATTCCCTTTACGGAAACGTAAAGCCGGATGCCCCGGCGTCAAGCAAGAGAGGAATCCCAATGTCTGATCCCGTGTTGACCGAAGTCCGCGGCAATGTCCTGATCGTTACGCTCAACCGCCCGGAAGCGAAGAACGCTGCCAACAAGGCGCTGGCCGAAGGCGTGGCGGCGGCGATGGACAAGCTCGACGCCGATCCCGAACTGCGCGTTGGCATCATTACGGGTGCGGGTGGCACTTTCTGTTCGGGCATGGACTTGAAGGGCTTCCTCGCGGGGGAAACGCCGCAAGTGCCGGGCCGCGGCTTTGCCGGGCTCACTGAAGCGCCGCCCAAGAAGCCGCTCATTGCCGCCGTTGATGGCTATGCGCTGGCCGGTGGCTTTGAAATTGCCCTCGCGTGCGATCTCATTGTCGCCAACAAGGATTCCAAGTTCGGTATTCCCGAAGTGAAACGCGGGCTGGCGGCGGCAGCCGGCGGTCTTGTCCGCCTGCCACGCCAGATTCCGCAGCGGCTTGCCATGGAGCTTGCGCTGACGGGTGATTTTGTGAGTGCGGCACGTGCTTATGACATGGGCCTCATCAACCGCATCGTCGATGGCGCGGCGCTTGAAGGCGCACTGGCGCTTGCCGAAGCGATCAGCGCCAATGGTCCGCTGGCGGTCGCCGCCTCCAAGCAGGTGATTCGTGAGCAGCAGGACTGGTCGCAGGACGAACAGTGGAAGAAGCAATACGAACTTACGGCCAAAGTCTTTAGCTCGAACGATGCGCGCGAAGGCGCCGCCGCTTTCGCGCAGAAGCGCGCGCCGAACTGGACAGGATCCTGATCCTTCAATCACTTAGGCGGGAATAGACCGGAATTAGTGCCATAATGGTGTAATCACCACTCAATATGGTATTGATTTATATAGGTTAATTCCCGCTCTGGTGGCTCAAATTTATATCTTGGTAACCTCGTCGGCGCACCTGTTGAGTGTCTGAAACGGACACAAACAGGTGGGTGGATTTGAGATGATGATGGTTGCAACACGGGGGTGTGAGCAGAGGTTTGAGTGCGACGAGCTGATCGTGGGCAACAGCCCGGCGGTCCGCGCGTTGCGCCAGATCATCGCACGCGTCGCGCAGAGCGACGCCTCAGTTCTGATTACCGGGCCGTCCGGTTCGGGCAAGGAACTGGTCGCCCGTGCCATCCATGCCGCCAGCGCCCGTGCCGGTGAGGCCTTTGTTGCGCTGAATTGCGGCGCGATCCCCGCTGAATTGATGGAATCGGAATTGTTCGGCCATGAGCGGGGCGCGTTTACGGGGGCCGCCACCCGCCGCATCGGTCGCTTTGAAGAAGCCAATAAAGGCACGCTCTTTCTCGATGAAATCGGCGATATGCGCTTTGATATGCAGGTAAAGCTGCTGCGCGTTCTGGAAGACGGGCTTGTGCAGCGTGTTGGCGGCGGCGCGCCGATTGCCTCCAATGTCCGCATCATTTCTGCCACGCACCAGAATATCGATGTGGCGATTGACGAAAACCGCTTCCGCGAAGATCTGTATTTCCGCCTTGGCGTGGTGCCGATCAACGTCCCGTCGCTGGCCGAGCGCGTTGAAGATATTCCGCTCCTTATCGAGCATTTTCGCAAGACCCGCGCAGCGCCTGCCCGCGCGCAGTTTGATCTGGATGCGATGATGCGGCTGATGGCGCATGATTGGCCCGGCAATGTTCGAGAACTGCGCAACGTGGTCGAGCGGGCCGACATCCTGTTCGGCGGTATGGTCATCAGCGCAGAAGAGGTGGAGCAGTTGCTTGGCCTGCGCTCCAACCGCCCGGTGCGCGTTGTTGATCTTCAGGCCCGCATCGCGGCGGGCGTCGCAGTTGCCGATGCGCCGGCGCCGGTCGTCACCAAGCCGGTGTCGTTCGTGCCTGCCGCGCCGAGCAATGTCGTGAATATGCCGGTGGACCGGACTGCGCCGATCGACCTCAAGGTGCTCATCGAAACGGTTGAGCAGGAGCGTATCCAGATGGCGCTGGAAGCCGCTGATGGCGTCATCTCAGAAGCGGCGCGTCTGCTGACGCTCAAGCGCACCACGCTCATCGAGAAGATGCGCAAATATGGCGTCGGCAAACAGGCGGCCTAAAGCGCGTTGAATCCCAGCCGCGCAGCCGCAGCCTTCAGGTCGGCCACGCGATTTGGCGCGAGCCGGTCCGCCCGCGCTTTGTAGTTGGCAACGATCTCCGCCCCCGCCTTGTCGGGCGACCCGGCATCAAGCGGCGGTGCAGGATCATATTCCAGCGCAAGCTGGATTGTGCGGGCAACATCATCACCCGCAAGCCTGGCGACAAGCGCCAGCGCAAAATCAATCCCTGCCGTCACGCCGCCCCCCGTCATCCGGTTGCGGTCGACCACCGAGCGTGCGTGCACCGGCAGCGCACCGAACAGCGCCAGATGTTCGTGCCAGGCCCAGTGGGTGGTGGCCGAATAGTTTTGCAACAGCCCCGCCGCGCCCAGAATAAGCGCGCCGGTGCAGACGCTTGTCACCCATTTTGCGTCTGCGCCTGCCTGCTGCACCCAGCCGAGTGCGGCATCATTATTGATGACATCGGTAATCCCCATGCCGCCGGGGATGCAGAGGAGATCAGGATGGGGCAGATCGGCAAAGCGCGTCGTCGGGAGGATGGAAAAACCCGCATCGGTCGGCACAGGATCAAGGCCTTCCCACACCAGATGCACCCTGGCGCCGGGCAGGCGTGAAAGAACCTGCGCCGGGCCGGTCAGATCAAGCTGGGTCACGCCGGGGAAGAGAAGAAAGGCGATGCTCTCGATGCGGTTATCATGCGACATATTGGCTACTCCGCGGCCAGAAGTTGCTCGGCGCCGCCGAGATCAACCGAGACGAGCTTGGAAATCCCTCGCTCGATCATCGTCACGCCAAACAGGCGGTGCATCCGGCTCATCGTGACCGCATTATGCGTCACGATCAGGTAGCGCGTGTCCGTCTCCTTCGACATGACATCAAGCAGACCGCAAAAGCGTTCGATATTGGCATCATCGAGCGGCGCATCGACTTCATCGAGCACGCAGATGGGCGCGGGGTTGGTGAGGAACAGGCCAAAGATCAGCGCCACTGCCGTCAGCGCCTGCTCACCGCCTGAAAGCAGCGTGAGCGATTGCAGCTTCTTGCCCGGCGGTTGGGCAAAGATTTCAAGCCCCGCCTCAAGCGGATCATCACTGTCGACCAGCGCCAGATGCGCCTGCCCCCCGTTGAACAATGTGGTGAAGAGCCGCTGGAAATGGCCGTTCACCTTCTCATAGGCGTCAAGCAGGCGCACACGCCCTTCGCGGTTGAGGCTGCCAATTGATCCGCGCAGGCGGTTGATCGCCTCGGTCAGCTCGTCGCGCTCGGTGATCGAGCGGGCGTGCTCGCCTTCGATCTCGGCCAGCTCCTGCTCGGCGACGAGGTTGACCGGCCCCAGCCGCTCACGGTCCGCCAACAGCCGGTCATGGCTGCCCGATTCGGCCTCGGCCTGACGGACGCTTTCGGCATCAAAGCCTGCGCGTTCGGGCAGCAGTGGCGGCGGACATTCAAACCGCTCGCCGGAGACACGCCCCATTTCGATGCGGCGCAGTTCCTGATTTTCAGCGCGGGCGACGGCCCCTGCGCGCACCTCACGCACGCTTGCCAGTAGCTCGCCCGCCTCGGCGAGTTTTGCCTCAATTTCGCGCAGCGCGGTTTCGGCGGCGCGCTCTTCGGCAATCGCCTGCGTCGATGCGGCGGAGAGCGTTTCGCCCTCCGCCGAAAGCGCGGCAATCTTGCCATCGAGTTGTGCCGGGGCATCGGCGAGCGTCAGCGCCTCGGCTTCGGCGGCTCTGGCGCGCTTCGTCATTTCATCAATGCGGCGGGCGGCTTCGCCCGCGCGCGACTTCCAGCTTTGCGCCTCGGTGCGGGCGGAGTCCATCCGCGCGCGATCCTGCGCGATGGCGCGATCAAGATTGCCGCTTTCGGCCTTCAACTGCGCGACAGCGGAGCGCGCGGCCTCTGCGCCCGACTGGAGTGCCAACACCGCGCGCGCCGTATCGCTGCCATCGGGCAGTGCGAGCCGTGCGGCATGGGCTGCGCGGGTTTCAACCTCGGCCTCGGCGCGCTCGGCAGCACTGCGCGCGATGCGCTCATCCATTTCGGCCCGGCGCGAGGCGAGCCGTTCGAGCGCCTGTTGCGCCTGATCCATAGCCCGGCCTGCCTGTCGGGCGCTGTTTTCTGCTTCGGCGCGTGCCCGGCGACCAGCTTCGGCGGCAGCGCGGGCGTTGTCCATCGCGGCCTGTGCCGTTGTCGCCGCCATCCGGGCCGCCTCGACGCTTTCTTGCGCCGCCGGAAGCTCGCTAAGCAACGCTTCGAGCCGGTTGAGGCGCACCAGCCGTTCGGCTGCCGCCGCCCCTTGGTCGGTCGCCACATAGCCATCCCAGCGCCGCAGGCGGCCGTCGCGTGTCACGATGCGCTGGCCAACGGCAAGCGTCGTGCCGTCATCGCTGTCAACGACGCCAATCTGTGAGAGGCGACGGGCAAGTTCGGCGGGTGCGCTCACCTTGCCAGCAAGGGCTGCTGCGCCTGAAGGGAGTGGCGGATCACCCGGCGTGATGTCGGCCCCGGCCCAGCCGCGCTTGCCGCCTTGGCCCAGCCCGGCGTCCAGATCATCGCCAAGGGCGGCGGCAAGTGCCAGTTCAAAGCCCGGTGCAGCCTTGATCGCATCGAGAACGCGATTGCCCGATGCGCCTTGTGCCACCGCGCGGTCCAGCGCGCGCATTTCGCTTTCGAGCGCCGCAAGGCTCGCCTGCGCCGCCGCCATTTCGGTCTGCGCTGCATCGCGCGCGGCGCTCGCTGCCTCACGCCCGGCATCTGCATTTGCAACGGCGGCCTGTGCGGCTTCGGCGTCGTTTGCCGCTTTGGTGCTGGCAAGCGTCGCGGCCTCCAGTGTGGCCTTGAGCGGCGCTTCATCGCCCAGCGCCGCCAATTGCCGCTCAAGCTCGCCCGCTTCACGCATGGCGCGCTCCAGCCGGTTCGAGGCGGCGGCCATCGCGGCATCGGCAACGCGCGCCTCGGCCTGTTCGCGCGCTTGGGCAGAGAGCGCCTGCGCCAGTTCCACCTCGGCATCGCGGCTGGCGGCTTCGGCGGTGGCAAGCCGCGTGGCGAGTGCCGGGCGGCCCGTTTCGGCGGCCTTGATAGCCGCATCGAGCGCCTTGGTTTCGGCATCGAGCCGGACGAGTGCCTCTGCCGCATCATTGGCGAGTGCGCCTTCGCGGGTGCGGTCTGCCTCAAGTCGCTCGGTTTGGGCGGCGAGATCTGCAATCCGCCGGTCGAGTGCCGCACGTTCGGTGCGCAGCGCGGCGAGCTTGTGCCCAGCCTCATTGGCCTTGTCGCGCGCGGAGATGGCTGCCACGCGCAGATCGCCCAGTTTGCTGACAGCCTGTGCCTGCCAGGCGGCAGCCGCGCGCTGCGCCTCGGCAGCCTTCTGCACCGCCTCTTCAGCCGCAGCAGCTTCGGCCTTGGCCTTGTCGGCAGCCGCCGCCGCATCGCGCCAGCGCGCAAAGATGAGCCGCCCTTCGGCCACACGAATATCGGCGGAAAGCTTGCGATAGCGTTCCGCCGCGCGCGCCTGCCGCCTGAGCGTGCCCGCGCGGCCTTCCATGTCGGAGAGGACTTCGTTCAGCCGGTTGAGATTGGTTTCGGTGGCGCGCAGCTTCTGCTCGGCATCCTTGCGCCGCACGTGCAGGCCGGAAATGCCTGCCGCCTCTTCCAGCATCGCGCGCCGGTCAACCGGCTTGGCAGCGATGACAGCACCGATCCGACCCTGGCTGACAAGCGCGGGGGAGTGCGCGCCGGTCGCGGCATCTGCAAAGACGAGCGCCACGTCCTTCGCGCGCACGTCGCGCCCATTGATGCGATAGGCAGACCCCGCCCCGCGTTCGATGCGACGGACGATTTCCAGCTCGCGGTCGTCATGCGCGGCATCACGCTCGGCAAGGATCGAGACTTCGGCAAAATCGCGCGAGGGGCGGCGCTCTGTCCCTGCAAAGATCACATCGTCCATCGCGCCGCCGCGCAGCGACTTGGCGCTGCCTTCACCCATCACCCAGCGGATGGCTTCAAGCAGGTTGGATTTGCCACATCCATTGGGGCCGACAATGCCCGTCAGCCCCGGCTCGATGCGAAGCTCGCTCGGATCGACGAAGCTTTTGAAGCCCGTCAGTTTGAGGCGCTTGATTCGCAATGCGTGGCCTTATGCCCCGGCGTCGAGCAGCTTGGGTTTCAGAACCTCCCACGACGCCGTGTTTTCCTGCGTCACGCCGTTGATGATGAAGGTCGGCGTGCCCTGCACCTTATATTCGTTGACGGCCTTGTCGGTCATCGCGACGAGCGCGTCGATCGCCTTGGGGTCGGCAAGGCAAGCCTTCGCCTTGTCCGCCGGAACGCCGCGCTGCTGGACGAAGTCAACAAGGCCCAGCTTATCGGCCAGCGTCTGTGAAAGCTGGAGCGGCTTCATGCCCTGAAGCGCCTGCTGGTCGGCGGGCGTCAGCGCCTGCGCCTTGCCCAGCCAGTCACGCTGGGTGGCAAACATCTGTTCGGCAATCGGGAAGAAGGGCGCTGCCCCGCTGCACCGGGCGAGCAAGGCTGCCGGAATATCGAACGGGTTGAGCATGAAGTTGCGGAACTCCCAAGAGACTGTGCCCTTGTCCACCATCGCGCGCAGCTCATCCTTCGACTTTTCGGCAAAGTCGGCGCAGTGCGAGCAGGTGAGCGCGCCATATTCGATAAGTTTCACCGGCGCATCGGGATTGCCCATCAGCATCCCGCCATCGGCCGTCATCTTGGTCGTTTCAGACCATTTGGTGCCGGCAGGCGCGGAAACGGCAGCCCCGCCGCCCTTCGATCCGCCCGCTGCGTCGCCGCCCTTGCCGCAGGCGGTGACGAGAAGGAGGGCGGTGGTCGCGAGAATGAGTTTCTTCATCTTGTCTTCCTTTGTCAGGCTTATTTATTGCCAAGGGCTGCACGCAAAGCGGCATCCATGGCCGCCCAGTCCGACGTGGTCGGGCCGGGCTGGTTGTTGATGAGAAATGTTGGCGTTGCGTTGATCTTGCGGACTTCCACCGCATCCTTGGTCATCGCCAGCGCGGTCTTGTTCATCTGCGGATTGGCGAGGCAGGCGTTGATCTGCGCGGGCGTCACGCCTTTGGCCTGTGCAAGGGCTGAAAGGCCGGAGGCGCTGGCAATCGTCTTCAACTGCTGAACAAGCGGCATCTTTTCAAGCTGAGGCCCCTGTTTGGCGACAAGCACCTGTGCATCAGCCATCCACACGGGCTGGCGCGCCATGATCGTCTCGGTCAGCCCGAAAATGCGCGAGGGGCCACCACAGCGCGCGAGAAGTGCTGCCGTCAGATCGAAAGGATCGCGCACCAGATTGCGCAGCTCAACCGCGACCAGACCTCTGGCGACATAATCGCGCTTCAACGGCGTAGCCGCCTCTTCGGTAAAGTGCGCGCAATGCGAGCAGGTATAGCTCAGATACTCCACCAGCCGCACGCGTGCCTTGGGGTTGCCAAGCACAAACGCGCCCGCAGGCGTGATCGTGACCATATTTGCATAATTGGGCGCGCCCGGCTGGGCGGCGGCGGGAAGCGCCGATGCAAGGCACAGGAGCAGGAAGGCAAGGACGCGGCGGATCATCTGACTTTCCCCAATACAGGCAGGCCATCGGGCGCGCTGGCGACACCCTGAGCCAGCGAGGTGAGCACGGCGCGCAACTCCGGGTCGGCAATTTCGCGCAGCGAATCACCAATTTCGGCGGGCACGGGGCGCAATTCAGGCCGGGTCGTTTTGGGCTTGGCGCGGGCGACCTCGCCCTGCCGCAGCGCCACACGTGCCACGGCCTCATAGCCGAAGAACCGGTTTACGCGCTCAATGATAACAGGCTCCACGTGCTGCATCATCGGGCCAAAGGCGCGCTCGATGACAAGCGTGAGCGTGCCGTTTGATTTCTTGCCTTGCGGAAAGCGAATCGATTCGGGGGCCGACACATCGGCATATTTTTCTCCCACAATCTCGCGCCAGCGGCTGACGATTGAGGACTGGATAAACCCGAAACGCTTGAATGCAGCCTGACCCACGCCGGGAACAAGCTCCGCGACGGTCTTTGCCGGGCCGCCGCGCGGCCGCTCCATTCCGGGAGAACGCTGCTTGTCTTTTGCCATTCCCGCTCCCATGCCAGAGCGCGCCATGGCCGTCGAGACTCCCCCCTTAATTACCAACAAAATTCTCGCGCATTATGACGCGAATTCGCGGGTTTTGCCGTGGCGCAGCCCGCCTGGCGCGGCAGCACCTGACCCTTATTTCGTCTGGTTGTCAGAAGTGATGCTGCAACAGACGACCGTGGCGGCCGTGCGCGGCTATTTTGATCGCTTCACGCGCCGCTGGCCACGCGTCGAAGATCTCGCCGCCGAAGACGATGCCGAGGTGATGTCGGCCTGGGCGGGGCTTGGCTATTATGCCCGCGCCCGCAATCTGCTGGCCTGTGCGCGGCGCGTGGTCGCCGATCATGGCGGGCGCTTTCCCGATACCGAGGAAGGTCTGCGCAGTTTGCCGGGCATCGGCCCCTATACGGCTGCCGCCATCGCCGCGATTGCCTTTGGCCGCCGCGCCGTGGTGGTCGATGGCAATGTCGAGCGTGTGATGGCGCGCTTCCACGCGGTTGAAACGCCGATGCCTGCCGCCAAGCCCCGGCTTGTCGAACTGACCGACGCGATTACGCCCAATGTCCGGGCGGGGGATTTCGCACAGGCGATGATGGATCTGGGGGCGACGATCTGCACGCCGCGTCGCCCGGCCTGTTCTGTGTGTCCGCTGATGGAGGGCTGTGCGGGGAAGAGTGCGGCGGGACGTTTTCCGGTAAAGGCACCCAAGGTCGCCAAGCCGCACCGCACCGGCACGGCATGGTGGATCGAGCGCGGGGGGCAGGTGTTGCTTGTGCGCCGCCCGGACAAGGGCCTGCTGGGCGGTATGCGGGCGCTGCCTTCATGCGCGTGGACGGCGGACGGGGCGCTCCCCCCCGTGGCGGGCGCGTGGCAGCCGCTTGGTGAGGTCGGCCATGTATTCACCCATTTCAGTCTTGCATTGACCGTCTCCGGGCTGGTGCTCGATGATACCGCGTCCTTTTCGCTGGAGGGGGAGTGGTGGCCGATTGACCGGCTGGCCGAAGCAGGACTACCAACGCTCTTCACAAAGGCCGCAAAGGCTGCCCTGAAGGGGATGAGGAGCGCATGACAATCAATCTCGACCGTCGCCACTTTCTGGGCGCCTCGACGCTTGCGGCAGGCTTGGCGGGGCTTCCGGCCTATGCGCGGATGCCGCTTGCGCCCAAAGCCCGCCTGTGGAACCCGGTGCTCGCCTCCATGCACGGCTTTGTCGACAAGAAATATGTCCCCGGCGCAGTCGCTGCGATCGGCTATGGCACGCAAGCGCCCGACTTCTTGTCCGCCGGGGCGCTTGCCTTTGACAATCCGGCCGCCGTTTCGGCGGATACGCTCTTCCGCTGCTATTCAATGACCAAGCCCGTCACCGGCATCGCCGCGATGATGCTCATCGAAGATGGCCGGTTGAAGCTCGATCAGAACATTGCCGATTTCATCCCCGGCTTTGCCAACCTCAAGGTGCTGACGGACCCTGACAAGAGCCTTGAGAGCCGCCCCGCGCGCGCGCCGATCACCGTGCGCAACCTGCTGACGCACACAGCAGGCCTTGGCTATACCATCGTGACCAAGGGGCCGCTGCTCGACGCCTATGTGAAGCTGGGCATCACGCCTGCTGCCGCCTCGCGCAAGCCCTTGCCCGGCCAGCCCAACGTGCCGACAGCACCAAGCCTTGCCGAGTTCGCCGATCGGCTGGCGACATTGCCGCTGATTGCCGATCCGGGCGTCAAATGGAGCTATTCGGTCAGCCTCGATCTGTTGGGCCGCATCATCGAACTGGCGAGCGGCAAGCCCTTTGACCAGTTTCTGCACGAGCGCATCTTTGCGCCACTGGGCATGACGAGCACATGGTTTCAGGTGCCCGAAAGCCAGATGAAGCGGCTGACGACCAATTATTTCCAGGCCCCCTTCGGGGCCTTCCCCATCGATCCGGGCAATGACAGCGTTTATTTCGACAAGCCCGCCTTTCCTTTTGGCGGGGCGGGCCTCGTCAGCAGCCCGCGCGATTATGATCGCTTCCTTGCCATGCTGATGGGCGAGGGCGCGCTGGATGGCCGCCGCATCATGAAGCGCGAAACGGCGCAGCTTGCGATGTCGAACCTCGTCCACCCCGATACGAAGATGGAAAGCTTCGTAAAGGGACAGGGCTTTGGCGCGGGCGGGCGCGTGACGATTGCCGCCAGCCCCAGTGGTGAAGGCATTGGCACATTCGGCTGGGGTGGTGCCGCCTCCACCATCGCTTGGGCAGACCGGACGCGCGGCATCCGCGCTTCGGGCTGGTCGCAGATCATGACGATGGGCGAACAACCCTTCACGATCGATTTCGGCAAGGCCGTTTACGCAAGCATGGTGTCCTGATGGTCAATCCCGGTTTCACGGGGTCGCCGCTCAACCGCGTCGACCATATCCGCAATGATCTCGACGCGTTCAACGCGCTCCTCAACGACTGGCGCGGGCGCGTGCTGGGGCTGGAAGGGCTAGATCCGAAGGTGTCGGATGAAGGCACGCTCGTCTGGCAGAGTCTTGCCGAGGTGTCGCTTGATCTTGAGCTGATCCTGCTTGGCCTGCATGAGGATCGCGCGCATTTCGTGCCGATCATCGAGGCGCGTGGCGGGCCGCCGCGCTCTCCCGCCGTGTGGCGCGCATTGTCGATGATGCCGACTGAAGATGCCGCTATCTACGGCACGGCGCGCAGCCTGATTGACTGGCACAATGGCCATCGCTTTTGCGGCCAGTGCGGCAGCCCCACCAAGACCTTCCGTGCGGGCTGGGGCCGCAAATGCGGCGCGTGCGGCAAGGAGCATTTCCCCCGCACCGATCCGGTCGTCATCATGCTCGCGGAATTTGAGGGCAAGGCGCTGGTCGGGCGTCAGCCAAGCTGGCCGCAGGGCAATTACTCCGCGCTCGCCGGTTTTCTGGAGCCGGGCGAATCGATCGAGGAGGCGGTGCGCCGCGAAATCCATGAGGAAGCGGGCGTCACCTGCGGTGCGGTGCGCTATGTGACGAGCCAGCCCTGGCCCTTTGGCGGATCGCAATTGATGATCGCCTGTGTGGCCGAGGCGCAAGGGAGCGAGATCACCATCGACACCAACGAACTTGAAGACGCGATGTGGGTGACGAAGGAAGAGGCGCGCGCCGCCTTGGCCGATGCGCCCGACAAGAAGTTTGGCGCACCGCCACCCTTTGCCATCGCCAACACGCTGCTCCGCCGTTGGGTGGCGGAATAGATTTGAGTTCGCGCAGAGATCAGCCGCGCTTGCGGGCCTGCGGATAGGTGCCGAGCAGGCGGATGGTGCGCGAGTAGAAGGACAGTTCTTCAAAGGCGCGCGCCACGGCGGGGTCGTCGGGATGGCCTTCAATGTCGGCAAAGAAGGTCGTCGCGGCAAAGCTCGCGCCGCGCTGATAGCTTTCCAGCTTGGTCATGTTGACGCCGTTGGTCGCAAAGCCGCCCAGCGCCTTGTAGAGCGCGGCGGGCACGTTCTTCACTTCGAAGATAAAGGTTGTCATCACCACGCCTTCGTTTTCGGCGGGTGCGCCAGAGCGGGCAAGCCGGACGAAGCGGGTCATATTATCATCGGAATCTTCAAGCGATTCGGCGAGTGTCTTGAGGCCGTAAATTTCAGCCGCCCCCGGCGGGGCGATGGCGGCCACCGAGGGATCATTCAGTTCGACCACGCGGGCTGCCGCCCCCGCCGTATCGGGGAAGGGCACGGGCTCAATGCCGCGCGCGCGCAGCCATTTGCGGCACTGGCCCAGCGCCTGCGGGTGGCTGATGGCCTGCGTCACGCCATCAAGCGCGCCCGTGCCCATCAGCGCATAGCGGATCGGCAGGAAGAACTCGCCGGTGATGACCAGCCCGGATTCGGGCAGCAGAAAGTGAATGTCCGCCACGCGCCCATGGAGCGAATTTTCAATCGGGATGAGCGCGCTTCCGGCATGGCCCTCGCGCACGGCGTCTATCGCATCCTCAAAGCTGTAGCAGGGCAAGGGCAGCGCATCTGGCCGGTCCTGAAGCACCGCAATGTGCGAATTTGCGCCCGGCGCGCCCTGAAAGGCAACGGCGCGGGCAGGGTCGGCAGCGGCGGCTGCTTCCATGGCAGCCACGATCGGCTGGGCGGGGACGGGATAACGGTTCATCGCGCCCATCCGCTTAGGGGGGAGTGCGAGATGCTGCAAGCGCGCTTGCGATAGCCGCGCGGCACGGCTAAGGCGCTCACGATTCCATATTCAGGCCATATGAGCAGGGGTTTCGACGGGCATGAGCGATCAATTCAATACCATCGCGGGCTGGACGCTGGCAGCAGGCATCGTTGCATTGGGTGCGACGATCGTGACCGGTCAGTTTTACACGCATCATCCCGTTGAAAAGGGTGGTTTTCCGGTAGAGAGCGCGGATGGTGGTGCTGAAGGCGGTGCCAAGGAAGTGCCGATTGCAGCACTCCTGCAAACCGCCGACGCCGCCAAGGGCGCCGAAGTCTTCAAGAAGTGCGCCTCGTGCCACACGATCAACAGCGGCGGTGCCAATGGCATCGGTCCCAATCTGTTTGGCGTGCTGGGCAAGAAGCACGGCCATATGGCGGGCTTCGCCTATTCGCCGGGGATGCTGGCGAAGGAAGGCAATTGGGACTTTGACGGCATGAACGAATGGCTCAAATCGCCGAAGAAATATGTCGATGGCACCAAGATGAGCTTTGCGGGTCTTTCCAAGCCGGAAGATCGCGCGAACATCATCGCCTATATCAATTCGCAGGGGTCCAACCTGCCGCTTCCGGCTGCTCCCGCAGCTGACGCACCCGCCGCTGCAGAAGGTGCAGCGAACGCGGCAGCGCCTGCAGCAGAAGGCAATGCAGCGGCTCCGGCGGCAGCGCCCGCCAAATAAGCGGTCCGCACAGTCTGGTTAAAGAAAAGGCCCGGATTTTTCCGGGCCTTTTTCGTTTCAGTTCGCTTCGTAATAGCAGCGCACACAATCCCACGCTTCGGCTGCGGTCTCCACAAAGCGGAACAGCTCAAGATCCTTGGGGCTGATGACGCCATGTTCGCACAGCGCCTCAAGGTTCAAAACCTTGTTCCAGAAGGCCTTGCCGAACAGCACCACCGGCATCGGCTTGATCTTGCCCGTCTGGATGAGCGTCAGCAGCTCGAACATCTCGTCAAAGGTGCCAAAGCCGCCGGGGAAGACCGCGACCGCGCGGGCGCGCAGCAGGAAGTGCATCTTGCGCAGCGCGAAATAGTGGAACTGGAAGCTCAGTTCTGGCGTGATGTAAGGATTGGGCACCTGCTCATGCGGGAGAACGATGTTGAGGCCTACCGAATCGGCCCGCACATCATGCGCGCCGCGATTGGCGGCCTCCATGATTGACGGCCCACCGCCCGAACAGACAACGAAGTGGCGTCTGCCATCTTCATCGCGCGGGATGCGGCTGGCGATGCGCGCCAGTTCTCGCGCTTCATCATAATAATGCGAGAGCGCCTCAAGATTGGCGGCAACCTTGGGATCGGGATGGGTGGAGGAGACGCCCGGCTCCGGGATGCGCGCCGAGCCATAGAATACCATGGTCGAGGCAATCTTGGCTTCTTCCAGCAGCAATTCGGGCTTCAGCAACTCCAGCTGGAAGCGCACGGGGCGAAGGTCATCACGCAGCAAAAAGTCTTCATCCTGAAAGGCGAGCTTGTAGGATGGGCTTTCGGTTTGCGGTGTGGAGAGCGTTTTCTTGGCGGTTTCCGCGTCTTGTGCGGCGTGCGCGAAAACCCGCGCGGGTATCTTTCTGTCAGTCATTGGAAGGGTTGTAGGAAGCCCGGCCCTCAGCGGCAATAGGGGCCGCGCCCAAGATCGACATGGAGATGGTTGTAATGCGCGGCGTTATAGTCCGGGCTGAGCACGGTCTGGAAGCGTTTGCACGCGGCATCGCGCACGCTGCGCAGAAAGCCCGCTTCATCGCTCGCGCCGTTCCAGCCGGTCTGCACCGTCACATGACGGCCATTGGCGAGCACGAAGCCTGCAACGTCAATGGCATTGGCAAAGGCGTGTTCCGACAATTTTGTGGACGCAACGCCCTTCACCTGCCGACAGGAATAGCTGCCCATCGTTTCCACGCGGATGACGGGCGCGCCGAATATGTCGCGCGCGGCCTGCTGCACCGGCCCGCGCACCCATGCGGCAAAGGCGCGCGCAAGCGGGCATTGTGTGGCGCGCAAATTGGTCACCTGCGCGCCTGCGCCCGTCAGCAGCACGGAATTGATTGCCGAGCATCCGCCGCCGGGATTGGCATCAGGCAGCACCGAAAAGCGCGCGCCGAGCCGGGCGAGGTCTGCCGTGCACTGGCGCATCATCGCGCTGTCGGGCAGCGGCATCGCGTGCGGCGGCGTGCGGTGTCGGTCGGCAGGCGCTGACACGCAGCCCGCAAGAAGTGCCGTGAGCGCAAAAAGAAAGGGGCCATGGCGAACCATGACCCCTTCTTCAAAAGCCCTGATGAAGGAAAATTTCCATCGAGACAGGGCCTTGCTCATGTTCAGGCGGGCAGACCGCTGATCGCCTTGATTTCCATGAAATCGCGCAGGCCGAACACGCCCGCTTCACGGCCATTGCCCGACTGCTTGTAGCCGCCAAACGGTGCGCCCGGAGCCGGGCCCCAGTTGTTGATGGCAACATTGCCTGCACGCAGCTTCGGCGCGACTTCGGCCGCCTTGGCCGGATCACCCGAAATCGCGGCCGACAGCCCATATTCGGTGTCGTTGGCGATTTCGATGGCTTCGTCGAGATCGGCATAGGTCATGACGGCTGCCACGGGTCCGAAGATTTCTTCCTTGGCGATGCGCATATCGCGCGTCACGCCCGAAAAGACCGTCGGCTTGATGAAATAGCCGCGATTGACGTTTGACGGCAGGCCCGTGCCACCTGTTTCCAGCTTGGCGCCTTCGTCGATGCCCGACTGGATGAGGCCCTGGATCTTTTCATATTGCGCCTTGTTGACGACGGGGCCGATGTGCGCGCCTTCGGCCAGCGGATCGCCCACGGCGATGCTGTCCATAATGCCCTTGATGACGCCAATGGCTTCGGCTTCCTGATCCTTGTGGACGAGGATTCGGGCGGGCGAGATGCAGCTCTGGCCGGAGTTGATCCAGATGCCCGAAACGGTGGCGGGCAGCGTTGCCTGAAGATCCGCGCCCGGCAGGACGAGGTTGGGCGACTTGCCGCCAAGTTCCTGATGGACGCGCTTGACGGTGTCCGCCGCCGCCTTGGCAACGAGGATGCCCGCGCGCGTCGAGCCGGTGAAGCTCACCATGTCGATGTCGGGGTGTGACGAGATGGCTTCACCCACCGTCGGACCATCGCCCTGAACAAGGTTGAACACGCCGGCGGGAACGCCCGCTGCATCCATGATTTCGGCAAAGATCGCCGCGTTGCCGGGGCATTCTTCCGAAGGCTTCAAGACCATGGTGTTGCCCGCCGCAATGCACGGCGCAACCTTGAGCGCGATCTGGTTGAGCGGCCAGTTCCACGGGGTGATCATGCCGACCACGCCGA
>CALMVA010000072.1 GCA_937873035.1 uncultured Sphingomonadaceae bacterium | reverse complement strand
TTGGGGTGGTGGATCTCGCGATGGTCGATGCCGCCGGTGTGGATGTCGAAGGGCAGGCCGAGCAGCGCCTGCGACATCACTGAACACTCAAGGTGCCAGCCGGGCGCGCCTCGGCCCCATGGGCTGTCCCACTCCATCTGGCGCTTCTCGCCCGGCGGCGTCTTGCGCCAGATGGCAAAGTCGGCCTGATGGCGCTTGCCGTCCACCGCTTCGATGCGGCCTTCGCCTTCTTCGGTCGCGGCGCGGGCGAGGCGGCCATAATCGGCAACGGTCGCGGTGTCGAAATAGAGGCCGCTCTCCAGCTCATAGCAATGTTTGTCCGCAATTGACTTTGCGAAGTCGATCATCTGCGGCACATAATCGGTCGCGATCGACCAGTGCGCGGGCTGGCGGATGTTGAGCGCCTTCACATCCGCCCAATAGGCCTGCGTGTAATGCTGGGCGATGTCCCAGATGGATTGGGCGCGCTCGCTCGCCATTTTTTCCATCTTGTCCTCGCCAGCATCGGCATCGTCGGTCAAATGCCCGACATCGGTGATGTTGATGACGTGGGTGAGCTTATAGCCCTTGAAGCTCAGCGTGCGGCCGAGCGTATCTGCAAAGACATAGGCACGCATATTGCCGATATGCGGGTAATTATAGACCGTCGGCCCGCAGGTGTAGACGCGCGCTTCGCCGGGGTGGACGGGCTGGAAGGTTTCCACTTGGCGGGTCAGGCTGTTGAACAGCTTCAAAGGCGCGGCTTCAGTCATGCGAGCCTCCTAGAGCCTGATCGATTGAGGTGGAAGGGCTTTGCGCGTCCGCCGATGTCGTGAATCAGGCTCTCCATCCTGAATGAGAATTGAGGGGAGGCGCGGGGGAGCAGGCGGGCTGCGCCTAGCGCGGCACGATGAGGCAGCGGCCCTCATGCGAGATGACATCCATTTCCATGCCAAAGGCGGCGTGGAGTGTTGCGGGCGTCAGCACCTCTTCACGTGGCCCAAAGGCAAGGCACTTGCCGTTACGCAGAACAAGCACGTCATCTGCCACGCGGGCCGCCGCACTCAACTGGTGCAGCACCACGATCACGCCCTTTCCGGCATCGGCGGCAGCGCGCAACAGATGGAGCACGTCGCGCTGATGGGGTGGATCAAGGCTCGCCAGCGGTTCGTCGGCGAATATCCAGTCGGTCTCACCTGCCAGCACACGCGCAAACTTGGCGCGGGCGCGCTCCCCGCCGGAAAGTGTGTCCACCGTGCGCGTGGCGAGTTGCGCGATGTCGGCATCGGCCATCGCCTGATCGACCGCGGCTATGTCAGCAGGCGAAAGGGCGGCAAAGCGGCTGCGATGCGGCAGGCGGCCAAGCTCGACGAGTTCGCGCACCGTCATTGCCCAGGCGGGCTGGCCGTTTTGCGGCAGATAGCCAATGTGCCGTGCCCGCTCCGTCAGCGGCAGCATGGCGAGGGGCGTGCCACCAAGCATAATATTGCCAGCAGCAGGGACGACCAGCCCAGCAAGCGCGCGCAACAGGCTGGTCTTGCCAGCGCCATTTGCGCCGATGATGGCTGTCACGCGTCTATGCTGAAAGCTCAGCGACAGTCCATCGACGACACGACGCTTGCCAAGATCGACGCAAAGTTGATCGAGCCGGATCATGCAGCGCGCCCCCGGATGCGGGCGAGGAGCAGAAAGAAGAAGGGCGCGCCAATTGCCGACATTGCAATGCCCAGCCGGACCTCGCCGGGGCCGGGGATAAGGCGGACAAGGCTGTCCGCCACGAGCGTGAGGATCGCGCCGCCAAGCGCGGAAGGGATAAGCGTGGCCGATGGCCGCTCCCCAACGAACTGGCGAACAAAGTGCGGCACGATCAGCCCGACAAAGCCGACTACACCCGTCACGGCGACGGATGCGCCAACGGCAAGGCCCGTTCCAAGCGCAATCAGCCATTGCAGCCGGTCTGGGTTGATGCCGAGGCTGCGGGCGGCATCCTCGCCCAGCGTCAGCGCATCGAGCGCACGGCCGGTGAGCAGCAGAAGCGCGCCGCCTGCGGCCATGAAGGGCAGGGCGCGGGCGGCATCGTCCATCGTCCGGTCGGTCAGCGCGCCCATCAGCCAGGCGATGATTTCGCTTGTGGCGAAGGGGTTGGGCGCAAGGCTGATGAGCAGCGCCGTGAGTGCGCCTGAAACCGTCGCCAGCACCATGCCCGCGAGGATGAAGCCCAGCGGCCCGCCGCTGCGTCCGGCAAGGGCGACGAGCAGTGCGACGGAAAACCCCGCGCCCGCCATAGCGAAGGCAAACATCGTGACGCCTGAAAGACCCAGCAAAATGGCGACCACACCGCCGAGTGCCGCACTGGAAGAAACGCCAACGACTGTGGGGTCTGCCAGCGGATTGCGCAGATAGCCTTGCAGCACCGCGCCGGACAGGCCGAGCACTGCGCCAATGCTTGCACCAAGCAGCGCGCGCGGAAGGCGCAGATCCGCCATGATCCAGCCGCCTGCCGTATCGGCAAACCAGTCTGCCGGGCCGATCCAGACTTTACCTGCGGTGAGTGACGCCATGAGGGCCAGCCCCAGCACTGCGAGAAGTGCGATCCGCTGGGTCATGCTGCTGCCTTCATGATGCGCATCGCCTCGATGATTGTTGGGCCACCACAGAAGAGCAAGCGGTCTGGAAAGGGCACAATGCGTGTGCGACCGGACAAGTGCCGCAGCAGGTGGCTTCGCGCGGCAAGTGCGCGCGCGTCATCGCCCTTGGCTCTTGTCGGCATGAAGATGATGTCGGGCGGGCTGCGCACCAGCATTTCCATCGGAAGCACATCCCATTGGGCAAGGCCATAGCGGGTGCTGGCATTGGCATAGCCCGCGCGGGCCAGAAGCTCGTCCTGCAAGGTGCCCTTGCCGGGGACGAACCCGCCCGATTGCCAAATAATGGCGGACCCGCGAGGCTGTTGCTGTCGTGTGGCTGCCGCGATGTCGCGCACCAGTTGTTCCCCTGCCGCACTGCGCCCGATGGCTTTGGCAACGAGCCGCACCTGCGTGATACTGTCCGCAATCGTGGCGGGCACCCCTGCTGAAACGATGGGGATACCGGCTTTGGCGATGGCGGAGTTGGTGCCCGTTCCGGCGAGGTTCCCCGTCAGCAACAAACGCGGGCTGGCGGCAATCGCCTCTTCGGCCGTGGGCCCCAGCGCGGGGTAACGCTTTGCCCAGTCGAGCGGGGCAGAGGCACCATCGGGATCATGCGACCATTGGCTGACAGCCCCAATTTGGTCGGGGGCGGCCACCCGCCACAGGATCGCATCGATACACGGGTTGTTCGAGACGATCCTGCCGGGAATAATCTCCGGCCCGCCGCTGCACCCGGCAAGGAGCAACAAAGCGGGCCAGAGGCGCATCATCAGAAGCGCACCCGCACGCCAACATGGGCGTTGCGCCCATAGGCACCATAGCCGCTCACCGTTTCATAGCGCGCATCAAAAAGGTTTTCGATGCGGCCATAGATCTCAAGCCCTTCGGCAAGCGGTAGAGAGGCGCGCAGGCCAACCAGGGCATAGCCATCAAGCGAGGTGCGTGAGAATGTCTGGAAGTCGGTATCCGCACTGTCGCTCGCCAGTCGCAGCGTTGCGCCGAGGCGCAGATCGAGCGGTGTCGTCCAGTCAATGTCCGCCGAGAGATTGTGGCGTGGTCGCCGGATGAGCGCAAGGCCGGTCGTCCGGTCTTTGGCATCGAGCCATGTATAGTTCACACGCACATCCACCTGACGCGTCGGGCGAATTTCAAGGGTTGTTTCAATGCCCTTGGCACGTGTCTTGTCGATATTGTCATAAGTGCCATCGGGCCGACCTGTGCAGATGCCCGTGTTTTGGGCGTAGCAGGATATGAAGTCGATCTGGTCGGTCGTGTCGCGCCTGAAGAGGGTGAGCGACAGAGTGACATGATCGTCAATCAGGCGCTGCTCGATGCCCAGGTCATAGCTCTTGGCGCTTTCCGGCTTGAGCGCGGCGTTGCCATAATAGCTGAACAGCTGAAACAGGGTTGGCGCCTTGAAGCCTTCACCATAGGCCGCGCGGATCGTTGTCGTGGTGCCTGCTCGCCATGCAAGGTTGGCGGACATGGTGGTGCTTGTGCCATAAGTGGCGTGGTCATCAAGGCGGATGCCGCCCGTTACCGTCAGCTGCTCAATCGGGTCGGCAACAAGCTGAAGATAGGCACCTGATGCGTGCGTCTTTGCGGTTGAAAATCCATCAAAGCTGCGTGACCGCTCATGCTCAGCGCCAAAGACTGTGCGCAGCGCATTGCTTGCCTTCCAGTCACCGCGATATTCAAAGCGTTCGACGCGGCCGCGATTAAAATATTGCGGAGCAGCGTCGCCCGGCTGGGCGAAGCTGTCGCGGTTGATGTCGGTCAGGGTATAGCCAAGGCGGTTTTTGAGGCGGCCCAAATCGGCGCGCAGCCCCGCATAGCCCACGGTCTGCTCTGCCCTGTAGATTTCCGGGGTGTCGGCAAAGCTGTAAAAGGGCGGGGGGAAGCCATCCTGCTGCGCCCGGCTGTTGGAATACCAGCCGCGCAGATCAAAGCCGATGCTGTCGGTCACGTCAATTTCCACGCGACCATTGGCGGCATATTGGCGCAGGCCATCGCGTTCGGTGCCGTCCTTAAAGGCGGAAATTCCGTCTTCATTGAACCAGCCACCGCCGAGCGAGGCGCGCACGGGGCCAAAGCTGCCGCCGACATTGCCGACCACATTGCCCGCGCTGCGAGAACCATATTCGCCGCGCACCGCGCCGGAAAGGCGCTCGCCCGGCGTGGAGGTGACGACATTGACAACGCCCCCAATCGCCTGACTGCCCCATGGCACGGAATTGGGGCCGCGCAGCACTTCAATATGGTCGATATTGCCCGCAAGCAGGCTGCCGAAATCAAAGCCCGCGCCGGGCGAGGAGGGGTCGTTCACCTTGACGCCGTCGATCAGCGCCAGTGTCTGCTCGCCTTCCGCCCCACGGATACGGACGGCGGAAAAGCCCCCCAGCCCGCCATTGCGCGAGATGGTGACGCCGGGTTGCGTTGCCAGCAATTCGGCAATGCCAACCGCCTGCCGCGTTTCGATGGATGCGTGATCGAGCGTGGAAAGCGCCTGCCCGATCATATCGGGAGAGGTGGGCGCGCCGGTTGCGGCGGTGACGACAATCGTTTCACTGTCGTCAATAGCCTCTTCGGCAAAGGCGGCCACAGGCAACAGCGCCAATGCTGCTGCCGAACAACGGAATAGGGATTTCAATTCATGTCTCCTCAGGTGACGTTTCGCTTTCGCCGTCACGCGAGGAAAATCCTCGATCGTCTGCGTCTTCCCGCGCAGCCGAAGGACAGGCCGTGGCAGGCAGGTCTCCTGACTTCCGGGTCATCGCGCCGCTCCACCTTCCCGGTTGCCCAGTGGTGTGTCGGAGAGGAACTCGCCGGTTACAGTTGCGGGAACAGCGCCGGATTTGCACCGACTTCCCTTTGAAGCCCCTTGCAGGGCACCTGTCACGCCGCGCCGATTAGGCCTGTGCCAAAACCTTTGCAAGCCATGATGTTGTCGGCGGGCGGTGCTCAGGCCGCCTTGGCAACCGCCGGGTGGCCGTGGTCGAGGAACATTTCGATGGCAGGCACACATTCATCGGTGTGACTCATCAAGAACAGATGGCCGCCACCCTTGATTGTCACCATGCGGGCATTGGGGATGAGTGTTTCCAGAATACGGCCATTGATCGGGCGGACGATGGCATCGTCATCGCCCATCAGCACCAGCGTCTCATGGCGGAGAAAGGGGAGGAAGGGCGCACTCGTCCAGCCCGCCATCGCAAACAGCTGGTTGAAATAGCCCATCATCGAAGGCGCCTTGATGCGGCCCACATGGCCTTCCGATCCACTATTGGCACCGCCATATAATTCATTGAAATTCTTAAGCATATAATCAGGTTCGATATAGCGGCGCGGGTTTGCCATCTTGCTGAGCGCAGACCATTTTCCCGGCACCATCAGCATTCCCGCCGTCGTCGCGATGAGGACCAGCCGGCTGGTGCGCCTGGGATATTGGATGGCATATTGCTGCGCCATCGCGCCGCCCCAGCTGATGCCCATGACATCAACCTCGGCATAGCCAAACTCATCAAGAATTTTGTCGGCAACACGCGCCATCATCCATGGGCGATAGGGCCAGACGGGATCGGGCGAGCCACCAACGCCGGGCATATCGAAGGTCACGACATTGCGACCCAGACGCTCGGCAAAAGGCGCGATCAATTCCATATTCGCACCGATGCCGTTGAAGAAGAGGACGGGCAGGGCGTTTTCCCCTGCCTTGCCCGCGTCCCAATGCGCCATGCGCACTTCGCGTCCTTCAACCGACACCATTCGGATTTCAGGTTTTGCGCGTCCCATGTCGGTCACTTTCTTCAGTCAAACACATATTGGCCGGGAGCCGCGCCAACGGCGGGATGGGCCTTGCTGCCCAATTCCGTTGGCGCTGCCTTTTCAGGGCCTGAGCGCGCTTTAAGCCATTCAATCCAGTGTGGCCACCAGCTTCCGCCATGTTCTTCGGCCTTGGCCATCCATTTTTCAGGAGTTTCAGGTGCCTTGCCATTGGCGCGATAGAATTTTGCCTTGGGGTTTCCCGGCGGGTTGAGCATCGCCTGAATATGCCCGGAGTGCGACAGCACGAACTCGATATTCTTCGAGCCGAACAATTGTGTGGAGCGGTAGCAGGCCTTCCACGGCGTGATATGGTCCGTCACACCCGCCACGATGTAGAGATCGCTTGTGACCTTGGTCAGATCGACCAGATGGCCTGCAATTTCCGCTGTGCCCGGCTGGGCAAAGGGCTGAGCACCATAAAGGTCGAGATAATCGGAATGGAGCTGCGCTGGCAGGTTGGTTGCGTCGTTGTTCCAGAACAGAATGTCAAAGGCGGGCGGGTCTTCACCGAGCAAATAGTTGTTGACCACATAGTTCCACACAAGATCATTGGGCCGTAGCCAGGCGAACATACGCGAGAGCGACGCGCCATCGAGCACACCCGCCTTGCGGGATCGCTGGCGAGCCAGCTCGATACCATGTTCGGATACGAGCGAGCCGACTTCGCTGTCTGTAATTTCTGGCTTGAGCACGCAGACCATGAGCGACACGGCGTTGACGCGCTTGTCTCCCTTTGAGGCGAGCTTGGAGAGCATGGCCGACATGGTGATGCCGCCAGAGCACGCGCCCGATACGTTGACCTGCTTTGCGCCCGTCACCTCGCAGATGACGCCAATCGCCTCGATGATGCCGTCCACATAATTTGATAGCCCCCAATCGGCATGGTCCTTTGTCGGGTTGCGCCAACTGATGAGGAAAGTTTGTTCGCCATGCGCGATCAGATAGCGGACGATGCTCTTGTCGGGGCTGAGATCATTGACATAGGCCTTGTTGATCTGCGGGGGGATGATGAGCAGTGGCGTTTCGTGCACCTTTTCGGTCGCGGATTGATATTGGATCAGCTCCATCAATTCGGTGCGGTGGATGACGGCACCCGGCGTGCACGCGATGTTCTCACCAATCTTGAAGGGGCGCTTGTCGACCTGCGAGACGAGCATATCGTTGTTGACGATGTCGTCATAGGCGTTCTTCAATCCTCGGATGAGCGATGCGCCGCCCGTTTCTGCGGCCTTTTTGAGCGCGGCCGGATTGCCGATAAGCGTGTTGGTGGGTGCGAGTGAATCGATGACCATGCCTGCCACAAAATGCGCGCGGGTCCGCTCCAGCTCGTCCAGCTCAAGATCGCCGATGAAGTTTTTAACGCCTTTTTCCGCCGCGAGATAATATTGCATCCCCGCACGGAAGAGCGGGTTCTGGCTCCAGGTGGCGTCGGCAAAGCGGCGGTCCTTGGGGCTGGGCGCAATGTCCGACTTCATCGTCATGATCTTGATGACATCGTCCGCAAATGATTTTGAGTGCGCAATCACCTTGGCGGGTTGTGTGGCGGTTGCCTTCAGCATCACGCCGACTGCGCCGATCAGGTCTTCCTTGGCAAGGCCGACCAGTGGATTGAGGGCAACGCCCGCATCGGCGGCTTCTTCCAGACCCTTTGGCTTTCTTGCCATTACGCTCTCCCAAACATTTTTTATATGTCGGGAAGATCACCGGCTTTGCAACAAAGGTCAAGCAGCGGCGCTTCACCCACTTGACGCAAACGTAAACGCGCCCCAACGAGTTTTGAAAGCTCTTCGGGGCGCAACGCAAAGGAGATGGTCATGGCGGGTGTTCTGGACGGCATTGTGATTGTGGAAATGGCTGGCATTGGGCCGGGGCCGTTTGCGGGCATGATGCTTGCTGACCATGGCGCGCGCGTGATCCGTGTTGAACGTGTCGGCGCTCACGATATGCAGGGCCGCGATGTGCTGACGCGCAACCGTGAAGTCGTGCAGATTGACACCAAAACGCCGGAGGGCGTGGCGCAGGTTCGTGAACTGGTGAAGACGGCTGACGGCATTTTTGAAGGCTATCGCCCCGGCGTGATGGAGCGGATGGGCCTTGGGCCGGATGTGCTGCTCGCCGACAATCCCAAGCTCGTTTATGGCCGCATGACGGGCTGGGGGCAGACCGGCCCGCTGGCGATGGCAGCCGGGCATGACATCAACTACATCTCGATCACGGGCAATCTCCACGGCTATGGCCGCCCGGACGGCAAGCCGACCCCGCCGACTAACGCCATTGGCGATTTCGCAGGCGGCGGCATGATGCTCGCTTTTGGTATGGTTTCAGCCCTTCTCAACGTCGCGCGTGGCGGCAAGGGGCAAGTTGTTGATGTCGCCATGACCGATGGCGCGTCGGTCATCCACGCCATGCAATGGGGTTTCCGCGGTCTTGGTATGTGGGAAGATACGCGCGGCGTGAATATGCTCGATACGGCGGCACATTTCTACGACACCTATGAGTGCGCCGACGGCAAGTGGATCTCAATTGGCTCGATCGAACCACAATTCTACGCGCTGCTCCGCAAGACGCTGGGCCTCGACACCGATCCCGCCTTTGATGCGCAGATGGACAAGAGCCAGTGGCCCGTCCTCAAGGCCAAGCTCACTAACATCTTCAAAACCAGGACGCGCGATGAATGGTCGGCGATCATGGAAGGCACCGACATTTGTTACGGCTCGATCCAGTCGATGGGCGAGGCGCTGTCGCACCCGCACAATGTCGCGCGTGGCACCTTTGTGAAGGTCAACGGGCTGGATCAACCCGCCCCTGCACCGCGCTTCCTTGGCACGCCGGCCCCTGCGCCTGTGGGCCGGAAGGGCTGAGTGCATGAATAGCGATCCAGCCCGCATCCCCGTCATCATCGGCGTTGGCCAGTTCAACGACCGGGACTGCATCCATGATGCGCTTGGCCTGATGGTCGCAGCTCTGGAAAAGGCGGATGAAGACGCAGGCGGCGGCTGGATCGGCAAGCTGGACAGCATCGCTGTTGTCAACCAGATCAGCTTTCCCAAGCTTGGCAATTGTGCAGAGCATCTTGCGCAGCATTTTGGCATTTCGCCCAAGATTATTGAGCAGACGCCTTATCCCACGGGCGAAAGCCCGGTGCAGTTGCTGAACGAGGCGGCGAACCGGATCGGTTCGGGTGAGATCGGCATCGCCGCCATCGTTGGTGCGGAAGCGTTGCGGACGGCTGCCGAACGCGCCCGCGCGGCGACCGGCGAGAAGAAGGATGCGCTGCGCGAAGTGGCATCGGGAGGCGCAAAGTCGGTCATGCATCAGCATGGCCTTGTCGCGCCGACCGACCTTTATCCGCTCTATGAAAATGCAACGCGCGCCGCATGGGGACAGAGTCTTGCAGAAGCACAGGCGGAATCGGGTATCATCTGGGCCGGTATGTCTGCTGTCGCGGCGGGCAACGAAAATGCGTGGATCAGGAAGCCGCAGACCTCTGACGCGATCACCAGCATCGAGGCTGACAACCGCCCGATTGCCTTCCCTTACCAAAAGCGCATGGTCGCCAATTCAAGCGTCAATCAGGGCGCGGGCTTCATTGTGACGTCGCTTGCCGTCGCGCGCGCCGCAGGTGTGCCGGAAGAGCGCATCATCCATGTCGGCATGGGTGCTGCCGCGCATGAAACGCACAATATGCTCAAGCGCGATCAATATGTGCAGCCGGCAGGCATGGTCGTGACGATTGAGGAAACGCTCAAGCGCAACAAGCTCAAGACGGCGGACCTTGACCATGTTGAATTATATTCCTGCTTCCCGTGCGTGCCCAAGATGGCCCGGCGCATCCTCGGCTGGCCAGTTGAAAAGCCGATCACGGCCTTTGGCGGGCTGACCTTCGGCGGCGGCCCCATCGGCAATTATATGAGCCACGCGATTGCCTCGATGGTGGACAAACTGCGCGCCGAACGCGGCACCGCGCTGCTCTTTGCCAATGGCGGCTATGCGACGCACTTCCACGGCATCGTTCTGTCCGCTGATCCGCTGCCGGATGCCAGTTTCCCGCACGACTATGATGTGAACCCGCTTGCGGACACGATGCGCGGCCCGGTGCCGGAGATCGACGACGACTATGAAGGCCCTGCGGCAATCGAGAGCTATACTGTTTTCTACAATCGGGATGGCTCTGTGCGCTTTGGCACCATCATCGCACGGACCAGCGCCGATGCGCGCGTCCTTGCACGGGTGGATGCCGCAGATGAAGCGATGATCGCCCTCCTTACCGACGGCAAGGCTGAACCTGTGGGGGCTGTCGGGATAACCGCGCGTGGCGAGGATGGCCTGATCCACTGGGCCGCCGCCTGACGCTTGCCCCGATGCCGTTCTTCCTCCTAAAGCGGAGGCAATAACGACAGACCGGGGGAGCCTCATGGCCGGAACAGACGATATCATCATCGATCCCAAGCGTGACCGGCTGGTCATCACCGCCTCGTCGCTGGGGACGGTGTTTGAATGGTATGACTTCTTTGTTTACGGTATTCTCGGCGCCCTGATCGGCAAGCTCTTCTTCCCGTCAGACAATCCCACTGCGGCTACGCTCGCCTCGCTTGCCGTGTTCGGCGCGGGCTTTGGCGTCCGCCCGCTGGGCGCGATCATCTTTGGCTATCTGGGTGACAAGATCGGTCGCAAATATACCTTCCTCATCACGATTTCGCTGATGGGCGGGGCGACGGCAGCCATCGGCTTTATCCCGACGTTTGAGGGCATTGGCGTCTGGGCGGCGGGCCTCCTTCTTGTGCTGCGCTGCCTGCAAGGGCTGGCGCTCGGCGGTGAATATGGTGGTGCTGCCATCTATGTGGCGGAGCACGCACCGCCGGGCAAGCGCGGGCAATATACGAGCTGGATTCAGGCATCGGTCGCAGGCGGTTTCCTGCTGGCGGTTGTCGTCGTGCTGGCAACGCGCTCGTCGATGAGCACCGACGCCTTTGAGGCTTGGGGCTGGCGTGTTCCCTTCATCA
This sequence comes from uncultured Sphingomonadaceae bacterium, assembly GCA_937873035.1. GTDB lineage: Bacteria > Pseudomonadota > Alphaproteobacteria > Sphingomonadales > Sphingomonadaceae > Aquisediminimonas. The sequence continues at coordinate 8,535 of CALMVA010000072.1, read as the reverse complement.
TCTCGCTGCTGCTGCTCGCGGTGTCGCTCTACATCCGCATGATGCTGTCCGAGAGCCCGGTCTTCAAGGCGATGAAGGAGGCTGGGACAACTTCCCACAATCCCTTTGTCGAGAGCTTCCAATATCCCGGCAATCTAAAGCGGCTCTTCGTCGCGCTGTTTGGCGTCGCGGCGGGCCTCACGGTCATTTATTATACCTCGCAGTTTGGCACGCTCTATTTCCTCACCGGAACCGCGCGCGTGCCGGAAACTGACGCTTTGTCCTACATGGCGGTTGGCGCGTTGCTGGCGGCGCCGCTTTATGTCGCGGCAGGCTGGCTCTCCGATCATTTCGGTCGCAAGCGCATCCTCCTTATCGGCTACGCGCTTACCATGGTATCGACCTTTCCGCTGTTCCACATGATGGCAGACGCTGCCAATCCCGCGCTGGCGCGTGCCACGGCGGCGTCGCCGGTGACGCTCGACCTGCCTGAATGTGACTTCAACGTCTTTGCCTCCAAGCAGACGACCGAGTGCGGCAAGGCACTCAACTTCCTGTCGAAGCGCGGCATCAGCTATTCCAAAAAGGCGAGTGCTGAAGTTGTCCTCAATGTGGGCAACACGCAGGTGCAGGGCTTTGACGAAAAGGCCTATGTCGCAGCCCTCGAAGCAGCGGGCTACCCCGACAAGTCAGACCCGGCCCTGCGCGAGCCGTTCTACATCATCCTCGCGGTCGCCATCCTCGTCGCGCTCTCGGCGATGACCTACGGGCAGGTCGCGGCGATCCTTGTTGAGCTGTTTCCCGCGCGCATACGTTATACCTCCATGTCGATCCCCTATCACATCGGCACCGGCTATTTTGGCGGTTTCCTGCCTTTCATCTCGCAATATATCGTGGTGAAAACGGGCGGCACCTTCATGGGGCTGTGGTATACGATCGGCGTTGTCGCCATGGCCTTTGTGGTGTCGCTGATCTGGTTGCCGGCCAGCTGGGGCAAGGAAGATTTGCATTGAGCCGCTCGGCGGGGCTAATCGCGCCAGACCATGACGCATATTGCCCCGCTCCGCCTGCGCCTTGATGGCGATGCCCTTGCCAGCAACTGGCGCTGGTTGAACGTCACAAGCGGTGCGGCAGCGTGCGGCGCTGCGGTGAAAGCCAATGGCTATGGCCTGGGCGCCGTCGAGGTCGTGAAGCGGCTTGCAGAGGCTGGTTGTCGGGACTTTTTCGTCGCGACCTGGGCTGAGGCGCTGGAGGTGGAGCCATATCTGCCGGAAGGGGGAGGGCTGTCGGTCCTCCATGGGGTGCGCGCAGAGGATATGGACATGGCGCTGGCCTCGCGCGCGCGGCCTGTGCTCAACACAATCGAACAAGTTGCGCGCTGGCGGCAGACCGGGCGACCTTGCGACGTTATGGTCGATACCGGCATGAACCGGCTTGGGCTTGGCGGCGCTGATGAGCTTTCGGGCCTTTCAATCCACACACTGCTAAGCCACTTGGCGTCAGCCGATGAGGATGTTGCCCAAAATGCGCGCCAGCTTGAGGCGTTTCGCGCCTTCTCTGGCGAGGTCTTGGCGCAGCGCCTGAGCCTCGCCAATTCAGCAGGTATCTGTCTTGGTGGCGACTATCATTTTGGTCTCACGCGGCCCGGCCTTGCGCTTTATGGCGGTATTCCGCGCGATGAGGCAAAGGGCGGTATCAGGCCGGTCGTTGCGCTTGAAACGCAGGTTCTTCAGCGCCGCCGGATCGCGGCGGGCGAGAGTATTGGCTATAATGCGACCTTCACGGCGGATCGGCCAATGGAGCTTGCCATTGTCAATCTCGGCTATGCCGATGGTTATCTGCGTGGCTTTTCCGGGCGCGGTAGCGCGTGCGGTGGGGCATTGGGCGTTGTCGGCCGTGTCTCGATGGACCTTGTTGCGCTTGATGTGACGGGCGCGCCGTCAATAGCTGAGGGGGACTGGATCGGCATGGATTTTGATCTCCCTGCTGCATCTGCGCAATCGGGGCTTTCACAATATGAACTCCTGACGCTTCTTGGGTGTCGCTTTGATCGGCTCTGGGCGTAATTTTGCACCCCATGCTGCGCAGCAAAGCGCAAATGTTGCAGCGCAATAGGCCATGATGCTATGCAGCAAGAGAAGGGGTGGAAGGGATTCGCATGGCCAAGGCAAATGCGGGCGAAGGCCCGGTTACGATCAAGAAATACGCTAATCGTCGTCTCTACAACACCGAGACATCGAGCTACATCACGCTCGACAATCTCTCGCAGATGGTGCGCGATGGCAGAGACTTCCGCGTTGTCGATGCGAAGTCGAACGAGGATATTACGCACACCGTCCTCACACAGATAATCATGGAAGAGGAAGGCCGCGGCAAGAATATGCTGCCCGCCGGTTTCCTCCGACAGTTGATTTCGCTTTACGGCGATTCGATGCAGGCGATGGTGCCGCAATATCTTGAAGCGTCGATGGCGGCGTTCCAGCGCAACCAATCACAATTTCGCTCGATGATCGAAGGTGCCTTTGCCGGTGGGCCATTGGGTGAACTGCACAAGCGCAACATGGCGATGTTTGAGGCCGCGGCGGAAATGCTGACGCCGGGCAAGTCCGCGGCACCCGAAAGTCCCGCGGTGCCTAAAAACCCCACTGAGGCGGCGGCTGCGCCTGCTGATACCGCTGCGGAAAAGGATGATGAGATTGCGGCGTTGAAGGCGCAACTCGCATCACTTCAGGCAAAGGTGGACAAGCTCGGCTGAACGGGCAAGAAAGGCTGTCATGAAAACAGCCTTTCTTCTTAGCGCCGCCTTTGTCGTGGCAACGCCGCTCTTCGCGCAAACCCAGTCGCAAGTGACCGTCATTCAGGCGGGTCATCTGCTCGACAAGCCGGGCGTGGCACCGCGTGGGCCGAGCACACTCGTCATCGCCGATGGCAAGATCGTGCAAATCCTTCCCGGCATCGTGGCGGGGCCTGCGGGCGCGCGTGTCATAGATCTTTCAGACAAGTTTGTTCTGCCGGGCCTGATCGACAGCCATGTCCATCTCGAATCGGATGCAGGCGGCAATGCGGCACTGATTGAAGAAGTGACGAGCAGCGATGCTGCAACGGCGTATCGCACGCTTGGCAATGCGACGAAGACGCTGCTCGCGGGCTTTACCACCGTGCGTAATCTGGGCGATTCCAGCGGCGCGACGCTCGCGCTGCGTGACTTTGCGGCGTCAGGTGAAATTCTGGCACCGCGTATCGTTGATGCCGGGCGTTCGATCTCGACGACCAGCGGCCATATGGATGGCACGCTGAGCATGGCCGAAGATCTGCACGCGGCCATCAATCAGGAAAACCTGTGCGATGGCGTTGAAAGCTGCCGCCACGCCATTCGTATGCAAGTGCGACGTGGTGTGGATGTCATCAAGATTGCGACCACGGGCGGCGTCAACAGCCGCATCGGCGCAGGGCTTGGCCGCCAGATCTTTGACGATGAAGTGAAGGCGCTCGTTGATACCGCGCACCTCTATCACAAGAAGGTTGCCGTCCACGCGCATGGTGATGATGGGATTAATGCCGCGCTTGCCGCTGGAGCTGATTCGATTGAGCATGGCACGATGCTCAATGATGAGAGCATCAAGCTCTTCAAAAAGGCGGGAGCCTATTATGTGCCCACGCTCTCGACGGTCAACGGCTATATCGAGCGGCTGAAAGCCAACCCCAATGCCTATGCGCCCGATGTTCTGGAAAAGGTGAAGTGGCGCATCAGCGTAACGGGCAAGAGCCTTGAAAAAGCTTATCCGGCGGGCGTGAAGATTGCCTTTGGCACCGATGCCGGCGTGTCGAAGCATGGCCGCAATGCCGATGAATTTGAGCTGCTCGTCAAACATGGCATGACACCAATGGCCGCGATTGAAGCTGCGACAGTCAACGCGGCCGCGCTTCTCGGCGTTGACAAGGATGTCGGCTCGCTGGAGCCGGGCAAGGCGGCAGACATTATCGCTGTGTCGGGTGATCCTCTGGCGGATGTGACCGTGCTGAAATCAGTCCGCTTCGTCATGAAGGGCGGACAGATCGCCAAGGACGAGAAGTAAGATGGGAAGGGGAGGGCGCGCGGCGCGCTCCCCTCAACCATAAAGCCAGTCTATTTGAGCGGCTTCACGAATTTGAGTGTCATCCGGTCGGACTCGCCGATGGCCAGATATTTTTCCCGGTCCTTGTCGCCTTCGGCAAGGCGGGGCGGCAGCGTCCAGACGCCCTTGGGATAATCCTTGGTGTCCTTGGGGTTGGCGTTGACCTCGCTTGACCCGACATAGCGGAACCCTGCTTCTTCGGCGAGTTTGCGGATCGTGGAGACTTTCATATAGCCGCTCTGGCGTTCACGCTCCGCATCCTGCGTTTCCGGCAAGCGGTGATCTTCAATCCCCAGCACGCCGCCGGGCTTGAGCATTGCGAAAATCTCGCGGAAAGCTTCTACGCTATAGTCCGAATTATCCTCCTTGAAGGCGCCCATGCGCCAGTTGTGGACGTTGCGGAAGGTAACTACGGCATCCGCCGTTCCGGGGGCGACACCGCTGCCGCCCAGCAGCACCGGGAAGTTCGCGCGCGCGACCTTGCCATAGGTCGCCGCGTCGGCATCAAGAAACTTGCCGATGGCGTCAGACGCGCGTCCGCTTGGAGAAACGACAATCAGTTGCCCTTTGTCTTTCAGGAAGGGCGCGAGAATTTCGGTATACCAGCCGCCGCCGGGCCAGATTTCAACAACGGTCTGCGTCGGCTTGAGGCCAAAAAAGGCGAGTGTTTCAGCCGGGTGGCGATATTTGTCCCGCAGCTTGTTGGTCTCGCCGCGTGTCGGCGCGGCAACGGCCGCTGTGAGTTCCTTTGACAGCTTGGCAGGGGCTGCAACAAGCGGCGCGGCGATGACCGCAACGGCTGCGGCGAGAACGGGGGTAAGGAAGGGCTGGCGCATAGAGGCTCCATAGTCCAGTGGGGATGCCACAAGAATGGATATGGACGTCAGTCAATGCAAGTGACGCTTTGGACAGGTTGTGCAGCGGCAATAGGCGTGGCTGGCCTGTCTGCATGGGCAGACCGCAGACGCGCGCGACGCACGGACATGGATGCCGTCGGCTTCATGCCGTGGCCGCTCCTGCTCATACTTTCGATGATCGCCGCAGCGGTCTGCGCGGCGATCGCCCTTAATGCGAAATAGGCAGGCTTACAGGCAGGATTCGAGATAAGCCTGATCGAAGCCGAACTGCTTGGCTTTTTCCAGCGTATAGGGGCGCAGCCCCTGCGAACGATATTCGCCGATGATCTTGCCGTCGGCATCTTCATCTAGATACTCGAACTTGAACAGTTCCTGCGTCACGATGACCGAGCCTTCCATGCCGATCACTTCTGTAATGTTGGTCGTGCGGCGTGAGCCATCGCGCAGACGCTTCACCTGCACGATGAGATCGACGGAGTCCGCAATCTGGCGTGAAATGGCTTCCTTCGGCACTTTGATGTCCGACATCATGACCATGTTTTCCATACGCGCCAGACATTCGCGGGGCGAGTTGGAGTGAAGCGTCGCCATCGATCCATCGTGGCCCGTGTTCATCGCGGCCAGAAGGTCGAAACACTCCGAGCCACGAATTTCGCCCAGAATGATGCGGTCCGGGCGCATACGCAGCGCGTTGATAACGAGATCGCGAATGGTGATCGCGCCCTGGCCTTCAAGGTTGGCCGGGCGGGTTTCAAGCGGCAGCCAGTGCGGCTGTTGGAGGCGGAGTTCGGCTGCGTCTTCAATCGTCAGAACGCGCTCGCCGGGGTCGATCATCTTCGACAAGGCATTGAGCATCGTCGTTTTACCAGAGCCGGTGCCGCCTGAAATGACGATGTTGAAGCGGCACGCGCCTGCAATTTTGAGCGCGGTCGCCATCTTTTCCGACATCGAGCCGAACTTGGCCATCATGTCGAGCGTGATCGGCTTGTCGGAGAATTTACGAATGGAGATCGCAGTGCCGCGCAGCGAGAGCGGCGGCACGATCACGTTGACGCGGCTGCCATCCTTCAAGCGGGCGTCTGCCAGCGGGGTCGTCTGATCGACGCGACGGCCAACCGAGTTGCAGATGCGCTGCGCGATCTGGAAAAGATGCTGCTCATCGCGGAACTGGATCGGCGCGATCAGAAGCTTGCCCTTCTTTTCGATATAGGTTTGGTTCGGTCCGTTGACCATGATGTCGCTGACATCGGGATCGCTCAGCAGCTCTTCGAGCGGCCCAAGGCCCAGCAATTCGTCAACGAGAACCTTTTCCAGCGCGAACTGCTCGCGCCGGTTGAGCGTGAGCTTCAATTCGGCCAGCACTTCGCCGATGATCGGGCGGAATTCTTCTGCCAGTTCATCCTTGGAAAGCGAGGCGGCGGCTTCCGGGTCGATGCGTTCCAGAAGGCGCGGAAGCACCTGTTCCTTGATGCGATGCACCGAGGCTTCAAAGCCCTCAACCTTGGGGCCGGTATCGTGAACGGCGGCCTCGCGCTCGGCAAGGCGGGCCATTGCGTCCATCGGCGGGGGTGGGGCCGCGGCGGCCGCCGGCAGCGGAACGCCCTCCAGTGGCGGGAACTGCGCGCCACCCTGTTCTCCACCTGCACCCGGCAGGGCGGGGGCAACGGGCGAAGGTCCGCTCATCGGTTTTGCTACGCCAAAGGACGGGCGATTGACGCCAAAGCCTCCCGGTCCGCCTCGTTTTCCGAATGCGCTCATCTTCCACCCATCTTGTCTCTGGCGGGATAAGCACCCGCCGCAAGACAGGGTGAATAGAACGGAAACTTTGACAATCTCCTAACTGGTAAATTTTGATTGCGGCGGCCAGGTTTTTAAACGAAGCCAGCCACATGGCGTCTTCCGCAGAACATCGGCACATTCACGCAGGAGCGCACGGACTACTCTTCGCGCTGGCGGGCTATTGCCTGCTTTCGATGGGCGACGCGGTCGTCAAATCAATGGCGGGATTATGGGCACCCACCGCCATTGCGGCGCTGCGCTATCTGTTTGGCGCCATCGGGCTTGGCGCGATCCTCGCAATCAAGGAAGGGCGAGCCGCCTTTTCTGTCGTCAATCCGCTCGCGCATTGGGGACGTGCCCTGTCGGTGTCATTCGCGTCCGTATGCTTTTTCATCAGCGTCAAGCTGATGCCCTTGGGTGATGCGACCGCAATCACCTTCGTCATGCCGATGATAACCGCGATGCTCTCTGCGCTGTTTCTGGGCGAGAAGGCAACTCGTGCCACCTGGATTGCGAGCATCGTCGCCTTTGCAGGTGTGCTCATCGTGCTGCGCCCCAATGTGGCAGATGCAGGCTGGGCTGCGCTCTTTCCGCTCGGCTCTGCACTGGGGATGTCGGCACTCATTCTCTTTAACCGCAAGGTCGCAGGCCAAGCTTCGGTGCTGGCCATGCAATTCTATGTCGCGGCTTTTGCGGCACCCATCCTCATCGCCTCAGCGGTGCTGGGCGAAATGACCGGCATCAAGGCGATGCAGGTGGGGATGCCCGATTGGACGGTGGTGGCGCGCTGTGCGCTCGTCGCTGTATCGGCCTCGGTCGCGCACACGCTGATCTTTCTTGCGACCACACGTGCATCTGCCGCAACGATCGCGCCGATGACTTATGTGCAACTGCTCGTCGCGATGACGGTAGGCGCGTTCGCCTTTGGAGATCTGCCCGACGTTACCTCGCTTGGCGGTTCTGCGCTGATCGTTGGCGCCGGGCTGTATCTCTGGCGCAGCGCACAACCCCGCAAGGCCAAATAGCGTCGCGACCCAAGAGGTGGTTGCAAAGAAAAACGCCCCGGCGTGAACCGGGGCGTCTTCAATGTTCGCAGCGATCAGCCGGAACCTGTCAGGCCGCGCTTTCGGCGAGGATCGTCAGGCCCTTGTCGTTCACTTCGGCAAAGCCACCAGTGATCTTGATCTTTTCCGGCGCAGCGCCAGCCGTCACGTAGATTTCGACATCCGCTTCGCTGCGGATCGTCGACATCATCGGGCTGTGGCCTTCCAGAACGCCGAAATCACCTTCGGTGCCGGGAACGACAACCATGTGGACGCTTTCCGAACGGATGAGGCGCTCCGGGGTGACGAGTTCAAAGTGCAATGCCATTTTTCTGGTCCTGATGCCCCTCCCGCACAGGGGAGGGGAAGGGATTATTAGGCGTCAGCAGCCAGCTTGGCGGCCTTTTCCACGACTTCCTCGATGCCACCGACCATGTAGAAGGCAGCTTCCGGCAGATGGTCATATTCGCCATCGACGACAGCCTTGAATGACTTCACCGTGTCTTCGATCTGGACGAACTTGCCAGAAATGCCGGTGAAGACTTCTGCCACGTGGAAGGGCTGCGAAAGGAAACGCTGGATCTTGCGGGCGCGCGCCACGGTCAGCTTTTCTTCTCCCGCCAGGCCGCCCAGCCCGAGATTGGCGATGCTGTCTTGCAGCGACTTATCCTCTTCCGACAGTTCGTCCATGCCGAGAATGGCGATGATGTCCTGCAACGACTTATACTTCTGCAGCGTTTCCTGAACGCGGCGGGCGGTGTC
>CALMVA010000071.1 GCA_937873035.1 uncultured Sphingomonadaceae bacterium | reverse complement strand
GGCACCATTTCTTTGCACATCGCAACGCCAACCCGCGCCAGCGCGAGGGGCATCATTTCCGTTTGTTCTGACTGGTGGCTCCCAAAACAGGAGCCCGACCCACAAACTTTTTACGCGTGGGTCGGGCCAGCCCCCAGGTGGTAAAATGCACCACCGGATCGGGTCGCGCGCCGCCCATGGCGGCTCATACAGGCTGTTTCATTGCGCGAGATCAAAGGACCGCGATTTTTGAGAACAGCCAGCAATGCGATCTGCTGTGGCGCACTCTGGCGCGCTAGGCGACCCTTCCCGGAATTTGCGGCGCGGCGCCAAGCCGCACGAAATCTGCGCTCGTGGCGTCCACACCCAGCCGCAGCGCGCCCAGCACCTGCGCCCACCAGCTTTCCGACCCATCGGCCAGCCGCCACTCATGCAGGCGGCGCGTGAAGAGCTGGAGATCAAACTCTTCGCTGATGCCAATCGCCCCATGCACCGCGTGCGCTGTGTTGGCGATGTGCGCCGCAACGGCACTCGCCACCTGCTTGGCGACAGCGGCGGCCTGAAGGCTGGGCGGAAAGCCGCCTGCGCACCCCGCCTGCGCGGCCAGGCGCGCCGACACGGCTTGCTCCGCCATAACGGCAAGGTTCTGCTGCAACGCCTGTTGCTTGCCGATGGGCTTGCCGAACTGAACGCGCTCATTGGCGTAAGACACCGTCATATCAAGCAGTCGATCCGCAGCGCCAGCGATGGCGGCGGCGCGGATGATGGCCGCAATCGCCCGCAGCCCGCCCTCAGGTGAGGGCAAAGTGGGTCCTGAAGGCGCGCCAGCCCATGAAAGGCGCGCAGCAAGATCATTGTGAACGCCGGTCGGCTCGACAGTTGCGTCGCACAACGCCGACAGCACCAGCGCGTCGCCAGTATCGACAAGAACGTGCGACGCCACAAGCGCCAGCGGCACGGCCCCCGCAAAGCCCCCCCTCGCCGTTGCGAGCACGATGGGCCCTTGGGGAATGGCAATGCCAGCCCTTGCCAGAAGAGCGCGCGCGACCATGGTTTCCGCAACCGGCACAGGCGCGGCGTGGCGGCCTAGCGCGATCAGCAACGGCGCGACATCGGCGAGCGAAAGCCCCGCGCCGCCCGCTGCTTCGGGCACCAGTGCATCGAGAAAGCCGGACTGTGCACAGGCGGCCCATAAGCGCGACGCATCGCCCTCCGCCTCGATGGCGCGGATGGCGGCAGGCGTCGACACGTCCGCCAAAAGCCGTTCAAACGGATCAAGAAGTTCAGATACGTCCATCAGCGCAACCCCAGTCCACGCGCGATGATGCCGCGCAGAATTTCTCGCGTGCCGCCGCGCAGCGAAAAGCTGGGGGCGATATGCGTCACATAAAGAAGCGCGCGGTAAAGCTCAGCATCAACCGCTTCATCGGGATGGCTCGCCAAATCGTCACCGATCACCAACGGCAATTCCTGCTCAAAAGAGGTGCCAAGATCCTTGACGAGCGAGGCTTCCACCACCGGACTTTCACCGGCTGCGAGCCGCGCGGTGCAGGCAATCGACATCGACCGGAGAACCGAAAGCTGCGCCGTCAGCCGCCCGACGAGCGTTGCCGTTGCCCCATCGGCACGGCCAACGGCCTGCAAATGCTGCACCCAAGCATCGAGCAGAACGACGCTGGAATAGATGCGTTCCGGCCCGCTGCGCTCAAAGGCGAGTTCCGCCGTCACCTGATGCCAGCCCTGGCCCTCGGCACCGACCAGCGCGTCATCCGGCAAGTCAACATTGTCGAAAAACACTTCGGCGAAATGCGCATCGCCGGTGAGATCAACGATGGGGCGGATCGACACGCCGGGAACCTTCAAGTCGATGATAAGCTGCGACAGCCCCTTGTGCCGATCTTCCGGCGATCCTGATGTCCGCAGCAGCGCGATCATGTAATCGCTGTGCATCGAATTGGTCGTCCAGATTTTCTGACCGTTGACGCGCCAGCCCGTGGCTGTGCGCTCGGCGCGGGTGCGCACGCTTGCAAGGTCAGAACCAGTGCCGGGCTCGCTCATGCCGATACAGAAAAACGCCTCGCCCCGGCAGATGCGGGGAATGTAGAAGTCGCGCTGCGCTTCTGTGCCGAAATTGAGGATGAGCGGCGCGCTCTGCCGGTCGGCAATCCAGTGCGCCGCCACAGGTGCACCTGCCGAAAGAAGCTCTTCCACCACCACGAAGCGGGCAAAAGGCCCGCGCTCGCCGCCGCCATAGCGTTTGGGGAGCGTCAACCCAAGAAAGCCGGCGGCGCCAAGCTTTCGGCTGAACGCGGCATCAAAGCCCTGCCATGATCTTGCGCGCCGGTCTGCGGCATGGCCCGCCACCGCCTCTGCGATCAACGCGCGAACCGGCGCACGCAGCGCCTCATCCGCAAGGGGCAAGGTAGATAGGGTAAGGCTATCGAACACGATCTTCTCCCAACACGGCCAATCGTTGACGCTGGCGCAACTCTCGTTGGCAAGAAACCGGAGAAATGAAAAGATGTGAAAAATGACAGGTGTGGGCGATGCCCGGATCTGTCCTAATGGCCCATCCTGTTGAGCGCATTGAGCGCGGCTTGCGCCTGTGCCCGCTCTGCATCGGTCAGGCCATCAGAGCCTTTTTGGGCGGATGCCTCTTGTGCATTGCTTGCTGGATCGCCCGCCTTCGCGTCATCTGCGTGAGGCACGGAGCAATAGGCCGTCAGCAACACACTCGCGGAAAACCACAGTGCGCGCCAGCGGCTGGCAAAAACGGTCGTGATGCGAGGCCCGAACATAAGCCGGACCATCGCATCTTGGGGTTAAGGATCGGTGTCGATGCTCAGAGCGTTTCGGTGATGAATACGCGATAATCGGCACCAAGATGGCGGTGCTGGCGCGCTTCGGCATAAGCGGGGCTGTCATACCAGGCGCGGGCGGCTGCCATATCGGGGAACTCGACGACAACCGCACCATCAATCGGCGCGCCTTCAAGCGTTTCGTGCGCACCATAAAAGGCACGCGGCGTGCCGGGATGTCCCGCCAGCGAGGCACCGGCCTTGCCCCCGTAAATTTCCATTTCGGCCGCATCGCGGACACGTTCACGAACGAAAACAATCATTGCACCCATGGCGTCTCTCTCCTGTTATCAAGTTTTGGTAGCTCCGACTGCCAGCACACGCGTGACGGCGCAAGCTCTCGCCGCGTGCAAGCCCCGGCCGATCGCACGGCACGATAAATGGGCGTTGCATCATGGTTAATGATGCGTATCCTGCACGAAACGGGTCGCACCGAGTCCAACCGCAAGTGATGATGGATGATGCGCCTGCTTTCCCTTTCTCCGCACAGCCCGGCCCGGAATGAGCAGCCTGCATCGACGCGTTCGTCACAAGTCGCGTCAGGTGGCGTTCTGGTCTGACGAGTCCCCCGTCTCCCCCGCCCCCCCATTTTGGGGGAGACACACAGGGGTGGGCGCGCAAATCTGTGGAAGCGGGGGAAGCCTCCCCAGACATTGCGTGCCCACCCCCATGCTTTTGGGATCAATCCAGTATAATATTGTAGCGCCCCCAAGCTGCCATTTCTTGTTTGGCATCACACACCAGAGGCCATAAACCAACCCCAATCACCAACATGATGGGTAACATTCCCAAGGGGTCGCTAAGTGAAGAAGAATATCCTGAAGGCGGCGCTGTTTGCCGCCCTGTCCTCCGGCGTGTCTGTGGCGCAGGCGCAAGAGGCCTCCGCGCCGCAAATAACGCCTGCCGATACGGCGGCGCCCGAAGCCACGGCGAAATGCGAGCTGCATATCTGGCCAACCGAAAATTACATCGGCATCCAGATGGGCCTGCTTTCCGGCTTCGGCGTGGTCGGCGCTGTGGCTGACGTTGCCGCGCATGATGGCCGCGTGAAGAGCGTTAAAGATCTGATGCGTGAATATCTCGGCCCTGACGTGCAGATGGAAGAGCTTAACAAGCTCGGCGTCCAGAAAACGCTTCAGTTGCAGGATTACAAGATCGTGCTGGAAGCCCCCACGCCGTTCAACGAAGAACTGAAGACCAACCCGGAGCTGAAGGCCAAGGTGAAGGCGATGAACGCGCGCATCAAGGCGGGCGAGCGGCTGTCTGAGTCCAAGCACCCCTGTTACGCTGAACTGGTGACGACGCACATCTTCTACCACAAGGCGATGATGTATGGGTCAAACCTGTTCACCGGCTGGATTTATCGTGAATTCGGCGACAAACCCAAGGCAACCAAAACCGCAACCGGACAGGTCAAGAATCCGCTCGAAAATTTCCCGCCCAAGACGCCTGAAATGGTGGACGCGGCAAAAGCGGAACTGCGCGACGCCTATTCCAAGGACTTTGTCGAATATGTCGCGAAGAAGGTCATGCCGGGTGC
>CALMVA010000070.1 GCA_937873035.1 uncultured Sphingomonadaceae bacterium | reverse complement strand
CTAGGACCCGCTGATTAAGAGTCAGCTGCTCTACCAACTGAGCTATGCGTCCACATCGCTTTTGAACGCCGCGAAATGTCGCGGTCTCGCTTGCGAGAAGGGGCCACTAGCAGCGAGATTCGTGCATGGCAATGCCCTTTTGAAAACTTCTTTTACAAGCCCGTCCTTCTGCGGTTGTGGCGCTCGATGGACATCAGGATGCCAAGGCACAGCATCACGTTGAGCATCGCAGTTCCGCCGTGGGAGACAAGGGGCAGGGGGATGCCAACCACGGGGGCAAGGCCCATCACCATCAAGAGATTGATCGTGACGTAGTAGAAGATCGTCATCGACAGGCCTGCGGCGGTGAGGCGACCGAAGCGGGTGTTGGCACGGTTGGCGACCTGCAGTCCCCAGCGGCCAATCAGAACGAAAGCGATGATGATCGCAAGTCCGCCGAGCAGCCCCCATTCTTCTGCCATTGTCGCGAAGACAAAGTCGGTATGGCCTTCGGGCAGATAGTCGAGATGGCTTTGCGTTCCGTTTAGGAAGCCCTTGCCGAAGATGCCGCCAGAACCAATGGCGATTTTTGATTGGGTGATGTGGTAGCCTGCACCCAGCGCATCTTCTTCCGGGTTGAGGAAGATCAGCACGCGCTTTTTTTGATAATCATGCAGAAAGCTGAAGGCGATGGGAAGCAGGGCGGCGCCAACCGCCCCTGCGCCGACGAAGAGACGGAGCGGAATACCCGAAAGAAACATGATGGTGAGGCCGCCGATGGCGATCATCGTTGCTGTGCCAAGGTCTGGCTGCACGAGCACAAGCAGGAACGGCAGGCCCAATAGCACCAGGGGAGGCCAGATGGCCGTCCAGCTTCGTATCTCACCGACTGGAAGCATCGCGTAAAAGCGGGCGACTGCAAGAACGATCATCAGCTTCATCAATTCGGATGGCTGAAGACGGATGAACCCCAGATCAAGCCAGCGCTGGCTGCCGCCGCTGATGCCGCCAATGAGTTCTACACCCACAAGAAGCGCGAGCACCACGGCATAGCCGGGAAAGGCGATACGGGCATAACGCTCTTCCGGGATGAACGAGAGCATGATCGCCATTGTGAGAAATACGACGAAGCGGAGCGCATGGCTGGCAGCCCATGGTGTGAGACTGCCCCCGGCTGCCGAATAGAGCACAATTGATCCAAAGGTGCCGAGGCCGATGAGCAGGAAAAGCAGCCGCCACGGCAATTGTGCAAGTGGGGCGGGGACGAATCCATCGGTCATTGTGGTGGAACCTTTAACGCTTCTGTAGCTTTTACAGCGAGCGGAGCGGGTGCCATGACATCGGGCGTGTTCGCGGTTTCAGGTTCTGGCGAGGTCGCGGCATCACGGTTTATCACACCGCCAGTGGCAGCGGCATCCGTGTCGGTTGTCTTTTTGATTTCGGCATCATCGACGCTGCCTTGGGCAGCGGCTTCCTCGGCTGCGCGCTGGGCCGAGGTTGAGGCCCAGGTAGCTGCTTTTGCTGCCATGCGCGTGTTCACGTCGCCACCCCATCCGGCTTCAAGCGCGGTGAGTTCTTCCATGCCCTTTGCGGGATCAAACATATAGGTCATCATGCTCTTGGCGACGGGGGCCGCCGCTCGCGCGCCCCCCATGCCGTGCTCGATAACGACGGCGCCTGCATATTTGGGTCGATCAACCGGCGTGAAGAAAACGAACAGGCCGTGATCCCGATATTTCCACGCGCCAGATTGGCCGCGTTGTGCGCCTGCGATCTTGCGGACTTGGGCTGTGCCGGTTTTGCCGGCCATGCGGATATTGTCGAAAGGAAGCCGGCTGCGCACGGCGGTGCCCGCGCCATTGACGACAAGATCCATCCCTTCGCGCACGACGGCGAGGTGTTCTGCCGGGATGGCAAGGGGTTTTACGGGCTTTTGCTGGCCTTCGATTAGGTATGGCTGCAACATCTTGCCGGATGCAAGGCGGGCGGCCAATACTGCGAGTTGCAACGGGCTGACCTGCACATAGCCTTGACCAATTGTGGCATTGAGCGTGTCGGATTGCGACCAGTCTTTATCAAACTTGCGGCGTTTCCAAGCGCTGTCGGGCACGGTGCCATAACGCTGCGAAGGCATGGGCAATTCAAACTCCTGCCCAAGGCCAAGCTCACGCGCGACCGGCGCAATAAGGTCATAACCGATGCGGCGGCCCATGGCGTAGAAATAGGTGTTGCAGCTCTTCATGAGCGCATGGCGCATATTCATCGGTCCGTGATGGCCAAGGCATCGGAAGGTGCGATTTCCAAGCGTATAGCCACCATTGCACACGACGATCTCGTCAGGATCGACGCCATGTTGCAACAGCGCCAGCGCAGCGGCGGGCTTTACCGTTGAACCCGGCGGATAAAGGCCCTGCATCGCCTTGTTGAGCATGGGGATGTGATCGTCTTCCTGAAGCATTTTCCATTCCAGGCGACCAATGCCATCGGAAAAGCTGTTGGGATCAAAAGAGGGCATCGAACACATGGCGAGGATGCCGCCCGTGTCACAATCGATGACGACGGTGGAACCCGATTCAAGGCCCAGCCTGCGGCCTGCATAGTCTTGCAGGCCCGCATCTATGGTGAGCTTTACCGCCTTGCCGGGAATGTCAGGCCGGGTTGCAAGATCGCGCACCAGCTTGCCGCGCGCGGTCACTTCGGTGCGCTTGGCTCCGGGTTTGCCGCGCAGCACCGATTCCTGCGTCTTTTCAAGCCCCGCTTTGCCGATCTTGAAGCCGGGCGTGATGAGCAGCGGATCCCGCTGTTCCTCATAATCCTTGGCCGTCGCCGCGCCGACATAGCCGATAAGATGGCCAACGCTTGCGCCTTCTGGATAGAAGCGCGTGAAGAATTCGCTCGGCGCGACGCCCGGCATATCGGGCGTGCGCAGGCTGACGGCGGCGAAGGTCTCCCAATCAATCTTCTCGGCAACGGTCACAGGCTGGAAACCTGCGGCCTTTTTAAGGTCTGCGCGCACCCGCTCTACATCATTGGGCGTCAGCCGCATGACTTGTTGGAGTTGGGTAAGCGTCGCATCCGCATTGACGAGGCGGTCGGGGATGATGTCGACACGAAACGCCGTTTTGTTGAGGGCAATCGGGCGTCCTTTGCGGTCAACAATCCACCCGCGCCGCGGCGGCATGATCTGAAGGTTGACGCGGTTGCTTTCTGCCAGCAGCGAGTATTTCTCATTTTCAGCCACAGCAAGCCACGTCATCCGGCCCGCAAGCAGCGCTCCGATGCCGATTTGCGTGCCGCCAAGAAAGAAGGCGCGGCGCGAGAAGGTGAATTGTTGCTGTGCTTCCGTGACATGGCGGTCTCCGCCCAGCAAACGCTTAATCATAGGTTCCACCGCACCCGGTCCAGCCAGGCGCACAAGCGCACGATCAGCGGAAAACAGAGCGCCGAAACAAGGATTTGCGGGAGGACGATGTCGGCAGATGTATCGCCTCCTGCTGAATTGGCGATACCAAGCCCGACAAGAAGCACGAACGAGGTCAATACGGCGGCCAGCAACCAATCCTGCCGATAGTCTCGCCACATCATCCAGCGGTCAAAAAGGTCAAGCACAAGAAATACCAGTGTCCACAACAGCATCGCAGAGCCAATGGGTTGACCGCTGAAGATGTCATCGAACAGGCCAAGCGGCAAGGCCGCCCAGACAGGCCAGAGATCACGCACGAGCATCCGCCAGGCGAGCAGCATGAGCAGGCCAAAGGGCGGAAGCAAGGGGTAGAGCGCGATGGACGGCAGCAGCACGGTCATCGAGCCAAGCATGACCGAAATCGCCGGAACGCCGATGAGCGCCCAGCGAGAGGAAACGCGATTGAGGCGAGGCTCATATCCGCGTGCCATTATTTATTCTTCGCGTCGTCATATTGGTTGGGTGCTGGCGGGGCCGGGGCCTGATAGACCGGCTCGACAGCCGCGAAATCCAGCCGTGTCGGGTCAGCCATGGCACGGGCGAGCGTGCCTTCGCGGCCATGGTTGATTGCGCGTGCGACCGGTATGCCGGGCCGGTATATGCCGCCCGATCCCGATGTGACGAAAATATCGCCGGGCTTGAAGGCCGGGGTGCCGCTTGAAAGCGGACGCAATATCAGGTGCCCTTCACCCGTGCCGATGGCAAGCGCGGGCGCGCCGTCGCTGCTGCGCTTGACCGGTGTAACATTGCCACCATCGACAATGAGCAGAACGCGCGCGCTGAGCCGCCCGGTTGCGACGATGCGCCCAACAAGCCCTTCAGGGCCGATTACGGGAAGCCCATTCGCAACACCATCGCCAGCGCCTGCCGAAAGTGTGGCATAGCGGCGGCTGCTTGCACCCGTTGAATTGACCAGGCTGGCAATGGCGACGGGACGAATATCGGGTGAGCGAATACCGAGCATCTGCCTCAGGCGGCGATTTTCGACCGCCAGCACATCGGCCTGAACGAGCTTGCGTCGTGCGGCCGCGAGCTCTTTTGTCATCGCCTCATTTTTCGAGGCGGCGTTGATATAGGCACCAACACTCTTGCCAACGCTGCCTGTGCCATTGACGAGCGCACGGCCTGCGGATGAAATTGGCGAGGTGACATCGGCTGCGAGGCTCTGGAGAACCGCGTGCCCTTGTGGATCAAACCGCGCCGTCAGGACGAGCAGAAGCGCGAACGCTGCCCCAACGACAGCGATCACATAAGAAGCGAAGATTCCATATTGGGCCCGGCGCGAAAATCCGGGGCGCCGGGGCGAAGGCGGCGCCATTCTCGGCGGTCCTCCGTCAGGCGGTCAGCAAGACGCCGCGGAAAGCGGGGTCTTCGAGTGCACGACCCGTTCCCAGCGCAACGCAGGTTAGCGGGTCTTCCGCAACTGTCACCGGCAGGCCGGTTTCGTCACGCAGAACCTCATCCAGCCCCTGTAGCAGCGCGCCACCGCCCGTCAGGACAATGCCCTGATCGACAATGTCGGCAGCAAGTTCAGGTGCGGTATTCTCAAGCGCGATGCGAACGCCTTCGACAATCGTGCCAACCGGTTCAGACAGCGCCTCCGCAATCTGGCCCTGATTGATCGTGATTTCTTTCGGCACGCCGTTCACAAGATCACGTCCCTTGATGTGGATCGTCTTGCCGATGCCATCGGCAGGCGGACGGGCAACGCCAACTTCCTGCTTGATACGCTCTGCCGTGGCTTCACCGATCAGCAGATTATGGTTGCGACGGACGTAGGAAACAATGGCTTCATCCATCTTGTCGCCACCAACGCGCACCGAGGTGGTGTAGGCAAGGCCACGCAGCGAGAGTACCGCGACCTCGGTCGTGCCGCCACCAATATCGACAACCATTGAGCCAACAGGCTCTGTCACGGGCATATCGGCGCCGATGGCGGCGGCCATCGGCTCAAGGATGAGGTGAACCGAGCTTGCGCCCGCATTGGAGGCCGCGTCGCGGATTGCGCGACGCTCGACCGAGGTTGACCCTGAGGGGACGCAGATGACGATTTCCGGGAAGCGCATGAAGTTACGCTGGCCATGCACTTTGTGGATGAAGTGCTTAATCATCGCTTCAGCGACTTCGATGTCGGCAATGACGCCATCTCGCAGCGGGCGGATCGCTTCGATGTTGCCCGGTGTCTTACCCATCATCAGCTTGGCATCGTCACCAACAGCTTTGACCTTTTTGACGCCGTTGATCGTTTCAATGGCGACCACCGACGGCTCGTTGAGAACGATGCCGCGCCCGCGCACATAAACGATCGTGTTCGCGGTTCCGAGGTCGATTGCCATGTCCTGAGACATCATCTTGAACAGACGGGAAAACAACATCTGTGCCTTTATCCTGATAGTTTCGCCGGGCGGATGACCGCAGGTGAAGGGTGCTGCCCGACAACCCACAGAAAAGTCGACCGATCGTCCACCCGACGGGTCGCGGAATGGCGCTCGATGGGGTAGAGCGCGGTCCATGTCAATACGCCGCCTGCCTGAGCACCTCGTCAATCGGATCGCGGCTGGCGAAGTGGTTGAAAGACCGGCCAGCGCGCTCAAGGAGTTGGTTGAAAACGCCATCGACGCCGGGGCGACGCGAATCGATATTCGCCTGCTTTCGGGCGGGATCGATTTTATTGAGGTCGCCGACGATGGCTGCGGAATGTCACCGCTCGAAATGGGGCTGGCGTTGGAACGGCACGCGACATCCAAGCTGCCTGATGATGATATAGAACACGTCGCCACGATGGGTTTTCGCGGCGAGGCGTTGCCCAGCATCGCCAGCGTGTCACACCTCACGCTGGAAAGCCGTGTGCGCGGCGCAGACGGTTGGCGGCGCGAAGTCGATAATGGTCAGGTGATGGACGAGTCCCCTGCAGCGCTCCCGCCCGGAACGTGGGTGCGTGTGCAGTCTCTCTTTGCGCGTGTTCCGGCGCGTCGCAAGTTCCTGCGCTCTGCGCGTGCCGAATATGCAGCGGCACTCGATGCTGTGAAGCGCCTCGCCATGGCGCGGCCTGATATTGGCTTTTCGCTGGAACATGACGGCAGGCGAGCACTGTCCGTGCCGCCGGAACAATCCCGCCCGGAGCGCGTGGCGGCGCTTACCGACCGCGAACTGGCTGAAAACAGCGTGACGGTCGACCTTGTGCGCGAAGCCTATGTGCTGGGTGGCGTGGCGGGCATCCCGACGTTCAACAGGGGCGTTGCCGATCACCAATATCTCTTCGTCAATGGTCGCCCCGTGAAAGACCGTTTGCTCATCGGCGCGGTGCGCGGCGCCTATGCCGATTTTCTGGCGCGTGACCGGCACCCCGTTGTCGCGCTGTTCCTCGATCTGCCGCCGACCGAAGTCGATGTGAATGTTCATCCGGCGAAAACCGAAGTGCGCTTCCGCGATCCATCGCTGGTGCGTGGGATGATCGTTTCAGGATTGCGGCGGGCGCTCGATGCGGCAGGACATAAAAGCGCCCAGCCTGCCGCAACCGATGCGCTTGGCCTGTGGCGGGCGGAGCCGGTTGCCTACGGACCTGCTGTCGGAGGGGATACCGCCTCGGCATCCATGCCGTTGTGGGGCGCGCCTTTATCGAGCGGGCCTGGCCAAACTCAATTTCATGATCGTCGCCCGCATTTCTCGCCGCCGCCATTGGCGCGGGCGGAAGTCGCTTATGCGCCGCTGCCAGAAGCCGACAGCCATCCGCTTGGCGTTGCGCGAGGGCAGGTGGCCAAGACCTATATCGTCGCCGAAGCCGAAGATGGTCTGGTTATCGTCGACCAGCACGCCGCGCATGAACGTCTGGTGCTGGAAAGGATGCGCCGCGCCCTTGATGGCGGAAAAGTGTCGGCGCAGGCGCTTCTCCTGCCAGAAGTGGTCGAACTCGACGAGCCTGCCTGCGACCGACTGGAAGCGCGTATTGGGGAATTGTCGGAACTTGGGCTTGATCTGGAACGCTTTGGCCCCGGTGCGGTCCTCGTGCGCGCCACGCCTGCCATGCTCGGCAATGGCGACGTGAAGGGCCTTGTCTGCGATCTGGCAGATGAGCTGGCGGCGTTCGATCAGGCTTTATCACTTCGCGAGCGGCTTGACGCGGTGGCAGGGACGATGGCTTGCCACGGATCAGTCCGCGCCGGGCGCACGCTCTCCGTCGCCGAAATGAATGCGCTGCTGCGCGAAATGGAAGTGACCCCGCACTCCGGCCAATGCAATCATGGTCGCCCAACCTGGATCAAGCTGGCGCACGGCGACATCGAAAAGCTGTTCGGACGGAAGTGAAGACCGCGCTTAGGCAGCCTTGCGCATTTCCAGACGTTCCCAAATTTCGCACAGCGCGGCGGTGAGTTCGGTCATCATCGCTTCATTGTGCGTTGGTCCCGGCGTGAAGCGAAGCCGCTCAGTGCCACGCGGGACGGTCGGGAAATTGATCGGCTGCACATAGACGCCATATTCGGCAAGCAGGATGTCGCTGATCCGCTTCGCCTTAACGGGGTCACCCACCATCAGCGGCACAATATGCGTTACGCTGTCCATGACGGGCAGGCCTGCATCCCGGAAGCTCTTCTTGAGGAAGGCGGCGGCGGCTTGCTGCGCGTCACGCTCTTCCGACGATTGCTTGAGGTGGCGGACGCTTGCCAGCACACCCGCAACAAGCACCGGCGAGAGCGAGGTCGTGAAGATGAAGCCCGGCGCGTAGGAGCGGATGACGTCCACGATCATCTTGTCGGCAGCGATATAGCCGCCCATCACGCCGAACGCCTTGCCGAGCGTGCCTTCGATGATCGTCACACGGCTGGCGACCTCATCACGGTCGGTAATGCCGCCGCCGCGCGGGCCATACATCCCCACAGCATGAACTTCGTCGCAATAGGTAAGCGCATTATACTTGTCGGCCAGATCGCAGACAGCCGCGATGTCGGCAATGTCGCCGTCCATCGAATAGACGCTTTCAAACGCGATAAGCTTGGGTGCGGATGGGTCTTCGGCCTTGAGCAGTTCTTCAAGGTGCGCCAGATCATTGTGGCGCCAGACGCGCTTTTCGCAGCCAGAATTGCGGATGCCCGCGATCATCGAGGCGTGGTTGAGTTCATCCGAGAAGATGATGCAGCCCGGCAGGATCTTGCCGAGTGTCGCCAGCGTCGCCTCGTTCGAGATGTAGCCAGAGGTGAACAGCAAGGCAGATTCCTTGCCGTGCAGATCGGCAAGTTCGGCTTCCAGATCGATATGATAGTGCGTGTTGCCGCCGATGTTGCGCGTGCCGCCAGAACCCGCACCCACATCATGGAGTGCTTCTTCCATCGCCGCAATCACCTTGGGGTGCTGGCCCATGCCGAGATAGTCATTGGAGCACCAGACGGTGATCGGCTTTGGGCCATTATGCCCGGCAAAGCAGCGGGCGTTGGGGAAGGCGCCCTTGTTCCGCAGAATGTCAATGAAAACGCGGTAGCGACCTTCCTCATGAAGACGATCAATCGCTGCTGAAAATACCTTGCTATAGTCCACGGAGTCATCCTGCGGCTGTTTTGTGGGCCATTACTGCCTTGCAGGGGGCAATTCCAGTGAGAACGGCTCGCAACAAGCCTTTCGGCTAACCCTTTGACCCTGCTTCGACGAGTTTCGGCTTCATATTGGAGCGGAGCGGAACCGCAGAGCTTGTAAGCCGGGCCAGTAGCTTGCCGTCGGCATCGGTAAGATCAGCTTCCAGAAAGCAGCTTGATTTGCCCATTTTCAGGCAGCGCCCCTCGGCGAAAAGCAGGCCGGGGAAAGCGGGCGAGAGGAAGCTTGTCTTGACTTCCAGAGAGGCAATGAAGCCCGGCTCGCCCAAAGCGACAATGCCTGCATAGGCCGCGCAATCATCAAGCATCGCGGTTATAATCCCCCCCTGAATAGTGCCGCGCGGGTTGGTGAGGTGTTCGCCTGGCTCGAACGACATTCGCACAACCCCCTTGGCCTGATCGACTCCCAGCACGGTCATGCCGAAAAGCGGTCCGGTTGGCGGCTGTTTGCTGTTGAAGCGTTCTACCAGTTGCTCTTCGGTCAGCGGCATCGCGGCAATTCCTCTAAAGATAGTCGATTTCGTCGAGGCCGAATGTCGCCAGTGCCTGTTCAAGCTGGCGCACGTTTTCATCTCGCTTGGTGAAAACGGCGCGTCCTTGG
This sequence comes from uncultured Sphingomonadaceae bacterium, assembly GCA_937873035.1. Lineage (GTDB taxonomy): Bacteria > Pseudomonadota > Alphaproteobacteria > Sphingomonadales > Sphingomonadaceae > Aquisediminimonas. The sequence goes on along the minus strand of CALMVA010000070.1, from coordinate 12,768 downwards.
CGCATGATCGGCCAATCTTGCCCTTGCGTCAGATAGGCAGTCCGCCTTGCGATGCCTTCCCCGGAATCGACGAGCGTTACGTGTGGCGGGCTTGCGGTTTCAATTTCGCGCGCGAGCAGCGGAAAATGCGTGCAGGCGAGAACCACGGCGTCAATCTGGTCGCCCTTCGCCTGATCGTAAAGCCCCGCCATAACGCGCTTCATTGCCTGTGGTTCGGGCGGTGTTCCTCGCAGCTTGGCTTCCGCAAGATCGACAAGTTCTGCCGACCCATGCCGCAGCACGGTGCAGTCGCTCGCAAATTCCGCCACGAGGTTGTCAACATAGGGCTGTCGAACGGTCGCTTTGGTGCCAAGCACGCCAATGACACGCGTTTTGGAAAGAAGAGCTGCAGGCTTCACCGCAGGCACCGTGCCGACCACTGGCAGGTCAAGCGCGGAGCGGACGTGCACGAGCGCAATCGTGGAGGCGGTGTTGCAGGCAATAACGACAATGCGCGGATGATACCGCTCAACCAGTCTCCCCAGCAATGCCGGCACGCGGGCGGCGATTTCCGCCTCGGCCTTGGTGCCATAGGGGTAGCCGGCATTGTCTGCCGCATAGACAATCGACGCCTTGGGGATGGTGCGGCGGATATGCGCGAGCACCGAAAGGCCGCCAACGCCGGAATCGAAAACGAGGATGGGGCGCATATCGGTCATCAGGGCTTGCCCTTGCACAATCGGAGCCTCTATCAAACCCGAAAAGAAGCACCGCGCGGGAGACATATGAGATGCAGCCTTGGACAATGCCCGCAATCGCGCTGTTGATCGGCTATCTGCTCGGTTCAATTCCCTTTGGCGTGATCCTGACCAAAGCTTTCGGCGCAGGTGACCTTCGCCAGATTGGTTCTGGCAATATCGGCGCGACCAATGTGCTTCGCACTGGTCGCAAGGGGCTGGCAGCGGGAACGCTGCTCCTTGATGCGCTAAAGGGTGTTGCGGCGGTGCTCATTGGCGCAAGATTGGGCCATGATATGGCGCTTCTGGCCGGTGCCGGGGCCTTTTTCGGGCATCTTTACCCGATTTGGCTGCGGTTCAAGGGCGGCAAGGGCGTGGCGACGATGCTAGGCGTGTGCCTGGCGCTCGATTGGCGCGTTGGCGTTGCTTATGCGCTGGTGTGGTTGGGCGGCATGGCCGTGCTGCGAATTTCCTCAGTCGGCGGCATGGCAGCGGCGGTTGCCGCGCCCATTGCGGCTGTTGCATTTGGGGATAGAGACATGGCCATTGCGCTTGCAATTCTCGCAGCGGTTGTTTTGTGGAAGCATCAGGACAATATCCGCCGGTTGATCGCCGGCACCGAACCGCGCATCGGCCAGACATCAGCGTGACGATAGGGCAGGGAGGCCGGCTGGACCGGCTGCGGCTCATCCGCTCAGCGAATGTGGGGCCGGTATCTTATGTTCAGCTCATTCAGCGTTTTGGGAGCGCCGATGCGGCGCTCGCCGCCATTCCCCAACTCGCAGCACGTGCAGGGAGCAAGGCCCCACGTCTGGCGGACATTGGCGATGTAATGCGTGAAGTCGATGCGGTGGAGCGCCTTGGTGCGCGCCACATTTTCCTTGGCGATGCTGACTATCCTGCACTTCTGGCTGAGATCGACACTGCCCCGCCGGTTCTCATCGTGCGGGGCGATATGGCTTTGGCGCAGAGGCCCTGCGTTGGCATAGTCGGAGCGCGAAATGCGTCGGCAGTGGCGTGCCGATTTGCGCGGGAACTTGGCATGGGGCTCGCGCGCGAGGGGGTGACGGTTGTTTCCGGCCTTGCACGTGGCATTGACACCAACGCGCATATCGGCGCGCTTGATGGCAGCACGATTGGCGTGATCGCCAGCGGCATTGACATTGCTTACCCGCCCGAAAATGAAGCTCTTCAGCAAGAAGTGGCGACGCGTGGGCTTCTGATTGCCGAGCAACCTCCGGGCCGCGAGCCGCTGGCGCGGCATTTCCCTTCGCGCAATCGCATTATTGCAGGGCTTTCGGTAGGCACGGTCATTGTTGAGGCCGCGCCCAAATCCGGCTCGCTCATCACGGCCCGGCTTGCGAACGAGGCGGGACGCGAAGTGATGGCGGTGTTGGTTTCTCCGCTCGATCCGCGCGCGCAAGGCTGCAATCAGTTGATCCGCGAGGGGGCTACGCTCATCCAGAATGTCGCCGATATTCTGGAGGCGGTCCGGCCAATATTTGGCCATGTGCGGCAGCCGGGGCAGGGGTATGAGGCTGAGGCGTTTCAAGGCGATGCGAGTGATGTTGCGCGGGCCGAAATCATCGGCTTGCTGAGTATCGCTCCGGTCGCGGTTGACGAGATTGTCCGCCAGTCAGGCCATTTGCCTGCCATCGTGCAGCTGGTGTTGCTGGAGCTTGAGCTTGCCGGGCGGTTGGAGCGGCACGCGGGCGGTCGCGTCAGCCTTTCGTGATGCGCATCGGCTGAAATTGCCGCCGCGCAAGGCTGCGCCACACCCATTCGAGCGGCCCATAGTTGAAATGCGCGAGCCATGGGGCCGACCAGAGCAACATCAGGCCCCAAATGGGCACCACGGTCAGATAGACTTCCCAACGCGTCAGCTGCCCGTAAAGGGCAAGGCCATAGCCATAATAGAGTGTCGTCATCAGCACCGATGTCGCGAGATAGTTGGAGAGCGCCATACGCCCGGCGGCAGCGATGCGACGGAGGAGTGCGCCGGTGGGCGCTTTAGTGACCACCCACAGCAGCGCCATCACGTGTCCAATCATTACCATCATCCGTACGGGCAGGTTGGCGACGTAGTAGATGTCGGCTGTTAGCAGTGTCTCAAAGCTGCTGGCCCAGCAAGCCCAGGCCAGCAGCGCAGAGAGTGGCAGGCCGATGGCATAAGCCAGCACCGCCGCGCGGGCATAACGGCGGCGCGGCCACCCTCCCGTAAGAAGACCGGACTTCATCAACGCCATGCCCCAGGCCATCAACCCCAAAGTTTCAGGCCCATAGGCGTAGATGAGAATGAATGGCGCGCTGATATGGTCAGCAAGGCGTGACCCGGCGATGGACTGGTAGGGACCAAGATGGAGTTGTAACTGGGCCGCGATCAGCGCGGAATCGGGTTCACCAAATTCTGCCAGCACCGTGGCAAGCTCTTGCACCAGCGCGGCATCTGCACCGGGGAGAAGTGCATCATGCCTCATATCATGCACCGCGAGCAGGGTGATGGCCCAAATAAGCAGGTTGAGCGCCATTAACGCGACCCCTGCAAGCATCAACTGGCGTGGTGCAAGGCCGCGCAGGGCATAAGCAGCGCACCCGCAAACCGCATAAAGCGCCAGAATGTCGCCATCCCAGATGAACCAGTAATGGAATAGCCCAAACAGGAAGAGCCAGAACATTCGGCTGAAATGCACATTCGCAGTATCCGCGCCCTTCGCCTCAGCCCGAACGATCACGAGCAGCAGAGATGCGCCAAACAGAAGTGAGAATATGCCGCGCATCTTGCCTTCAACAAGAACGAAAGCGGCCGCCCAGGCAATCAGGTCTGCGGTTGTTTCGCCGCCCCACGCGCGCGGATTTACATAGGCGGCCATGGGCATCGCAAAGCCGATGACGTTCATCAGCAATATGCCCATCACCGCGATTCCGCGCAGCGCATCCAGCGTGAAGTGACGGTTGTTATTCATGTTGAAAGCGGCAGTGGCAGCGTGGATCGGCAAGGGCAAGCGGGCCTGCAAACCACATTTAGGCATTGAAGGTGTTGACCTTGCGTCTCATCCCGCTATCGGCAGTCGCACATAGTCTCAGGGGTTATAGGTAATGGCTGAATTCCGTCTGCCTGCGAACAGCAGGATCAACAAGAACGGCAAATCGCACAAGGCCGAAGGCGCGACCCGCGCCAAATCGTTTAAGATTTACCGCTACGACCCCGATAGCGGTGAAAATCCGCGTTATGATACGTTCGAGGTTGATCTCGACAAGTGCGGCCCGATGGTTCTCGATGCTCTCATCAAGATCAAGTCGGAGCAAGATTCGTCGCTGACCTTCCGTCGCTCATGCCGTGAGGGTATTTGCGGTTCGTGCTCGATGAATATCGATGGCACGAATACGCTCGCCTGCACCAAGGCGATCGACGACTGCAAGGGCGACGTCCAGATTACGCCGCTGCCGCACATGGAAGTCATCAAGGACCTGGTTCCTGACTTCAAGCACTTCTACGCGCAATATGCCTCTATCGAGCCGTGGCTGAAGACGAAAACGACCACGCCTTCGGGCAAGGAACGTCTCCAGTCGCCGGAAGATCGCGCAAAGCTGGATGGCCTTTATGAGTGCATCCTGTGCGCCTGCTGCTCGACGAGCTGCCCCAGCTACTGGTGGAATTCAGATAAGTTCCTTGGCCCGGCAATTCTGCTTCAGGCCTATCGCTGGCTGGCCGACAGCCGCGATGAATATACCGGCGAGCGTCTTGACGAGTTGGAAGATCCGTTTCGCCTCTATCGCTGCCACACGATCATGAACTGCGCCAATGTTTGCCCCAAGGGTCTTAATCCCGCCAAGGCGATTGCGGAAACCAAGAAGCTGGTGGCCGAGCGGGCGCTCTAACGCGCTGGTGCAGGGGTAAAAGATTTGAGCGAGCGTCTGGCACAGGCGGCGGGAGACGCCGCCTTCGACAATGGACCTGATCCCGATCATCCTGGCTGGCATCGCTGGGAGTTGAAGGATGATACGCGCTTCAACGGTCAGGTCATGGGGCGGATGCTCGTGCGTAAGGAAGAGCGTGGGCTGGTGCGCACGCGGATGTTCCCGGAGCATCGCCACACCAATCTGCTCGACATCGTTCATGGTGCCACCACGCTGGCGCTGATGGACATCTCCATCTTTTCGTGCGGGCATATGCTTGGGCTGGAAGGGATGGAGGGCTCGGTTACGCTTGATCTGTCTGCCCAGTTTATCGGCGGCGCGGGGATCGATAAGCCGCTCGACTCGGTTGTAGAAATCTTGAAGGAAACCAAGCGGCTGGTCTTCCTGCGCGGCATCGTCGAGCAGGGTGAGATGAAGGTGGGGGCCTTCTCAGCGACGATCCGCAAGGGCCGTCGGCAGTGACAAGCGTCCTTGCCCGCTACAAGCAGCTTGTTGCGGCAGGGGAGTTAAAGCCGGATGCCGAGCAAGAGGCCGCTGCGACCCGACTTGACCGGCTTCAGCGGGAGCTGGAAGCGCAGCCTGCCAAGCCAGGCCTGTTCGGTCGCTTCTTTTCCAAAATGGATCATGCCATTCCGCGCGGGCTTTATGTCTGGGGCAATGTGGGGCGTGGCAAGTCGATGCTGATGGACTTGTTCCATTCTTGCCTCGCAATACCCGCCAAGCGTCGCGCGCATTTTCATGAATTTATGCTTGAGGTGCACGCCCGGCTTCGCGTGGAGCGGGCCAAGGAAATTGGCGACCCAATCCAGCCGGTTGTTTTGTCGATTGCCGCAGAGACCAAATGCCTTTGCTTTGATGAAATGGTGGTCAACAACTCAGCGGACGCCATGATTATGTCACGGCTCTTTACAGGGTTGATCGAGGCGGGCGTGGTGATCGTGACGACCTCTAACCGCGCGCCGAAAGATCTTTATAAAGATGGCCTGAACCGCGAGCATTTTCTGCCCTTCATCGCGCTCATTGAGCAGCGGCTCGATGTGCTGACGCTCAATGGACCGACTGACTATCGGATGGAGCGTTTGGCGGGGCTTGATACGTGGCACAGCCCGCTTGGGGAAGCTGCCACCGAAGCCTGTCGTGAGGCGTTTTTCAGGCTGACTGACTATCCGCCCGAAGATGCGGCGAACGTGCCCGCCGAAGATCTTGATGTTGGCGGCGGGCGCATTTTACACGTGCCCAAGAGCTTGAAGGGCGTTGCCGTCTTTTCGTTCAAGCGGTTGTGCGGTGAGGCGCGCGGTGCGACTGATTACCTCACTGTCGCGCGGCATTTTCATAGTGTCATCATTGTCGGCATCCCTAGGCTGGGGCCAGAAAACCGCAACGAGGCCGCCCGCTTCGTTACACTTATTGATGCGCTCTACGAGCATAAGGTGAAGCTGATTGCCGCCGCCGATGCTGAGCCTGCCGCGCTATATGAAGCGGGCGATGGTCGTTTTGAGTTTGATCGCACCGTTTCGCGCCTCATGGAAATGCAAAGCCAAGATTATCTGGCGCAAGGGCATGGCGAATCCTGATTTCTGCGTTAGGTTTGCACCTACGATAAATCGGGAGTGATATATGCGCCGCCTTCTCCTGGCCGCTTCGGCCTTTGCTTTCGCAACGCCTGCAATCGCAGCAGAAGCCGCGGGCCCGTGGCACGAAAAAGGCAAGGAGATGCTGGGCACCGCCATTGGCATCCCGTCTGTCACCACGCGTCCTGACGAGGTGAAGAAGCTCGTTGTCTGGTTGAAAGGCGAGTTTGAGAAAGGCGGCTTCACCGATGTTTCTGTCAAGGACTATGATGGCACACAAGGTCTGATTGTGCGCTGGAAGGCGGATGGCAAGCCGAAGAAGAAGCCCATCCTGCTCATCGGCCATATGGATGTTGTTGATGCCAAGCCGGAAGACTGGTCGCGCGATCCCTTCAAGATGATTGAGGAAGATGGCTATCTTTATGGCCGCGGATCGACCGACATGAAGTCTGGCATCGTCGCGATCACTCATTCGCTGCTCCGGCTCAAGGCCGAAGGTTTCAAGCCCAAGCGCGACATTGTGGTCTTCTTTTCAGGGGATGAAGAGGTCGATGGCCGGGGTGCTGACCTTGCCTCGACCGAATGGCGCAAGCTGGTTGACGCCGAGTTCGCCCTTAATGCCGATGCCGGGGGCGGGGCTTATTTGAAGGACGGCACGTCGCTGGGCTTTTCCATCCAGACTTCTGAAAAAATGTATCAAAGCTTCTCCTTCACCGCGCGCAATTCTGGTGGGCACAGTTCACGCCCGCGTCCTGTTAACGCGATTTATGATCTGGCTGGCGCGTTGAAGCGCCTCGAAGCGCATCGCTTCACGCCGCGTCTGGATGAAACGACGCGGGGTTATTTCTCTTTCCGCGAAAAGCATGAGAAAGGCCCACTTGGCGATGCCATGCGACGCTGGCTCGCCAATCCCAATGATGGCGCGGCGGCAGATGCTATCGAGGCAGATCCGACCGAAGTCGGCATGACGCGCACGCGCTGCGTCGCCACGCGGCTGGAAGGCGGCCATGCCGACAACGCGTTACCCCAAATGGCGCGTGCGACCGTTAATTGCCGCATATTTCCGGGCGAAGACGCCAAGGCCATTCAGGCTGAATTGCAGCAGGCCGCGGGAAGCAGTGTTGCTGTTGAGCCGCTCGGCACCTCCAAGCCTTCGCCGCCTTCTCCATTGCGCGCGGATGTGATGAAGGCCTTTACAGATGCCGTCCATAAGCGGCATCCCGATGCCGAAATCGTGCCGAGTATGTCGACCGGGGCCACAGACGGCCTGTTCTTCCGTTCGACAGGGATGCCGGTCTATGGGGTATCGGGGGCATGGATCGTCGTTCCCGATGACGAGCGCGCCCATGGCAGGGATGAGCGTATTCCGGTCAAAAGCTTCTATGAAGAACTCGACCATTGGCATGATATGGTAAAGGCGTTGGCGGGCTAGCCGCCTTCCTTTTCCATCACTCGTTCAAGGACGCGGACAAATGTGTCTGCGTCCTGCGCGCCGGGGATCATATATTTGCCGTTGACGATGAAGGCAGGCACGCCGGAAATATTCTGATCTTGCCAATAGGCCAGTTCGGCATCGACCATCTCGTCAAAGCGGGGGTCGTCAAGCGCGGCTGCGGCGGCACCCCGGTCCAGCCCGGCAGAGGCTGCGGCATCGAGCAACACGTCAACGTCATTTACATTGCGTTGCTCGGTGAAATAGGTGCGAAACAGCGCCAGCTTTAACGCCGTTTGTGCACCTTGTTCGCCCGCCCATGTCAGCAGCTTGTGCGCGCGGCGGGTATTGTAGATGCGGCTTTCCGGCGAATAATTAAACTCCAGCCCCAATGGCTTGCCCGCCTCAATGATACGCGCGCGGTTGGCGTTCGATTGATCCGGCGTCACGCCATAACGATCCCGCGTATAGTCGGCGATTGCCTGACCTTCAGGCGGGAGGGCAGGGGCCAGTTGAAACGGATGCCACCGCACGCCAACTTCGGCACGATCCCCCAATATGCCAATCGCGCGTTCCAGTTGTTTGTAGCCGATGGCGCACCACGGGCAGACGACATCTGAGACGATGTCGATACGCAATTGGGCAGGCGGTGTGCTGGGGGCGTTCATGAATTTCTCTCCCGGTCGTTATAGGAGCAGCCTAAACCAATTGTTGTTACGGCGGAAATGGTGAATGGCGATGCTGGAAAGTTGATTTATAGCTATTGCGAATTAATTGCATAAAAACTCTTAACTTCCATGCATTATGCGGTTGTAAGCATCAACAAACCGGCCTAAGCGCGGCGTCAATTCCGTTATTTGGCCAACAGGAAGGACTCGGCAATGGCTCGTAAGAAGATTGCGCTGATCGGCGCTGGCAATATCGGCGGCACGCTCGCCCATCTCGCTGCAATCAAGGAACTTGGCGACATCGTCCTGTTCGACGTTGTGGAAGGTATTCCTCAGGGCAAGGCGCTTGACCTGTCGCAGTGCGGTCCGGTCGAAGGCTTCGATGCAAAAATCACCGGCACCAATGACTATGCCGACATCGCAGGTGCCGACGTTATCATCGTCACCGCTGGCGTTGCCCGCAAGCCCGGCATGAGCCGCGACGATCTGCTCGGCATCAACCTGAAGGTTATGAAGGCCGTCGGTGAAGGCATTAAGGCAAACGCGCCGGACGCTTTCGTGATCTGCATTACCAACCCCCTGGACGCGATGGTCTGGGCGCTGCGCGAATTCTCTGGCCTGCCGCACAACAAGGTCGTCGGCATGGCTGGCGTTTTGGATTCTGCTCGCTTTGCCACCTTCCTCGCGTGGGAATTTGGCGTTTCTGTGAAGGACGTTAATGCGTTCGTGCTCGGTGGCCACGGCGACACGATGGTTCCTGTCACCAGCTACACCACCGTTTCGGGCATCCCGGTTGATGACCTTGTGAAGATGGGCAAGTCGACCAAGGCGAAGATCGATGAAATCGTCGCGCGCACCCGTTCAGGCGGTGGTGAAATCGTCGGCTTGCTCAAGACGGGCTCGGCTTATTATGCGCCTGCAACATCGGCGATTGCGATGGCGGAAGCCTATCTGGGCGACCAGAAGCGCATCATGCCCTGCGCCGTTTATGTGGATGGCAAATATGGTCTTGATGGCCTTTATGTCGGCGTTCCGACGATGATTGGCGCGAATGGTGCTGAAGAAGTGATCGAAATCGCACTCGACGCCGAAGCCAAGCAGAATTTCCAGGTGTCGGTTGATGCCGTCAAGGAGCTTCTGGTTGCGTGCAAGGGCATTGATCCCACGCTTGCCTGATGGGTGTGCTGCTGATCGCGCCGGGCGGGCCAGCCCGCAGATTCTTTGATGGGCGGCGCGATTGGCCTTCTCACCTTGGCCTGCTTGGCCGGCATTTTTGCGGAAGTCTGGTTTGATCTGCTTGGGTATAACCGTGGTGATGGCTGGATTTTGTTGGGGTATATGGTGATTGGAGGAGCGGCGCTTCTTACAACGCCAGTGCTTGGCGTAGTGGCGTTTATCGTCGCGCACACGCGCCCCAAGAATTTGGACGAGTAAACACGAGCGGGCGTCGCAGTGGCAACCGCTGAATAACAGGACAGGACGGCATGAGCATTTTTGTCAACAAGAACACAAAGGTCATCACGCAGGGGATGACCGGCGATACCGGCACTTTCCATACCCAGGCTGCGCTCGATTATGGCACGCAGATGGTTGGCGGCGTAACGCCGGGCAAGGGCGGTTCCACGCACATCGGCCTGCCGGTGTTCGATACGGTCGCGGAAGCCGTGACCAAGACGGGCGCTGATGCGTCGGTTATCTATGTTCCGCCGCCCTTTGCGGCGGACTCGATCCTTGAAGCGATCGATGCGGAAGTTCCGCTCATCGTCTGCATCACCGAAGGGATTCCGGTGCTTGACATGGTCAAGGTCAAGCGTTCGCTTTCCGGCTCAAAGTCGCGCCTCATCGGCCCGAACTGCCCCGGCGTTCTGACGCCCGGCGAGTGCAAGATCGGCATCATGCCCGGCAACATCTTCTCGCAAGGGTCGGTTGGTGTCGTGTCGCGTTCGGGCACGCTCACCTATGAAGCCGTGTTCCAGACGACGGCGGAAGGCCTTGGCCAGACCACGGCTGTCGGCATTGGCGGCGATCCCGTTAACGGCACCAACTTCATCGATTGCCTTGAGGCTTTCCTTGCTGACGACGCGACCAAGTCGATCATCATGATCGGTGAAATCGGCGGCTCGGCGGAAGAAGAAGCCGCACAATTCCTGATCGACGAAGCAAAGCGTGGCCGCAAGAAGCCGATGGTTGGCTTCATCGCGGGCCGCACGGCCCCTCCGGGCCGTCGCATGGGCCATGCCGGCGCTATCGTTTCGGGTGGCAAGGGCGATGCCGAGAGCAAGATTGCGGCGATGGAAGCCGCAGGCATCCGCGTTTCGCCGTCGCCGTCAGAACTCGGCAGGACGCTGGTTGAAGTTCTGAAGGGCTGACCCCCGACAGACTTTTGTCGCTCCTCAACCTCTCCCCGGGAAGCGTGACTATGGGTTTTGAGAACCACGAATTTGAAAGCGAGCAGGGGCCAAGCTGGGCACGTTCCAATTGGCCGCTGACGGACACGGATGATCTGACGTCTGCGCTCGACCCGACGCAAATGCAGGTCGCCGTGAAGCAGGCCGCCAAGGCTGCTGGAAAGCCGATGGCAGAGGCGGATGTTGCCGCCGCTGCTGGCGATTCGATCCGCGCCATGATGCTTATCCGCACCTATCGTGTGCGCGGGCATCTGGCTGCGAACCTCGATCCGCTGGGCCTGACCAAGCAGGATTTGCCGGCGGATCTCACGCCTGAATATCACGGCTTCACCGGGGCAGACCTTGATCGCAAGGTTTATGTGGGCGGGGCGATGGGCCTTCAGTGGACCACGGTGCGCGAACTGGTCGCCATTTTGCGCGCCAATTATTGTGGCAATGTCGGCCTTGAATATATGCACATTTCCGACGTGGAGGAGCGGCGCTTCTTCCAGGAACGCATGGAGGGCGCTGATAAGTCGATAGGCTTCACCAACGAAGGTAAGAAGGCCATTCTTGCCAAGGTGATCGAGGCCGAACAGTATGAGAAGTTCCTCGGTCGCAAATATGTCGGCACCAAGCGCTTTGGCCTTGATGGCGGCGAGGCGATGATTCCGGCGCTCGAAAGCTTCATCAAGCATGGCGGCGCGCAGGGCGTGCGCGAAATCGTGATCGGGATGCCGCACCGCGGCCGCCTCAACGTGCTCGCCAATGTGATGGCTAAGCCCTATCGCATCATCTTCCACGAATTTTCGGGCGGCTCGGCCAATCCTGAAGATGTAGGTGGTTCGGGTGACGTGAAATACCACCTCGGCACCTCCACCGACCGCGAGTTTGATGGGATCAAGGTTCATATGAGCCTTGTGCCCAACCCGTCCCACCTTGAAGCGGTTGATCCGGTCGTGCTTGGCAAGGTCCGTGCAAACCAGACCTTCCGGGACGACATCGGCAAGGGCAAGCACACGCAGGTTCTTCCGGTCCTGCTGCACGGCGATGCCGCTTTTGCGGGGCAGGGCATCGTGTGGGAATGTCTCGGCTTTTCGGGTATTCGCGGATACAATACTGGCGGCTGCATCCACTTCATCGTCAACAATCAGGTTGGCTTTACGACCAGCCCGCAGTTTGCACGCTCGTCGCCTTATCCCTCTGACGTGGCGAAGGGCGTTCAGGCGCCGATCCTGCACGTCAATGGTGATGATCCCGAAGCTGTCACATTCGCCTGCAAGATGGCGATTGAGTTTCGTCAGATGTTCCATCGCGATATTGTGATCGATATGTGGTGCTATCGCCGCTTCGGCCACAATGAGGGCGATGAGCCGGGATTCACCCAGCCGCTGATGTACAAGAACATCAAGCAGCATCCGGGCGTGAGCGAAATTTATGCCAAGCGCCTTATCGATCAGGGTGTTATTGACGAAAACTGGGCGTCGGAACACGCGATGCGTTTCGTTCAGGTGCTTGAGCAGGAATTTCAGGCCGCGCCAGATTACAAGCCCAATGATGCCGATTGGTTTGGCGGTCGCTGGGCTGGGCTCAACAAGCCCGCAGACCCGGAAACGGCACGCAGAAATGTGGAAACCGGCATTTCGCGCAAGCTGCTCGACAGCCTTGGCCGCACGCTGACGACAGTGCCAGAGGGCCACAATATCCACCCGACGCTGGGCCGTGTGCTCGATGCGAAAAAGGGTATGTTCACCAATGGCGAGGGCTTTGACTGGGCCACGGGCGAGGCACTCGCCTTCGGCTCGCTGTTGTCAGAAGGCTATGGCGTTCGCCTTTCGGGGCAGGATTCCGGGCGTGGCACTTTCAGCCAGCGTCACGCCGTTTGGGTCGATCAGACCAATGAGTCGAAATATATTCCGCTCACCACAGTGCCGCATGGCCGCTTTGAAGTGCTGGATAGCCCGCTCTCGGAATTTGGCGTGCTGGGCTTTGAATATGGCTATGCAGGGGCTGACCCCAAGGCGCTGGTGCTGTGGGAAGGCCAGTTTGGCGATTTCGCCAACGGTGCGCAGGTCA
>CALMVA010000069.1 GCA_937873035.1 uncultured Sphingomonadaceae bacterium | reverse complement strand
TGTTGCCCCCCCCCCCCCCCCCAACACACCGGTTTGGGGGCGGGGGGGGCGTGCGTCCCCTCCTCTTCCCCCCCCGCGCTGTGCAGCCCCGCCATGCCAGGCGCGTGCGGACACCAGATCCACCAGCGGCGCAATCGCCGCCCGCACCGACGCGCCATCGGCCACATAGCCGAGCACGCGACTGGGGCAGTCCACGCCAACAACCTTGCCCGCGAGTTCTGCAATAATCTCCCCGGCCCGCACCTCGCCGTCATCGGCAATCAGCTCAAAGCTGAGCATGGGGATGCGGTTGCCGAAGCTTTCGAGCGCCATATCTTCAAACACGGCATAGGCCAGCCCGCGATAGGCAGGCGTTTGCCCGATGCCTTCTGCCGAGGCGATAAGCGGATCGGGCATCTGGTCTTCATGCCCGCCATGAAAGCGAAAGCCGGTTTCCACCTTGAAGTCGCCCGCTTCGCCGCGCAGCAACTTGCCATCGGCCCAGATCCGCCCGACGCGCACCGCCGCCCGCGCCGAGAGCGCAACAGCGAAAGAGGCAGAATAGCTATAGACCGTTGCCTTGGGGCGGCCCTTGCCTTGCGACACCGTCTTGCGCTCCTCGCGCAAATCGGTCGCCCAGATGACCGCGCCTGAAACGCGCATCCGCCCAAAGACCTTTGGCAAGGACGTGCCATAGGATGAGGTCTGCACGGCAAGATTGGCCAGCCGCGCGCCGCTGCGCGCCTTGGGCGCAAACAGCATCTGGTCAACCCGCTGGCCTGCCATTGCGCCGATCGCCGCGCCAATCGGCCCTGCGATGGCCGAGCCGACAGCCGTTAAAACCAGTGTCGCCATCATTGCTCCTTTCGGGAAAACCAGATGCCCAGCAGCGGCCAGGGCGGCGCCCCCGGCGTCTCGACAACGCGCCGAAGCCCGGCATGGGCATGGACGAAACCCGCGCCCGTCCAGACGCCGAGATGAAGTTGCACCGGGCCCGCCCGCATCAGCAGCACATCACCGGGATCAAGGCGGCCATCGCCCCGACGCGAGAACCACGTATCAAGCACGCCCACCCAGCGCGTCACGGCATTGGACCGCAGATCATAATCCTGCGGTGCGCCGCGCGCGCCATAAGCGCAGGCGACAAGGCCGACGCAATCAAGCCCCAGCGCGTCGCGGCCATGGAGGCGAAACGGCACGCCAATCAGCCCGCGTGCACGCGCCACCGCATCATCAGCCGCCATAGCGCATCAAAATGTCCGTGCCCGGCAGATGGGGCTCACCGCGAAAATTTGCGGCATTGCCAAAGCGCGCGGCGCAGGTCGCCAGACGCCGGTCGCACCCTTCGGCCAGTTCGGCCAGAAGACCGGGCATGATGGTGAAGCCGGGCGGTGTGGCAAGCGTCACGCTCTGCACGCCATTGGTGACCACGCCCAGCGCCAACCCGGCCTCCGGGCCATCTGCCCAGCGCAGCGTGCCGAACGCATAGGCCCCCGGCACAAGCGCATCATCCACCATAATATCCCGCCCGGATGCCGCCGAAACACGCACCAGCCGCATCCGCCCCGCCATATCGGCGCGGCATCTTGTATCGCTCAGCCGTGCGCGACAATGCGGCGACGTCGCTTCGGTGGTTGGCGCGTCGAACACCGCCTTTGCCCCCACCAGATCAACCGAGAAAGAGCGGCCATCGCTTTCCACTGCGCCCAATTCGCCCGCAAGAAGCGCACGCGGCGCGGCGTCGGGCGCGGACCAATCAACCGCCCAGAGGCGCAGCCGCGCGCCATCCCACCGGCCTGCCACGAGATCAGCCTCGCTGAGCCCGTCTGAAATAATCGCCCCTGCAAGCGAGATCGCCTCGGCCTCCAGCCCGGCGGACTGCTCCAGCGCGGAGGGAACCATGCCGGGTGCGGCGCGAAACAGGAAGCCGCCCATCACCAGATCACGATCATGGCTGGTGAAGCCGAGCGAGATGCCATCGCGCCGATCAAGCCGCCAGCAAAAGGCGAGTGTCGTCAGTTCGTGCGCAAACCAGTCGCTCATGCCACGCGCACCTCGATCATGGGGACGCTGGGCGCATCACCTGCGGCAAAACCATGGCCTGCAATATCCAGCTGATCGCTCTCAAACCGCACCGGCACATCGAACAGAAAGCCAGCGGAAATGGCGGCGCCCGCCATGGGCGCTGCGGCAAAGCGGATCACGCCACCCGGCTCCAGCGCCCAGCCCGTCATCTGCTCGACGCCGTCCACACCGACACGCAGCGAGCCCGCCACGGGCCGGGTGATGCGCCGCACTTCAGCCTCTGCGCCCGCGCCGTAAATCTTCACCAGATCAAAGGCCGTCGCTGCCCCATCGCCCGTGCCGATGCGAATATCGAGCGGCGTCGGCACGCCCGACATCGCGTGCGAACTATGGTCAAGCGGATCGCGGAAGCGGAACGCCTTGGCCGCCCCGCGGCGGGCGCGGAAAAAGGCGATGAGCGTCTGGAGATCGGCCTCGGAGCGCACCCCCGGCCCGGCATCGAAGCGCAGCCGCGCGCTTGCCCAATCGGCGTTGCGTTGCTCATGGCCCGAAGCGGTGGTGACGACCGCGGTTGAAAAGCGCGTGCTGACTTCCGCCGCGCGGCCAATCGGCAGCGGAAAATCAACATCGTCAAAAGCGTCCATCTCGTCGTCTCCCAGGCGGAATGTGGTGAACCCGTCGCGCAGCACTTGCGGCAGCGCCCAGATGAAGGTCGCGCCAACGCCCTGTGCGGCGGCAGTGCGCGCGGCGCGCTCGATGGCGGGCCATTGGTGCGTGTCGTCCGGCGTCAGCACGAAACCTGAAAGATAATGCTGGCGCGCTGGCGGATAACCCAGCCGCGCCTCAGCTTGCGCACGCCCTTGCGCGCTGGCGACCATGTTGCCCGCCGTCACCCAATCATAATCTTCAAGCTGAAGCAGATCGAAGGCAGGCGACGCCCAGCCGAGCGGCAGATTGGCGCGGCGCAGCTCTGGCGCTGCCGGGTCCAGCACGGTGGGCAGATAGGCCAGCAGCAGCGCCTCACACGCCGGATGATCCTGCCGGACGGCGGCGACCAGCGCGGCGGTCGATTGCGCCAGCAGAACGCCCGCCGCGTCGAGCAGCGCCTTGTGCGCGACACCCAGTGCATCCGATCGCACAGTGGCGATCTCGATCGGGTTGCCGCCCAGCGCCGCCCGTGCGGCGGCATCGTAAAGGCAGATGCGCCCATCGGGCATGACCCACCACCATGGCTCGCCGACCTGAAAGCGCGGGGCCTGCCCGCCTGCCACCGCCAGCGCCATGACCGCGCGGGCAACGGCGTGGAGATAGGCCATCGCCGCACCATTGGCGGGGGAAAGCAATGTCGATGGCGGCGTCCATCCGGTAAGCGCGGGCGCGCCATCAAAAGCGCGCTGCTTCCACGCCGCCGGGCAATGCGCATCGAACAATTCGTAAGAGAGCGAGATGATGAGATCGAAGCCATAGCCCCGCGCCCGCGCCGCAAAATCACCGTGCCAGGCAGCACAGGCCGCATTGAGCGCGCCGCCCGCCAGCGTCACCAGTCCATCCATCCCCAGCCGGAAATAATGGCTCATCCCGACATAATGGTTGATCGCTCCGCGATAGCCCAGAAGGAAGGCATTGCGCAGCACCCGCGCGGGCGTGAGGTGATAGGCATCATCATAGGCGGTGGCGATGCCAAGGCCGTGTGGCGGCACCAGCACATCGCCCTGCAACAGCGTGGAACCGGGCCCGTCGCACCGAATGTCGCTCAGCTCGATCCAGCCCTCCACAGGGGCTGCAAGCGGCGCATCCGCCCCCGAATAGCCGGGCGGCACGAGCGACACGAACATCCGGTCAATGTCGCCCGCCCAGACGGGATCGGCCTCTGCCGGATGGAGGAAACCGCCCGCCAGCGCATCAAAATCAAGCGATATGGCGGCGTCCTCAGGCGTGCCGACGGCATAGTTCCAAAGCCGCACATACCAGGCGCGCGGCTGGCCCGCCGCATCGCGCCCTTCAATGGTCAGCGTCGGGCCGTTAACGGCATCAAGCGGCATCAGCCCGGCCGACCGCCAGCGGAAACGCAGCGTCAGCCCCCGATAATCACGCGCGGTTTCATAGCCCAGAAGCGGATGATCGAAGCGATCTTCGGACGCCCAGATGAGTCCCGCAAGATCATTGGCGCGGTAAAAAACAGCATCCACACGCAGTGTGTGCGGCGCGGTCGTGATGACCGAGGCCATCATCGGGCGCGGGAAATCGACCGTCCAATAGACGGGATCAAAGCGTTTCAGATGCGCGTGTTGCTGCGCGTCTCCGGGCTGTGCAAGCCAACAGGCAATCGGCTCAATCCTCCCGCAACAGCGCACCGCGCACGGCGCGCGCAATCTGGCGGCTGGAGCGCGCGAGCATATCGGGCGCGGCCCCCGCAGGCGCATTGACCGAAATCGAAACACGCACATCGCGCGGCGCGCCCGAAGCTGTTGGTGCAATGCTGCCGCTTGATGTCGGCACGAACAATTCCGGCCCGCGCTCGCCGACCAGATAGCCGCGCCCCGGTGCCACCGGCCCGCCCGTCGCCCGCCCCGGAAGCCCCAGCGCCGAGCCGAGCAGAGCCGTGCCAAGCCCAAGCAGCCCGCCCGACCCGCCACTGTTTGCGCCGCCCAGCACCGCGCCGATGCCCGACCGGATCGTCGAGGCTGCAATTTCAGCCATGGTCGCAAGCGCGGTGCGCTTCAAATCTTCAAAGCCCAGTTTGCCGGTGCGGATCGCACGGACGAGCGAGCCTTCGAGCAAGCGGCCCGCACGGTCCACGCCATCGCCAAACGAGCCTTCAAGTGCGCCACGCATATCGGCCACATCGCGCGCAAAGCCCTGCGTGTCGGCGCGCACGGCGACGACCAGCCGTTCAATTTCCTCATCCATCGGGAAACATCTCCATCAATCGGTCAATATCGGGCGTGCCCGCCAGATCCGGCGGCAGATCGGGCGGCGAAGCGAGCGCGGCTATGACACCCGCCAGTTCTTCAGGCGTGGCGCGCCAGAACTCATCAGGGCGCCAGCCCAGCAACGCGCCCGCCAGACCGGCAAGGCGCTGCGCGGCCTCAACAAACATCAGCCGCCTTTCAGAATTTGCCCAAGCAGCACGCGCAAAGCAGGCGTGGCCGATGCCAGTCCAGCGCCTGCCACCCGCTCGGCAAAGGCATCACGCGTCAACTGGCAGCCGGTGTGGCAATGCCAGAAGAGCGCAACCATTTCAGCGAGCCGCAACTGGCCTTCGGCTGCCCGGTCCACGAGCGCGAACAGCGGCCCCAACTCCTCTTCGGCGGCGACAAGCGCGGCAAAGCTCGGTCGCAGGCAGATGCCCGCAATTTCCGCCTCGCCTCTTGCCGGATTGGGGAGCGTGCTCACAGGCTTTGCACCGCGCCGGAGCTTTCCAGCGCGAGCGTATAGGTCCGCTCGCCATTGAAATCGCCCGCATAGTCGAGCCGTGTCACGAGAAATCGCCCGCGCAGCCGCTCTCCGCTTTCAAAGCTCAGCTCATAATCATCAAGCACACCCGAAAGCGCGCCGGCCTTGAGACGCGTTTCGGCTGTCGAGCCGGTGAACACGCCCGCGCCTGAGACCGAGACCGAGCGGACGCCCGCGCCCGACAAAAGCTCGCGCCACCCGCCCGATCCCTTGTGCGTGATGACAACGGGGTCGCCATTGATCGACAATTGCGTGGTCCTGAGACCTGCGACGGTCTGGTAAGCGGGTTGCGGCGCGCCATCACCCACCTTGAGGAGGAAGGCGCTTCCCTTTTCTGCTGGCATGAAAATCTCCTAATTTTGAAGAAGGCGGATGCGGTGTTCGACAAGGCCCGCCCACGGCCCCGCCGGATCGCGGGCAACAAGGCCGCGCGTGAAAACAAGGCTGGCGATGCGCCATGCGCCAAGGTTGCGCGGCAGGCCCGCGACGGCGCTTTCGGCTTCCGCCATCAGCGCATGGAGCCGCGCTGCCACCTCGCCATCATCCCATATGGTCACGGCAAGGCGGATTTCGCGGCCCATCTCGGTCTTGGTGCTCCAGTCGCTCACCAGCCCGTCGGCAATGACGGCGTAAGGGAAGGCCGCGCGCGGCGGTGGCCCGTCATAAATGCCCGTCAGCCCGGCAAGCCCCGGATGCGCGGCGAGCTGCGCGACGATGGCCGCCTGTAGCGTTTCGACAGCCCCGCTCATCGGGCGATACTCCGCAGCATGGCATCCTCGATCATCCGGCGGCGCAGGCCGCGGCCCGAAAGAACAAGCCCTTCGCGGCCCGCTTCCATCGCCACGCCAAGCGGGGCGGGGCGTGCCGCCAGACGCGCAATCGCGGCCGCACGGCGCGCTTCGGCAAGCCGCCCCATGCGGTCGGCAAGATGGTCAAACATCAGCGCATCTCCTCACAGACAAGCACCATGCGCGCGGGATCGGCGGGGTCGCTCAGCCCACTGCGCACGGCAAGAAAACGACCGCGCCACACCAGCCGCGTGCCGGGGGAAACGCCTTCGCGCTTGCGCATCGTCACTTGCCAGCGCGGCTGGGCGGACAGGGCATCGGCACTGGCAAGACCCGCCGGAACGAGCGGCGACACCGCCGCCCAGGCCGCGCCATCATAAAGATAGCCCCCGGTCCGACCGCCCAGCGCATCACGATCGGTGCGCGGCTGCTCAATGGTCACGCGCTCGCGCAGCGCGCCTGCAAATTCCCCGCTCATGACAGGCGCATCCGCCGCCACGGGCGCAACAGCGCGGCAACCGCAGCGGGTGGCCCGGCATCGTCCGCGGCATCGCGGTGCGCATGGCTGTGCGCGGCCAGCCGCAGGATGCCGAGCCGCAGGGGCTCTGGCAGGCCCGCCCAATCTGGTGCGAGGCCCGCGACAAGCAACATCCGCACGCGCCCGGCGGCACCCGGATTTGCAACGCGCAGCCAGCCATCGGCATTTGAATCAATGTCGATGGCGTAATCGCCCACCGGCAACACAAAGGGCGCGCCATCAACCGGCAGGCCCTGCACCATCGTTATCGCGCGGACGGGCGTTGCCGACAGGCGCTGCCAGCCGGAGCCTGCGCTCCTCACTTCCACAACATCGCGAGAGATGAGCATTTGCGCGGTAAAGGCCTCGGCCATCACCACCGCTTCGGCCAGCAGCCGGTCAAGCAGGGCATCTTCGGCATCATGCTCGATGCGCAGATAGGCCTTGGCCTCATCGCGCGCGCCAGCAAGCGACGCACCCGGTATCGGGCTTGGTTCAATCATGGGCTTCCCCCGTTTCAGGCTGGATCAATTGGCGACGCGGACAAGGCCGGTGCGCGCAAGGCGGATGGTCGCAGCGACGGGCTGTGCGGCCGCGCTCGTATTGAGGAAGCGGATGCCCCATTGCACGACGAGCGACGTTGCGTTCGCCCCGGTCAGCGGGTTGGCCGCCATATTCGGCTCATCAAGGCGGCTCGGCATCGTCTGCACGTCGCGCCACGCACCATCGTCATAGGCATCTACGCCAAAGGCCGCCGCCAGATCATTCTGGACGCCATTGCCGACATAGCCCCGGATCGCCGCCGCAGTGCTGCTGGCGGTGAAATACCATTGGAGCGCGACCTGATAGAGCAATTGCGACCCTGGATCGACGCGCAGGCGGCCCATGGCGCGCAGCACATCGGTCAGCGCCAGCCGTCCGGCTGCGATTTCGGCGGCAATGGCGGCGTTGGTGGTAAAACGCTGGCGCAGCAGGACAGAAGCGGTCAGCCCCGCGCCCAAAGTTCCACCGAGCACCAGCTTTTGCACCGGCTCTCCCGCCGGGCCGGTCTCGCTCTTGTCTGCCGTGCAGGTGAGGCCGCCCGCATTGCTTTCGCCCACCAGTTCCCAGCCCTGCGCGACATTTGCAGCGAGAGGCGCGCTGCCCCATGTGCCCGAAACGCTGCCCGCACTTCCCGGCGTGAATATGGGGTTGGTGTTGATGAAAGGCTGCTGCGCGCCGGGCGTCGCAAGGCCATCGGCGGTCGGCACCGGCAGGCGCTGCGGCAGCGCGGCCCAACCCGGCCACACCGTCTGAAGCCGCTGCCAGATGCGCGCCGCAATCTGCCGTGCGCCCCATTGCGAGGGGTGGACGCCATCGAAATAATAACCGGGAAGATTCTGCCAATTGGGTCCGCTCGCCGGATTGACGACCAGCCCCCAGCTATCGACGACAATCACATTCGCCCGCGCATTGGCATGGCCTGATGCGAAATCGAGCGTGTTGATCCAGTCCGACAACGCCTTGCGGTCTGCGCCATTGGTGACGGGGCCGTTCTGCGCGCCGCTCTTGTCCACGCCGCGCGGCATCTCGTTCAGCAGGATGACCGTTTTGGCGCCCAGCCCGTTGAGGATCGTCGTGATATTGGCCTGGCTCGTGGCGGGGATGCCCGTGCCGTCATTGGTGCCCGCCAGCACGAGCACGATGCCCGCAGCGTACGCGGCGGCCTCTGCCACGCCCTTGTTGCCTGAGGCCCCCGCATTGCCCGTTTCATCCGCCGGGCGCCACCAGCGGCCCAGCGTAGCGGCATTGGCGGCATTGAGGCGGGGCGCCGCCGCCATCTGGCCGGTCGTGTTGCCCGCAATCGCAAAATTGGGGAAGGCGGCCAGCCTCAGGCGATGGCCCGAAAGGCTCGCCAGCATCGTGCCGATGGAAAGCGCGGTATCGCTCTGCGTAAAGCCATTGGCGGTATCGACGGTGTTCAATCCGCCAAAGGCAAGACGGCTGTCGCCAAAGGTCAGGAGATCAAGATTGGCGGGGCTCGGTGTCTGCGGGCCGGCAGGTCCGCCCGCGCGCCTGTGCGCGAGCGCCAGCCCGCTTTCAAAACCGAGGCTCGACATCAGTAGAGCGCCACAATGTCAGACGCGGTCGTCCCCGTCGCGCGGACAAAGCCGGGTCGGAAGGGCAGGACCGAGCCGGATGCAAGGTTGCGAAAGGTGACATCGGCACTGCCATTGACGCCGCGCACGACAAGGTGCCCGCCGGTGCCAATGAACAGCGCCTTGGGCGTGATCGCCACGGGGTTGGTGTCGTGCGGCACAAGCGGGACGGCATCGCGCGCGGGCGCGGAAACGGCGTCGGCAGACGCGGCAAAGGGATCGGGCATCGAAGGCTCCCGTTTTCAGATGAGGAAGAAGAGAAAAAGCTCTCCCCGCAGCGTGTGCGGGGAGAGCAAAACGCGCGGATCAGCTCACCGAGAATTTCAGCAGCTTGATCGCCTCGGAGTTGGAAACGGTGCCGCCCACGCGCTTGGTTGCGTAAAAGTGCACGAACGGCTTGTTGGTGAAGGGATCGCGCAGCAGCGACGTTTCGCTGCGTTCGGCGATCAGATAGCCCGCCTTGAAATTGCCGAACGCGATCGAGAGGCTGTTGGCCGCGATGTCGGGCATATCTTCGGCCTCCACCACCGGATAGCCGAGCAGCGTATTGGGCTGGCCCGCCACAAGCCCCGGCTGGAAGAGGAACTGCCCGTCCGCCGTCTTGAACTTGCGGATGATGGCAAGCGTTGCCGAATTCATCACCCAGCTCGCCCCCTGTCGATAGGGTGCGCGCAGCGTGTGGACGAGATCGACAAGCTTGTCTTGCGGGTTCGATGAAAAGCCGCCGGCGGTGCCTGTCGGCACATATTGGAGCACGCCAAAGGCGCGGCCCGCATCTGCCGTCGCAACCGGCGTGCCCGACAGGAAACCGCGCGGGCGGTTGGTGCCGCTGCCATTTACAAAGGCTGAGCCTTCGGCCTTGGCAAATTCGGTGGCGATTTCCCCCGCCAGCCAGGCTTCAACGTCAAAAGCGGCATCATCGAGCATTGCCTGTGTGGCGGCGGGGTTGGCATAAAGCTCACCAAAGCTCGGCACGATCTCGTTAAAGGTCGGCGTCGCCGTTTCGGGGCGGCCCGCATTTTCAGCCGCCCAGCCTGAGGCCACGCCATTTTGCGTGACGAGCTTGCGATAACCCGCCGTGCCAACGCGCACGACATTGGCGATCTGGCGGATCGGCGACACCGATTTCAACAGCGCATCGATGCTGCCATCAATTTCGCGCGGCACGGCATAACCACCTTCGGGGCCAGTCGCGCCCGAAACGCTCTTCAGTTCAACATCGGTGCCACGGCGCACATAGCCATCGACAAAGGCCGTGCGCGCGGGATCGGCAATGCGCGCGCCCGACAAGGCCGGGCGATCAATGGCGACACGCGGAATTGCAGCCCCTTCAAACGCGGCAAGTTCAAACGCGGATTCAGGCGCGTCTGCCTTCACTTCATAGTCCATGCAGTTTCTCCTTGGGTGGATGGGGTTTTGCCTGCCTCGACCGCGATGACGCGCGCCAAAGGCTGCATCGGCTGCGCGACAAGGCTGACCTCGATCAGGTCGAGATGCTCAAGTTCACGAAATGTTCCATTTCTGGCGGCGCGGACGCGATAGCCGAAGGACAGTCCCTGCCCCACGGCCACATCAACCCCCCTCACCGCGGCGATGATACGCAGGCCCATGTCGTCCTCGCGCAATTGCTCGACAGTGCCGATGCGATGCATGACGTCATGCCGCCACAAGAGCGGCAGTCCGGCGCACGCATCGGCGAAGGCGCCCTTGCGCACAATATCTCCGCCCCGATCGGGCTGATCGAAGATGGCGGCATAGCCTGCAAAGCGGACAATTGGCGTCATGCCGCCACCCGTCCGGCCAGCCCCAGCTTGACGGCAAGACCCAAGAGCAGCAGCGCCAGGCACCCGCGCACGACCCAGCCGAGCACGGCCTTGCGCACCGTTACCTTGGCATCGCGCCACGCCGAGAGCAGCTCGCGCAGTTCCGCCATATCCTTGGCCGCCTTTTCATCGGCCAGCCCCAGCCGGGCAAGTGCGCGCGCCGCGCCCAGATCAGACGCTTCCTCGATCAGCGCGCGCAGCGTCACAAGGTCCGCCCCGCGCGCTTCGGCCTGTGCCGCCAGATGCAGCAGCATATTCGTGTTGGTCATTTCAACGCCTCCAGCCCGACAAGCGCGCGCTTTTCATCATCGGTGAGAAAATCCGCCGCGCTCACCTGCGCCCAGAGCCGCTCGCGGTCTTCGCTCAGCGCGGGGATGCGATCCTGATCGGCGCGCAGGGCAAGGCCGGAAAACCAGGGCTGCAAACCCTGGGCCAGCGCATCGAGAATCTTGGTCGCAAGCGGCAGGATGGATTGACGCCACAAGGCGCGATTGGCCTCGCGGTAATTGGCATAGGTCGCATCGCCCGGCAGCCCGACAAGCATGGGCGGCACGCCAAAGGCCAGCGCGATGTCGCGCGCAGCGGCGGCCTTCAGCGCGATAAAATCCATATCTGCCGGGGTCAGCGACAGCGCCTGCCAGCGCAAGCCGCCTTCGAGCAGCATCGGTCGCCCGGCATTGGCAGCCCCCGCATAGCTTGCCGTCAATTCCGTGCGCAGCCGATCATATTGCGCAGCCGACATTGGCTCGGCACCTTCATGCACAAGCGCGCCCGAAGGCCGGGCGGCATTGTCGAGCAGCGCCTTGTTCCAGCGCGCAGCAGCATTGTGGATCGCCATCGGCCCGGCGGCGGCGTCAAGGCAGCCAAGGCCATAATGATCGTCAAGCGGATGCGGCGTGCGGATGTGGACGACGCTTTCTGCCGACAACAGCGAGGCCGCCTCCCCCACCTTGTAGCGATAGGCCATCGGCCAGCCCTGCGGATCGGCCTCTACCGTCACACGCTCCGGGCGGAGCGCAAACAGCTCAACCGGCGCGCCATTGGCATCGCGCAAAATCTGCACATAGCCATTGCCATGGAGCAGCAATTGCGTTGCCAGTGTCTCGATGAGCGCCTGCCCGCCCGATGTGGCGGCGACAAGCGCGCCCGCCGCGCTATCCGAGGCAATCACGGGCACCGAGGCCGCGCCCTCCGCCACCAGCCGCACCGCGCGCTGCGCCACGGGGTTGGCAAGATACAGCTCACGCAGCTGCGCTTCATAGGCGCGGGGCCAGTCTCCCCCGCCCCAGGCTGTAAAGCCGCGTGACAAAACCGGGCGCGCAGCCATGCGCCCGGCTGATTTCCAGCCGAATAACTTCATGCATATCTCCATAGTCTTGGGGGCAGGTGTCAGAGCAGGCGCACGCGCGGGGCAGCAACGCCTTCCCCCAGCATCAATTCGGTCAGCGCCCAGACCAGCGCATCGGCACGGTCGGGCGAGCGGCCCGGCCCATGATAAGCGCCACCCGCCGCCAGACCGCACAATTCGTCCTCAAGTGTCGGAAAGCGCCCGGCATGAAAAACGCGCCCGCGTTCATAAAGCGCCGCCACCGGCTCGGCGCGGGCAACCTTGCCGCGTGCGGCATGAACAAGCCGCACGGGCAGCGCGGCATCTGCGCCGCGCAGCACGCTTTCCACCATCTGGCCGCCATTATTGGCTTCGGCGATGATGCGATCCGCGCGCCAGCCGGCTGCCGCCTGCGCCACCGCGCGCGCCCAGCCATCGGGCGAGCAGCCGGAAACGCTGGCATCGGCAAGCACATAACCGCGCCCGTCCTCACCCAGCCCGGCAACGACGATGCCGCAGGCGTCACCCGTGCTCCCGGCAGGCGGGTCCACGCCAATAACGACACGGCAAAGCGCGGGTGCGGTGGCGCTAAATGCCGCTGACATCATCGCGCGCGTCCACAGCGCGCCCTCGACATCCTCGATCAGTTCGCCGTCCAGTTCCTGCCGCCCGATCCGCGTGCCGCCATAGATGCCATGCATCGCCGCAACATAAGGTGCTGCAAGGTTGAGTGCATTGTCCGCCATGCGCCCGCGCGTTACCACGATGCCCGCCTCGCCCATCAGCCGCCGCACGAGCGGCACCGGGCGCGGCGTGGTGGTTGCCACGATGCGCGGGGCGCTTCCAAGCCGCAGGCTGAGCGCCATATTGTCCCATGCGCGCGCGCCATGTTCCCATTTGGCACATTCATCCGCCCAGGCGATATGATGCTCCGGCCCACGCAGCCCTTCCGGCTCGGCGGCGGAATACAGCGTGGCAACCGCGCCATTGGGCCAGGTCAGCCGCCGCAACGACGGCTCGAAATCAGGACGCATCCCGTCTGGCGCAATCGCCAGCAAGCCGCTTTCCCCTTCCACCATGATTGCGCGGGTTTCCGCCATTGTTGCGCCCACCAGCGCAATTCGCAGATCACCATCGCCCTCGGCCATGGCGCGCACCCATTCTGCCCCGGTGCGCGTCTTGCCAAAGCCGCGCCCGGCAAGCAGCAGCCAGCAGCGCCAATCGCCATCGGGCGGCGTCTGATCCGCACGACGCCAGAAGGGCCAGTGCCGGGCCAGCGCATCATAACCCTTGCGGTTCTTCGCGTTCCAGACCTCCCATGTGTCATCATCCATCCCGGCAATCTTGAGCACATGGTCCGGCGCGTCAGCCTTGCGCGGCATTTTGCGCCTTCACCCGCGCCCGAATGTCGCGCAGCTTGGCTTCCACCTTGGCGGCAAGTGCGGCGCGCGCATCGGCGTCGGCGGGGGTGGGGGCCTGCCTGGGCGCACCACGCACCGCCGCACGGTGCAGCGCCAGCAGCGAAAGCCCCAGCCGTTGGCGTTGCGCACGCGATTTGAGCGTTGCGTCAGACACTTTGCCCGACACCGCGCGCAACGCTTCTGCCAGAAGTTCCGCCTCCAGCCGGGCGAAGCCCTCGGCCAGGGCTGCTTGCCAGAGGACGGCAAAAGCCGGAGTGCGGCGGCGATAGGCATAAGCCCGCGCGGCCGAGATTCCTGCGGCGCGCGATGAGGCGGCGACATTGGAGGTCATCGCCAGATGATCGAGAAACGCCTTGCGCGCCCGCGCATCAAATGCACACGCGCCCTCACCCGCCGCAGCGGGCGTTTTGCGAAAAGCCATAAGCTCATCTCCAATTGGAAAAGGCGGAGAAGCGATATGACCCCATGGCCCCGACTCGCAATTCTCCAGCCTGACGATATGTGCCAGAAGAGCGTCACGATGTCAAGATATTTTTACCTATATGGTTATATATAAGATCCAAAGGGCTGGCGATGGGCAAAAATCGCGCCTAACACCGCTGCATGCCAAGGCTCCTCATTCTTTATCACTCGCGCACCGGCGGCACGGCCGCGATGGCGCAGGCGGCCTTTGAGGGCGCGCGCGAAGAGGCAGGCATCACGGTCCGGCTGGTGCGCGCGCAAGAGGCCGTGGCCGACGACCTCCTTGCCGCCGATGCCGCGATCTTCGCCTGCCCTGAAAATCTGGCCGCCATGTCGGGCGCGATGAAAGAGTTTTTTGACCGCGCTTATTATCCCGCGCTCGGCCATATCGAGGGGCGGCCTTATGCACTGATGGTGTGCGCAGGGTCCGATGGCGAGGGTGCTGCGCGGCAAATCGCACGGATCGCCACGGGCTGGCGGATGAAGCCGGTGGCAGAGCCGCTCATCATCTGCACCCATGCGCAGACGCCAGAGGCGATTCTGGCAGCCAAGACAATCAGCAATGATGATCTGGCCCGCTGCCGCGATCTTGGCCGGATGCTCGCAGCGGGCCTTTTTATGGGTGTGTTCTAGGCGCGATCCACCCCCTGCTCCGTTTGGACTGAGCTTGTCGAAGTCCGGCCTTTCTTCGGTTCACCAAAAGCGGTGCCCGGCAAAAGGACGACGCTTCGACAGGCTCAGCGCGAACGGTTCAAGGAATAGCCCCCCTGCACCCCGCTTAACCCGCGGGGACTTCTTCCGCCGTCGGCATATCGATGGCGCTCGCTGGCTGGACGCTGTTCTGCGTCATGTGCGGCACGGCAATGGCGTAAATACCCAGAGCAACCAGCGTCAGCATCGTCGTGATGGTGCCAATCGCCCGGCCCTTGGTGAAGGCACCGCGATCCATGCCAAGGCCATGCGCGATGCGGCCAAGGAAATAGACCGACGCGACGATCCACAGCCAGTTGGGTGAAGCGGCCCCGGTGTGCGACAGTTCCAGCGCGCCGATCAGCAGCAGCACAAAGGGCGTATATTCCACATAATTGGCGTGGGCACGCATCCGGGCGATCACAAAATCATTGCCGCCATCGCCGAGCGGCACTTTCTCGCGCGTGCGGGCCTGGCCCACGCGGATTGCGAGCCAGAAGTTCATCAGCGCCGCGACGCCGCAAAATGTTAAAGTTACGGGCAAAATCATGTTATACATCCCCTCCTGTTGGGTGGCGGGAACCTGCCACGGGGCCGATGTGCTTGCAACGGTGCGAATTTTGGCTATACGCGCGCCTTCGCCCAGCGGCGGCCGGATTCGCTTTTGCGATTCAGATGCCTGATGGGGTTTGTGGATCACTCAATTGTATAAGGTGCCGAAATGGCCGTCCCTAAGAGAAAAACCTCGCCTTCGCGGCGGAATATGCGTCGCAGCCACCACGCGCTGACGGCAACCACGTTTCAGGAATGTCCGAACTGCGGCGAACTGAAGCTGCCGCACAATCTTTGCCAGGCCTGCGGCCATTATAACGGCCGCGAAGTCGTCGTTTCGGCCGACTAATCCCGTCGCCTGACACTACAGGAGGCGGGCCGGTGGCAGACGCACCGCGCATTGCAATCGACGCCATGGGGGGTGACGAGGGGCTGGCAGTGATGCTGGCCGGCGTCGCCCTTGCGCGTCGTCAGTGGCCCGGCCTGACCTTCGATCTGGTGGGCGACGAGGCCGCGATCAAGGCCGCGCTCGACAATCACCCGAACCTGCGCGCAGCCTCCGAGATCATCCACGCGCCCGAAACGATCGATGGCAGCGAGCGGGCCGGCCAAGCGATTCGCCGCGCCAAGACGACGAGCATGGGCATCGCCATTGATGCCGTGAAGCAGCGCCGCGCGGGCGCTGCCGTCTCTTCGGGCAATACCGGGGCGCTGATGGCGATGGCCAAGCTCGCGCTGCGCACCATGCCGGGCATTGATCGCCCGGCGCTTGCCGCCCTTCTGCCCAGCCTTGGCGAAAAAGACTTCGTGATGCTCGATCTCGGCGCCAACACCGAGTGCGAGACGCGCAACCTTGTTGAATTCGCGATCATGGGCGCTGCCTATTCGCGCATCGCGCTGGGCATTGAGCGGCCACGCGTATCGCTGCTCAACATCGGCACCGAAGACCAGAAGGGCACCGAAGAGATTCGCGACGCCGCTGCCGCGTTGCGCGCCGCCGATCATCTCCACATGGCGTTTTCCGGCTTTATCGAAGGCGACAAAATCGCCCGCGGGCTGACCGATGTCGTCGTGTGCGACGGTTTTTCGGGCAATATTTCCCTAAAGACGATGGAAGGCACCGCGCGCTTCGTGACCGACCTGCTGCGCCGCGCCTTTACCAGCTCGATCCGTTCCAAGTTCGGCTTCCTCATTTCGCGTCCGGCGACCGAGCTGATGCGCCACCATCTTGATCCCGACAATCATAATGGCGCGGTCTTTCTTGGCCTGAACGGCGTGGTCGTGAAGAGCCATGGCAGCGCCAGCCCCAAGGGCGTCGCCAATGCCGTGGGCGTGGCCGCAAAACTCGTCGATGCGAATATCACCCAGCGGATCGCCGATGATCTCGCTGTCATCAAGGCAAATGGTCAATGACGCTACGCTCGGTCATCCTCGGCACCGGTTCCGCACTTCCTGCCAACCGCGTGTCGAACGATGAGCTGGCCAAGCGTGTCGACACCTCGGACGAATGGATCGTCGCGCGTACGGGCATCCGCTTCCGCCACATTGCGGGCGAGGGCGAAACGACCGCGACGCTGGGGGCCGACGCCGCGCGCAAGGCGCTTGACGCCGCAGGCATCGACGCCGCCTCGATTGATCTCATCATTCTGGCCACCGCCACGCCCGACCAGACCTTCCCCGCCAGCGCCACCAAGGTGCAGGCGTTGCTCGGCATTGATGACTGCATCGCCTTTGACGTGGCGGCGGTCTGCTCCGGCTTTCTCTATGCGCTCTCGGTTGCCGATTCGATGCTGCGCGGCGGCAACGCGAAGCGCGCCATCGTGATTGGGGCCGAAACCTTCAGCCGCATCCTTGATTGGGAAGACCGCACGACCTGTGTGCTCTTCGGCGATGGCGCAGGCGCGGTCGTGCTTGAGGCGCAGACGGGCGAAGCGGGTATTCTGGCGACCAGGCTCCACGCCGATGGCCGCCATAACGAGTTGCTTTATGTTGATGGCGGGCCTTCCACCACGGGCACCGTTGGCCATGTCCGCATGAAGGGCTCTGAAGTCTTCCGCCACGCGGTCGTCAATCTGGCGACGGTGATGACCGAAGTGCTCGACCAGACCGGCCTGACCGCAAAGGACGTCGATTGGGTCGTGCCGCATCAGGCAAATGCCCGAATTCTTGATGCGACTGCGCGCAAGCTGGGGCTTTCGACCGACCGGATCGTCATCACCGTGCATGAGCACGCCAACACCTCGGCGGCCTCGGTGCCGCTCGCGCTCGACACCGCCGTGCGCGATGGCCGCATCCAGCGCGGCCAGTTGCTCGTTCTTGAAGCAATGGGCGGCGGTTTCACCTGGGGTGCTGCTGCAATACGCTACTAACGCCCCTTCCAATTGACGCGCGACCTCAAATCGATAAGAAGCGTCGCTGTGACCATGAACGAAGGGGAGTTGCGTAATGGCGGGGGAAGGCACTTTGACACGCGCCGATCTTGCTGAGTCTCTTCATAAGAATGTCGGCCTTTCAAAGGCCGAGTCTTCGAAACTCGTAGAATCGATTCTAGACCATATGTCGCACGCGCTGGGCCGTGGGGAAAATGTGAAGATTTCCGGCTTTGGAAGCTTCCTTCTCCGCGACAAGGCGGAACGCATCGGCCGCAACCCGAAAACGGGTATCGAAGTGCCGATCGCACCGCGTCGCGTGCTGACCTTCCGTGCGAGCCAGATGATGCGTGAGCGCATCGCCGGCGAGGCCTGACATTGAGTTCCGCCAATGGCTGAAAAAGCGCCCGGCGCACTTTTGACCATTGGCGAACTGTCAGCCGAGCTGGGTGTGCCGCAGCACATCCTGCGCTATTGGGAAACGCGCTTTCCCAAGCTCCGGCCGCTGACGCGCGCCGGAAACAGGCGCTATTACCGGCCTGAGGATGTGGCGCTGGTGCGGCGTATCCACGCGCTTTTGAGCGTTGAGGGCTATACCGTCAAAGGCGTGCAGAAGCTGCTTTCCGGCAGGGGCGCAGCGCCCGCGCCCGATGCAGCGGAAGATCTGCCTGTGCGCACTCCAGAGCCAGCTCTGGCCGCAACACCTGCACCGCACGCTCCGGCCTATATCCCGGATCTCGTCCTGATTCGTGACCGGCTGAAGGCCGCCCTCGCCGCAGATCGCGGATAGTTGCCGCCTGCTCTGGCTCCCAAATCAGCCATCCCACCGTTTGCGCTGAGCTTGTCGAAGCGCCGTCCTACTCTCTGCCCTGCATTGCGTGAACAGAAGAACAGCCGTTGACCTTCGGTCGCCTGCGGCCCCGACAAGCTCAGGGCGAGCGGCGTTGGGGGAAAGAAGGCGTCAGGCCCAGCCTTGTTGCAGCCCGTTTCAAATTATGCGGTCTGAACCGCCCCTCACACCCGGTCCAGCGCCGGGCCCAGCGTCGGGTCCAGATCGCGCGGGCGGATAAGCCGCCCGAAGCGCGCTTTGCCGGTGCCTGCATCGCCCCAATGGTCAATGTCGAGCTGAAGCTCGGCGACGGCGGCGGTCGGAAATTTCTGCTCCACACTATCGCGCAGCGCATCGCCCGCCACATCGGGCACGAGCGTCAGCACCAGATCTTCAATCCCCGGATTATGGCCGCACATCAACACGGCATTGGCGTCGTCGGGCAAGTCCTGCACAACATCAAGCAGCGTCGCGCCAGAGGCGAGGTAAATGCGCCGGTCCCAATTGGGGTGGAGGATTTCGCCATAGCCTTCCCACAGCGCATCAAGCGTTTCGGTGCAGCGCACGGCGGGCGAGGAGATTACATAATCGAACGCCCAGCCCTTGGCGCGGAAATGCCGCCCGATTAGCTTTGCGCCCTTGATGCCGCGCGCATTGATGGGCCGGTCGAAATCGCGGTCCACAGGCGCATCCCATCCTGATTTGGCGTGGCGAAAGAGCGTGAGCGTTTTCATGGGCACGCTCCATGCGGCAAACTGTCCGCTGTTGGAAGCGCGGATTGTGAAACCCGCACTGCGGCCACCGCCTCATCCAGCGTCACCCGCCGCACCGGCGTGCCTTGCGGGAAAGCCGAAAGCAGCCGCGAGGGCACGGCCGAGGAGAGGAGCACGAAAATACCCCTGTCTTCCCGGCGGCGGATGAGGCGGCCAAAGGCCTGCGCCAGCCGCGCGCGGATGAGCCTGTCATCATAGGCTCCGCCGCCGCCCGCGGCCCGCCGAGCGGCGTGCAGCACGGTCGGCTTGGGCCAGGGCACGCCTTCCATCACGACCAGCCGCAGCGATTCGCCCGGCACATCCACGCCATCGCGCAGCGCATCCGTGCCCAGCAAACTGGCGTGCGGATCGTCGCGAAAAATATCGACAAGCGTGCCGGTGTCGATCGGGTCAACGTGCTGCGCGTAGAGCGGCAAGCCATCGCGCGCGAGCCGATCTGCAATGCGCGCATGGACGGCGCGCAACCGGCGAATCGCGGTGAACAGCCCCAGCGTGCCGCCGCCCGCCGCGTCGATCAGCCGGGCATAGGCATTGGCCAGCTGCGGCACATCACCGCGCTTCACATCGGTGACGACAAGCACCTGCGCTTGCGCTGCATAGTCGAACGGGCTGGCCGCCTCGAAATGCGCGACGGGTGCCTCGACATGATCCATGCCGGTGCGCGCATCCGCCACATCCCAGCCTTCACCGCCCTTGAGCGTGGCCGAGGTGATGAGCACGCCGTGCGCGGGTTTGAGAACGGTCTGCGCGAAAGGCCGTGTCGGGTCGAGCCAATGGCGGCGTATGCCGATGTCCACCTCGCGCCCCTCGATGCGCTCGACCGCGAGCCAATCGACAAAATCAGGATCGACCGGACCGCCCATGCGCGCGAGCATCGCCAGCCAGGCCGAAAGCGTATCGGTGCGCCAGCTGAGGCTGGAGAGCGCCCCTTCCACACGCGCTCGCGCCTGCCCGTCCAGCCAGTCCGGCGCTTCGGCGATCACCGCTTCAAGCCGCCGCCCAAGCGCAACCAGAGGACGGATGATGGCATCAAGCGCCCTGCACGCAGGTTCCGCTGCTGTCAGCAGCACGCCATCAAGCTGCGCTGCCTCTGTCTCCAGCGCATAGCCCGCATCCTCATCGGTTGAGCGCGCATAGACGAGGCCGCGCACCGCGCCGAGCATCGCCTCTATCGGGCCGAAGGGCGTGCCTTCTGCAATACGCTGTAGCCAGCCATCGGCAGGCAGGGCGGCGGCGGCTTGCGCGGCAGCGGCAATGGCCGCCGCGCCCTCTTCATCATAGCTCGCGACATCGCCCAGCCGGGCGGAAAGCCCGCGCCTGCGCCCGCGCGACTTGCCTTCGGGGCCGATGATCCAGCGGCGCAGCTCAATCGCTTCCTGCCCCGTCAGCGCGGCGGCAAACATCGTGTCGGCGGCGTCGAACAGGTGATGGCCTTCATCAAACACATAGCGCGTCGGGCGCGTCGCCTCTTCGCGCCCGCGCGCGGCATTGACCATCACGAGCGCGTGGTTGGCGACGACAAGATCGGCCTGCGCCGAGGCGCGCGCCGCGTGCTCGATAAAGCATTTGCGATAATGCGGGCAGCCCGCATACACGCACTCGCCGCGCCGGTCGGTGAGCGCGGTTGATCCGTTGCGACGGAACAAGGTCGGCAGCCAGCCGGGCAGATCGCCACCCACCATATCGCCATCGCGGCTATAGCCTGCCCAGCGCGCCACGAGATGCGCCAGAATGGCGGCCCGCCCGGCAAAGCCGCCTTGCAGCGCATCCTCCAGATTCAGCAGGCAGAGATAATTTTCGCGCCCCTTGCGGATGACGACACGCCCGCGCGCCGCCGCCTCGCTGCCATAGATGCGCGCCGTTTCCGCCGTGAGCTGGCGTTGCAGCGCCTTGGTGTAGGTGGAAATCCAGACCGGCCCGCCCGCCTTTTCCGACCAGAGCGAGGCGGGCGCGAGATAGCCCAGGGTCTTGCCGATGCCGGTGCCCGCTTCGGCGAGCATAAGCCTCGGTTGATCGCGCGCGGCGCGCGGCAGAAAGGCGCCAATCGCGGCCTCGGCATAAGCACGCTGGCCCGCGCGCTGTTCAGCACCCTTGCCGGTGAGCGCCGCAAGCCGCCCCAGAACATCAGCGGGCGACAAGTCAACCGGACGCGGCACGGGGCGGGCAGGGGCCTCTTCCCATTCGGGCAGGCGCGAGAAGAGCCAGCGATCATCGCCCGAAGGCAGCTGGAGCCTGTCGAGCACAAGCTGCGCCCAGGGCCAGCGCAGCCGGGCAAGCGACTGCGCGCTGGTCCATGCGCCCTCGCGCTCAGGCCAGTCGCCCGAAAGCGTTGCCAGCAGGACTTCGGCTGCCGCCTGCATCAGCACGACCGCCCCCGCCTCATCCTCCGGCGCGGCAAGCCCGGTCGCACGCGCCAGCCCCTTGATCGTCGGCACCATGAAGCGCGCGGGGTGGACGAAGGCAAACAGCTCCAGCAGATCAAGCCCGGTCAGTTCAGGATAGCCCAGCCGCGCCCCCACCAGCGGCGCATTGAGCATCAGCATCGGCGTTTCGGCGGCGCGGGCAATCGCTTCGCCCCGGCCCACAGCGCGCGTCTCGCCCTGTGCAGACGCAATCCAGATGCCGCCATGGCTGGCATGGAGCGCAGAGAGGGAGCGGGCAACTGTCACATCCCCGCATTTCGCAGGCGGGCGCGGGATCGGCAAGCCTTTCACCGCTGCCCCGCATCAGGAAAATCTTGCGTCTGCGGCGGATCGGGGCAAAGAGCGCGACATGACTGACACTGCATCCCTGCGCGACGCCGCACTCGCTTCCAAGGCCTGGCCCTTTGAAGAGGCCCGCAAGGTG
This sequence comes from uncultured Sphingomonadaceae bacterium, assembly GCA_937873035.1. Classification (GTDB taxonomy): domain Bacteria; phylum Pseudomonadota; class Alphaproteobacteria; order Sphingomonadales; family Sphingomonadaceae; genus Aquisediminimonas. The sequence goes on along the minus strand of CALMVA010000069.1, from coordinate 35,459 downwards.
CTCAAACGCTATCCGGCGGGCAAGCCTTCCGGCCCCGTGATCTTCGAGACGGGCTATGGCCCTTCAGGCCTGCCGCATATCGGCACCTTCAACGAAGTGCTGCGCACCACGATGGTCCGCCGCGCCTTCGAGACGCTCTCGGATATGCCGACCAAGCTCATCGCCTTTTCCGACGATATGGACGGGCTGCGCAAAGTGCCCGACAACGTCCCCAATCAGGCGATGCTCACCGAACATCTCGGCAAGCCGCTGACGCGTATTCCCGATCCGTTCGGCAAGTTTGAAAGCTTCGCCCATCACAACAACGCGATGCTGCGCGAGTTCCTTGATCGCTTCGGCTTTGAATATGAGTTCATCTCGTCGACGACGCGCTACGAAAGCGGGCAGTTCGACGATGCGCTGCGCAACATCCTGCGCAATTATCAGGCGATCATGGACATCATGCTGCCGACGCTCAGGAAGGAACGCGCGGCGACCTATTCGCCCGTGCTACCGATCAGCGAAAAGTCGGGCATTGTGCTTCAGGTTCCGCTTGAAGTGATCGACGCCGAAGCCGGGCTGGTCCGCTTTGAGGATGACGGTGATGTCGTCACCCAGTCGATCCTTGGCGGCAAATCCAAGCTGCAATGGAAGGTCGATTGGGCGATGCGCTGGGTCGCACTTGGCGTCGATTATGAAATGTATGGCAAGGACCTGACCGACAGCGGCATCCAGTCCGGCAAGATCGCGCGCGTGCTGGGCGGGCAGAAGCCCGAAGGCCTGATCTACGAGATGTTCCTCGACGATAAGGGTGAGAAGATCTCCAAGTCCAAGGGCAACGGCCTGAGTCTCGAAGACTGGCTGTCCTATGGCACAGAGGAAAGCCTTGCCTTCTACGCCTATCGCGAGCCCAAGAGCGCCAAGCAGCTGCACCTTGGCGTCATCCCGCGCGCGGTGGATGAATATTTCCAGTTCCGTGGGAATTATGCGGCCCAAGCCGTCGAGCAGAAGCTCGGCAATCCGGTGCACCATATCCACAATGGCGCTGTGCCGGCAGATGTGCCGCCCGTCACCTTCGGGCTGCTGCTCAATCTCGCGGGCGTGATGGGCCCGCACGCCACCGCGCCGCAGGTTTGGGGCTATCTTGCCAATTACGTGCCCGATGCGAGTGCCGCGACGCACCCTGAACTTGCCACGCTCATCAATCTGGCGCTCGCCTATAACCGCGATCATGTCGCGCCGACCTTGAAGCGCCGCAAGCCGGAAGGCGTGGAGATCGCGGCACTGAAGCGGCTCGATGCCGATCTCGCCCCGCTCGCCGCCGATACCCCCGCCGAAGACATTCAGAACATCGTTTATGAAATCGGCAAGACCGGCGGGTTCGAAAACCTGCGCGACTGGTTCAAGGCGCTTTACGAGACGCTGCTCGGCTCCAGCGCCGGGCCGCGCATGGGCAGCTTCATCGCGCTCTACGGCATCGAGAACAGCCGCAAGCTGATCGCCGAGGCGCTTGCCTGACACCCGTCATGCCAGCGCAGGCTGACATCCCGTGCACCCGAACATCGAGACCCCAGCCTTCGCCGGGGTGACGAGCGAGGCCATGCCCGGAGCCAAACCCTTTCCCGTCATGCCAGCGCAGGCTGGCATCTCGCGCACCCGAACATCGAGACCCCAGCCTGCGCTGGGGTGACGAAAGGGGAGCTTGCTCAGGGGCCCTCGCCCTTATTTCGACGCGGCGATCCAGGCGTCGATCTTCTTTTCCAGCACCGCGAGCGGCAGCGCGCCCGTGTTCAGCACCTGATCGTGGAAGGCGCGGATGTCGAACTTGGGGCCAAGCTCGGCCTCGGCCTTGCGGCGCAGCTTCTGGATGGTGAGCGCGCCCACCTTATAGGCCAGCGCCTGACTTGGGATGGCGATGTAGCGTTCTACCTCGGCAGTCGCATCGGTGCGGCCCATGTCTGAATTGGCGAGCATATAATCAATCGACTGGTCGCGCGTCCAACCCTTGGCGTGCATCCCGGTATCGACGACGAGACGCATCGCGCGCAGCATCTCATCCGACAGCGTGCCAAAGCGTTGATAGGGGTCTTTGTAAAAACCCATGTCATAGCCCAGCGTCTCGGAATAGAGCGCCCAGCCTTCCACATAAGCAGTGTTGCCGCCAAAGCGCATGAAGTTGGGCAGCGCCGTATTTTCCTGCGCGAGGCTGATCTGGAAGTGATGCCCCGGCGCGCCTTCATGCAGATAGAGCGTCGTCATGCCGGGCGTGGTGCGACTCGGCAAATCATAGGCGTTGAAATAGAAGATGCCGGGGCGCTTTCCATCGGGCGTGCCCTGCTGATAGGAGCCGCCCGCCTCATATTTCTCGCGGAATTCCTCGTAGGGGCGGATTTCGAGCGGTGCCTTGGGCAGCGTCGAGAAATAGGCGCCGATCTTCTGGTCGACCGCCTTGCCAATATCATAATAGCCCTGCGTCAGCGCAGCCCGGCTCTGCATCTTGAACTTGGGATCGTTGCGCAGATAATCGAAGAACTCGGCAAGCGTGCCGGTAAAGCCCACTTCGGCCTTCACCTTTTCCATCTCGGTCTTGATCCGGGTAACTTCGCTCAGGCCCAGATTGTGGATCGTCTCCGCATCCATCGGCAGCGTGGTCGTGTTCTCAATGGCGATGCGGTAAAGCTCGGCCCCGCCCTTCATCGTGCTGAGGCCAACCGTATCGCGCGCGGTGGGCAGATAATCATTCTTCAGATAATCGCGCAGGCGGCGATAGGCGGGGTAGATGCCCTGCTCGATCGTGGCGCGATAATCGGCGGCAAGGCGCGCCTTGTCGGTTGCCGAGAAGGATGCCGGAAACTGCTTGATGGGGCCGTAATAGGGCGATTCATCCACGGTCTGCGCAAGCTGCGCATCAAGCTGGCCGATGACGTTGTTGATCGTCAGCTTGGTGTCGACGATGCCCGCCGCCTGACCTTCGCGGAAACGGCCAATGGCGCGATCAAGGAAAGTGATGAACTCACGGTGGCGCTTGAGCGCATTGTCATAATCAGCAACGGTGGCGAACGGCGCACCGCCCTTTCCGCTCGAAAAAGTGGGGTAAAAGGTGTGGAAGCCGAAGAAATGGTTGATCGGGCGCACCGCATTCATCTTCAGCACGTCGGGCCGATAGCCGATCAGCGTCTGCTCGGTCTGCCACTTGAACACATCATAGGCGATCTGATCGGTCGGGTTGAGCGCGGCACGGTTGATCTTCTTCAGACCCGCCATGTCGCGTTCGCTCGCGCGCTTTTCAGCGGCGTAATAAGCGTCGGTGATATAGTCGCCAAAGCGGTCCGCATAACGCATATCGCCCCGGAAAATGGCGAAGAGCGGATTGCGGCGCAGGCTGCCTTCATCGCTATCGGCAAACAGCTTGTGCAGATCGCGCGTCGCCTTGTTGGGCGCAGGCGTGGCCGCAGCGGCTTTGGGCGCAGCTTCGGCAGCGGCAATGGATGGCGTCAGCGCGACAAGCGACAGCGAAGCGAAAAGAAGCGTGGAAATAGAACGGCGCATGAAAGGCTCCCCGAACCAGATATGGATGGTGCCAGTCTAGCAGCGCGGGCCCGGCCTCTCCAGCACGTTCGACCAAGCGCGCCGTTCATTCGATGGAGGCACAAAGCGGCCCGGACATCCACAATGGAACGTCCGGGCCATCGCCCCTGTGCAAAGGACGAAAGTTTACGCCAACAGGGAACTCACGCCACATCAATACGCGAGCGGTGACGCGAAACCCCATCTGGAGCAATCGCGCTGAACGGAAACGGAATGGGTTCGTCAGCAAACAGAAAGGTGCGTTTAGCTGGCGTTCAGGCTGACGGCTTGGCGTCGTGACGTCATCTCCACCCCGTTCGTCATGCTGAACTTGTTTCAGCATCTATCAACACCGAAAGTGACTGGTTCGCCCAGAGGCGCAGAGAACGCGGAGTAGAAGCAGGTCGTCAATCTCTGCGGCCTTTGCGTCTCTGCGCGAACGAAATGGTCTTGGTGCCAATGGATCCTGAAACAAGTTCAGGATGACGGGGGCCGCCCCCTAAACCCAGAATTTCTCGCGGAACCATTTGGTGACGATATATTTGGTGCCCGCCTGAACCGGCAGGCTGGCATGGAGCGTCGCCATATTGGGCACGCCCGCCTCATCCATATTGTTCCACAAGACGAGCATCGCGGTGCGCGGCTGCACGGTCATACCGGCATTGCAAAACTCTGTTTCGCCCCCGGCGGCGGGCTGGTTGAGATAGATCATCGCGGTCCAGCTCCGCTGGCCGCCCTGCTTCATCATATCGCCCCAATAGGCCGTGTTCTTGGCGAAATGATCGAAATGGGCCTTGAACTGCTGGCCCACCTCATAGACCTGCCCCTGAAGCGTCTCACCATGGCGCGGATCAATGCCCATCAGCTCGCAGATACGCGTTTCGATCCGCTCGACCAGCGGGTCGTAAGGCGAAAGATTGCAGCTGTCGCTTGTCCGATATTCGGGGTCGGCATGGTTGGCGAGCAGGCCTGAGGGCTGACGCCCCTTGTCGATGAGCTTCACCAGCTCTTCACATTCCGAAAGGCTCATAAAGTCCTGCACGCAATAGAGCGACAACCCGTTTTGCGAAACGACCTGCGCGCGGCCCGAAGCGGTGAGCTTGCGCGCAACGATGCGGCCGAAATCGGCGAGCCGCTCTTGCGAGGTCTTGAGCTTGATCTTGGCCATAGAACGCGCCTGTCAGTCGATGATGCGGCCGCGCGCCATGACGAAACCAACCTTTTCAAGCGCCCGCACATCGCTGAGCGGATCGCCATCAACCGCGATAATGTCTGCCGAATAGCCCGGCGCGATCCGGCCGATCTCAGTCTCCTTGTCGAGCAGCCTGGCGGCAACCGTGGTTGCGCTCGCCAGCGCATCGCGCGCACTCATGCCGCCCAGATCCACCATCAGTGCAAATTCGCCCGCATTGCGGCCATGCTCGAACACGCCCGCATCGGTGCCGAACGCAACGACCACGCCCTGTTCGCGCGCAAGTCGAATGGCCTTGCCCATCTGCGCCACAGCCTCGCGGCCCTTGGTTTCAACCGTGGGCGTATAGACGCCCTTGCCCAGCCGCTCCTTCACACCCATCAGCGCCATCAGCGTGGGCACCATCGCGGTGCCGCTCGCCTTCATCTGCTTGATGGCGGCAAGATCGGCAAAAGTGCCATGTTCTGCCGTATCAATGCCCGCGCGCGCCGCCGCCTCTATGCCGCGCGCCCCGTGCGCATGGGCGGCCACCCGCAGGCCAAGGCTGTGCGCGGTCTCGACGATCGACTTCATCTCGGCATCGGTAAAATGCTGGCCAAGCCCGCGCCCTTGCTGCGAAAGCACGCCGCCCGTGGCGGTGATCTTGATGACATCCGCGCCATTCTTCGAGGCTTCGCGCACCCGCGCGGCGCACTGGTCTGCGCCCGTGCAGGTGTTCTTGCCATCGAGCGCGGCGTTCACTTCAGGCCGATAGCCTGAAACATCGCCATGGCCGCCAATGATCGAGATGGCAGGGCCTGACGAGACGATGCGCGGGCCGGGGATAAGCCCCTTCGCCGTCGCATCGCGCAGGGCAAAGCCGCCACGCGGGGCCGAGCCGAGATCGCGCACGGTGGTGAACCCCGCCTTGACGGTGATGAGCGCATTATGCGCGCCGACAAGGGCTGCATAGTCATCGGTGATGACGGCTTCATCCCGGAAATCGCCACCCGGATTGCTTTCGAGGTGGACATGAAGATCAATCAGCCCCGGCAGCACGGTCTTGTCGCGCAATTCCACCACGCGTGCGCCGGCTGGCGCATCGGCATAGCCATCCGCAATCGACACGATCTTGCCATCGGTAACGGTGATGGTTGACGCACCCGCTGCGGGCCTGGCCGCGTCTGTGATGACATGGCCCGCATGAATCACAACCGTGTCGGCAAAAGCGGGCGAGGCAAAGGCGGTTGCCGCGAGCAGCGTGGTGGCAAGCAGGCGCATGATCTTCTCCAAAAAGGTTACACGCTGCATGGCGCAGCTTGCCCGGTTGCTGCAAGCCGGAATCATCCTAATGCGCCTCAACCGTCAATGCTTCGATATGCAGCGTGGTGCGCTCTGCCTGCGGTTCGCACCGCGTTACGGCCAGATCGGCGACGAGATGGCCTGTCAGCGCGAACTCTGCTTCGGGCAGCATCGCCGCCAGAGCGGCTGCGCCTTCGCGCGCGACCTCAAGCGCAAACCAGTGGCGCGCGCCGGAAAAAGTGACGCTGGCCCACGGCCGGTCACGCGAGGAGAGAATCACGCCATCGGGCACCATGCGCAGCAGCGCCGCGCCCAAAATCCGGTGGATATTCGCGCTCATGCCTGCACCTCGTTTTCGCGGACCGCCGCCATGAAGCCCCGGACGCGCCGTTCGAGATTCGGGCGCAATTCACGGCCCATGCGGATGTCGAAGACCAGCCGGGGGTCGCGCGCGGCGAGGCGGCCGAAGCGCGTGGGGCGCATCCCCGTTGCCCGCAGGAAAAGCTCGATCTCGCGTCGAATATTCACCTTTTGTTCTCCTTTCCTGTTTGCCTGTTTGAGTCGCGGCCGGTGGAGTCGGCCAAGGATTTTTCCTGTTTTCCTCTTCAAATCCTACTTGTCTAGGATTTTTCTTATCGCTATTGTCCCGATATGGACATGGTGCGGGAAACACTGGAAAAATTGATCCGTGCGCGCGGGGAGGACTATGCCTCGCTCTCGCGGCTGATTGGCCGCAACCCGGCCTATATCCAGCAGTTCATCCACCGTGGCAGCCCGCGCCGCCTGGCCGAGGAGGATCGGCGCAAGCTCGCGCGCTATCTGGGGGTTGAGGAGGCCGCGCTTGGCGCAACGCCGGACACGCAAGCGGCCGCCAGGCCGGGCAGCGCGCTCATCGCGGTGCCGCTGCTCGCAGTGGAGGCATCTGCCGGGCCGGGCGCGCTCGGCACGCGCGAAGAGGCGGTGTCCGCTTTGGGGTTTGACGCCCGCTGGCTCAAATCGGTGGTGCGCAATCCCGCGCGCGCCTCGGCAATTTCGGTGCGGGGTGATTCGATGCTGCCGACGCTGTCGGAAGGCGACGATATTCTGGTCGATCAGGATGATGCGGCAGACCGGCTGCGCGACGGCATTTATGTGCTGCGCTTCGATGATGCGCTGCTCGTCAAGCGGCTGGCGCTCAACCCTGCGACGCGGCGGCTGAACATTCGCAGCGACAATCCGGCCTATCCCGATTGGGAAGATTGCAACCCCGCCGATGTCCACGTCATCGGGCGCGTCGTGTGGGTCGGGCGGCGGCTTGCCTGACGCGGCTTATCGCTTGACGTCGGTCAGCCAGATCAGCAGTGAGATGAGAATACCAATCGCAAAGCCGCCGATCAGCCCCATGGTCGGCTGGCCGAGCACAATGCCGATGCCCGCACCGGCAAGCACCGAAAGGGCAAGAAAGGCGCCGCCAGAGCGCGGCGAGGATTTGCTGGGTTCGGTCATGTTTTCGCCATGCCATGACGCAACCCGAAACGCCAGCCTTGCACGGACCCGCACAACATGGTGAACGGGCCGTTCACCCCATTTGCGCACAAGATGCCAACCCCGCCGCGCTAGGAGCGTGGGTTCCGGTGTCTCGCCGGATGTCCGGGTGGAGTGATGCGTGCCAATGCGATCCTTTTTTGTCGACCGCGCGGGCGCAGAGCTTGCCACTGAATTCATCGCGATCTTTGGCGAGGAGGCCGCGCGCGAGGCGGCGGGCCGCGCCCGCAAATTCCGTGATCGGGGCAATGTTGTCGGCTTTTGCCGCTGGCGTCAGGTGGAACGGTTGATCGACGCGCTGGACGACCACACAGGGGCAACCCACCACTAAGTCGGCAGGGCGCTTCCGCTTCGTCAAACAACGCGATAAAGCGGCATCCATGATGTCGCGTTTCCAGCGTTCCGTTGCCGTTTTTGCGCTGGCCACCGCACTTGCCAGCGGGCGGCCCGCCACCGCGCAAACCGCCCCGCTTGATCCCGAATCGCCGCTTGCCGAATTGCCGGACATTGGCGTTGAATGGCCCGATCTGCCCGCTGAAGAAGCAGGGGAGCCAAATGCCACTACCACCACCGCCGAAACAGGCGAGCGGCGCTACAGCGTGGTGCTGACCGGCGTGCCCGCAGCGCCTGCAAATCAGGTGGAAGCCCGCTTTGCCGAATTGTCCGCGCTCAAGACCGCCGACAACAAACCCGCAAACCTGGCCCAGCTTGACCGGCGCGCCCGCGATGATAGCGCGCTGCTTGAAGAATTGCTGCGCGCAGACGGTTATTATGATCCGACCATCACGCCGCGCATCGAAGCGGTGGGCGAGCAGATTCTCGTGACCTTCACGGTTGATCCGGGGCCGCTCTACACCTTCGACACCATCACCGTGACCGGCCTTGATGAGAAAGGCGCGCTGCGCGAGACTTTCAACATCGCCGCGCACGATGCGGTCGATGCCGATAAGGTAACGCGCGCTGAAGCGACCCTTCGACTCAAGCTGGCAAATGAGGGCTTCCCCTTTGCCAAGGTGGATGAGCCGGAGGTTGTGATAGACCATGACACGCGCACCGCCAGCCTTTCGATGCAGGTGGATACCGGCGGGAAGCGCAGCTTTGGCCACATCATCTCGGCGGGCGAAAAACAGCCCTTTGACGCGGCGCACATTGCGCGGATCGCGCGGTTCAATTCCGGCGACGCCTATAACCTTGCCGATGTCGATGATTTGAAGCGGACGATTGTGGCAACCGGCCTTGTCTCCTCCGTCTCGGTTGAGACCCGCGAAGGCGCGGCTCCGGGCACGGTCGACATGGTGGTCACGACAACGCCGGCACCGATGCGCACGGTGGCCGCAGAAGCGGGCTATGGCACGGGCGAAGGGTTCCGCCTGAGCGCCAGCTGGACACACCGCAATCTGCTACGCCCCGAAGGCGCCGTAACCTTTGCAGGCGTGGTGGGAACGCTGGAGCAATCGCTGTCCGCCACGCTGCGGCAATCCAACTGGATGCGGCGTGACTGGATTCTCAACGGGCGGGTCGCGGCCAGCAACGTTCAGCGCACCGCTTATGACGCCCGCACATTTGAAATTGGGGCCAATATCGAGCGCCAGACCAACATCATCTGGCAAAAGAAATGGACGTGGAGCGCGGGCTTTGAACTGCTCGCCTCGGATGAGCGCGACGTGGTGGCGCGCGGTGGCGCGCGGCGCACCTACTTCATCGGCGCGCTTCCCGCCACGCTCACTTATGATGGGTCGAACGACCTGCTCGACCCGACACGCGGCTTCCGCCTGAGCGGGCGGATCATCCCGGAAACATCGCTCGATGGCGGCTCTTCCACCTATCTGCGCAGCCAGATAGACGGCAGCCTTTATGTCCCGATGAGCGACCGGATCACGCTTGCCGGGCGGGCACGGCTGGGGTCGATTACAGGTGCCAGCCTGTCCAGCATCGCGCCGTCGCGGCGCTTCTATTCGGGCGGCGGCGGATCGGTGCGAGGCTATGGCTATCAGGCGATTGGCCCGCGCGACGCCTATGGCGATCCGGTTGGCGGGCGCAGCCTTGCCGAATTCTCGCTTGAAGCGCGCGTGCGCATGGGCGCATTTGGCATTGTGCCCTTTGTCGATGCGGGCAATATATACACCTCGTCCACGCCAAGTCTGGACAAGCTGCGCCTGGGTGCCGGTATTGGCGGACGCTATCACTCCAGCTTCGGGCCGATCCGCATTGATCTGGGCACACCGATCAAGCGGCGCACCGGCGAATCGCGCATTGCTGTTTATGTCTCGCTGGGGCAGGCCTTCTGATGCGCGCGACCAAGCTGATTGCCGCCATATTGGGCGCGGTGGCGCTGCTGGTGGCGGCGCTCGCCTTTCTCGCCGATACTGCACCGGGACATCGCTTCATCGCCCATCGCATCGCCGCGCTCTCTCCCCAAACCGGGCTCAAGATCCGCATCGGCCGCATCGACGGGTCAATCTATTCGCAGGCGGAAATCCACGATCTGGCGTTGAGCGATCCGCAGGGTGTGTTCTTCACAGCGCCCCGCATCGAGCTGGACTGGACACCACTCGCCTGGCTCAACAACAAGCTTGATATAGACCGGCTCCACGCCAAGACCGCGCGGCTCGACCGGCTGCCAAAGCTGCGCCCCGGAAAGCCGGGCCAGCCCATTTTGCCGGGGTTTGACATCCACATTGGCACACTTGCGATCGACCGGTTGTTCATCGGCGCAAAAGTGGCGGGCAAGCCCCGCATCGGGCGGCTTTCCGGCCGTGCCGACATTCATGATCGGCGCGCGCTGGTCGATCTTGTCGCCGATGCAGAGCAGGGAGACCATCTCGCGCTCATGCTTGATGCCGCGCCCGACCATGATCGGTTTGACATGGACGCAACGCTCAACGCCCCGGCAAAGGGCGTGTTCGGCGCAATGCTCGGCACCCAGCGCCCCGTTGCGCTGCGCCTTGCGGGCGATGGCAGCTGGCGCACATGGCGCGGCCATCTGACCGCCCAGATCGAACGCCAGCCAGCGGCAGACATCGCGCTCTCGGCACATTCTGGCCGCTATGCACTGACCGGCAAGATCACCGCCGCGCACCTGCTTTCAGGGCGGATGCAGCGGATGACCGCGCCCGTCGTCACGCTCGCCGGGGAGGGGCGGCTGGAAAAACGCCGGTTTGACGGGCATCTTTCAGTTCAATCCGCTGCACTCATCGCCGAGGCGCGCGGTGCCATTGACCTGGCCACCAGCGGCTTTGATGATCTGCTCATCACCGCGCGCCTGCGCCAGCCCGCAGCACTCATGCCGTCCATGGCGGGTCAGAATGTCACGCTCAAGGCGCGCTTTGATGGCGCTTTCAAACAAGCGGCGTTTGACTATCTGCTGACCGCGCCGCGCATTGCCTTTGGGCAGACGGGACTGGAGGATGTGCGCGCCTCCGGGCAGGGGCGGCTTTCCAAATCGCCGGTTAAAGTTCCCATCCGGCTGTCTGCCCGGCGCATCACGGGCGTGGGCGATGTGGCGGGCGGCATCCTTGCCAATATCTCGGTAGAAGGTGTGCTGCTGGCGACGCCCGCCGCCCTTGTGGGCGATGGGCTGGTGCTGCGGTCTGACAAGCTCAACGGCAAGCTTGCGCTGTTTGTTGACCTCAAGACCGGCCGGTATGACATAGGGCTTGCAGGCCAGCTGACGCGCTATCTTATCCCCGGCATCGGGCTGGTGGATGTGCGCAGCGAATTGAAGGTCGTGCCCGGCCCGGATGGGCGCGGCACGCGCATCCTTGGCCGTGGCGAGGCCTGGGTGCGGCGCTTTGACAACGCCTTTTTCCTTGGCCTTGCAGGCGGGCTGCCCAAGCTGGAAACGGCGCTGGAGCGGACGCCGGACGGGGTGCTTCACTTCACCAATCTGCGCATCATCGCCCCGCATCTGCACATGACACTGGCCGGGGTGCGCCGCCGCGACGGAACATTCCAGCTTACCGGCAGCGGCGCCCAATCCACTTATGGGCCGCTGCGCCTGTCGCTTGATGGCCAGATTGCGCGGCCCCGCATCGATCTGCTTCTGGCACGCCCCAATGATGCGCTTGGCCTTGCCATGGTGCGCGTGCTGCTCACGCCCAATGCCTCTGGCTTTGCATGGCAGGCGAGCGGCCAGTCCCGCATCGGGCGGTTTACCGGCAATGGCGGCCTGTTGCTGCCACCGGGCGGCGCGGCGCGCATATTGGTGGCAGACCTCACCGCATCGGGCGTGCATGGCGAAGGCCAGTTCACCGCTGTTCCCGGTGGGCTTACGGGCGAACTCGCGCTTTCGGGCAGCACGGCCGGCAAGCTGATGTTCGATATGGCGGGCCGCACGCAGCGTATCCGCGCCGGGCTGGCGCTCAGCGATGCGCATTTTGAAGGCCCACCCACCATAGCCGTGCGACGTGGACGCTTTGACGGGACAATTCTGCTCGAACCCGATGGTGCGCGCCTGGATGGCACACTCACGGCGCGCGGGGTGGATTATGGCGGGCTTGGTATCGCGCGGCTTGCAGGCAATGTCCGCATGAAGGGCGGCGAGGGCGAGCTGCGCGGGGCGATTGCGGGGTCACGCGGGCGCAGCTTTGATTTGCAAACCGTGGTTCGCGTCGAGCCTGACAAATATACCGTCATCGGCAGCGGCAGTGTGGATGGCCGCCCGATCAGCCTTGATGGCCCGGCCGTGCTGGTGCGCGAAGGGCTGGGCTGGCGGCTTTCCCCCACCGAATTGCAATTCGCCGGTGGCCGCGCCTCGTTGTCTGGCCTCATTGGCGGGCAGAAGCCTGAACTTACCGGGATGCTGACGGCCATGCCGCTCACCATTCTCGATATTATTTCGCCCAAGCTGGGCCTGGGCGGGGTGGCGAGCGGCACCTTTTTCTACACCGAAGAAGCCGATGGCGCGCCATCCGGCCGCATCGACGGCAAGGTGCGCGGGCTTTCCCGCTCAGGGCTGGCGCTGTCCTCGCGCCCGGTCGATATGGCGGTGGTCGCCAGCTTTGGCGGCGGACGCGCAGGCGCGCGGCTGATCGCAGCATCTGGCGGGCAGACCATCGGGCGCGGGCAGGTGCAGCTCAGCGGGCTTGCCGGCGTGAAGCCGCTTGCCACGCGCATCGCCAATGCCGCGCTGTTCGGCCAGCTGCGCTATAATGGCGATGCAGGCACATTGTGGCGGCTCACCGGCGTTGAAACCTTCGACCTTTCGGGCAACGTCGCCATTGGCGCCGATATTTCCGGCCGGTTGGCCGACCCCGCCATTCGCGGGTCGGTGCGCACCACCGCAGCGCGCGTTGAAAGTGCTGCTGCGGGCATGGTGCTGACCAATGTCGCCGCCAATGGCCAGTTCGATGGATCACGGCTGGTGTTCGATGGCTTTTCGGCAACCGCAGGCAAGGGCGGCCGCGTCACCGGCTCCGGCACGATCAACTTCTCCGCCGAAAATCGCGGGCTTGATATTGCGCTTCAGGCCGACTCTGCCCAGCTGATCGCCCGTGATGATCTGGGCGCGACCGTGACAGGGCCGTTGCGCATCCGCTCCGATGGCAATGGCGGCACGATCAGCGGCAAGGTGCGGCTGGAGCGCAGCGCCTATGTGCTGGGTCAGTCCGCCGCTGTCGCCGCCGTGCCGCGCCTCAAAATCCGCGAGATCAACGGCGGGACGGATCAGCCGGCTGCTGTTGCGGTCCCCGCCCGCCCCTGGATGCTGGATGTGGAGGCCGATGCGCCGGGCCGCCTGATGGTCTCCGGGCTGGGGCTGGACAGCGAATGGCGCGCCACGCTCTCGGTGCAGGGCTCGCTCTTTGCCCCGGCGATCACCGGGGCCGCCGAGCTGGTGCGCGGCGGCTATGAATTTGCCGGTCGCCGGTTCGAGCTGCAACGCGGCGTCATCCGCTTCCGGGGAGAAAGCCCGCCCGACCCGATTCTCGACATCGTGGCGGCGGGCGACACGCAGGGGCTGAGCGCCATCATCCGTGTCTCCGGCACGGGGCTGAAGCCCGACATCGCCTTTTCAAGCGTGCCCGCACTGCCGCAGGATGAGCTTCTCTCGCGGCTGTTGTTCGGCACGTCGATCACCTCGCTCTCCGCCCCCGAAGCCGTGCAACTGGCCGCCGCCGTCGCCTCGATGCGCGGCGGCGCGGGCCTCAACCCCATCAACGCGCTGCGCAAGGCGGTGGGGCTGGACCGGCTGCGCATCCTGCCTGCCGACACATCGACCGGGCAGCGCACCTCGGTTGCGGCGGGCAAATACATCACGCGCCGCACCTTTGTGGAAATCATCACCGATGGGCAGGGCTATTCCGCGACGCGCGCCGAATTTCAGGTGACGCGCTGGCTGTCGATTCTCTCCACCGTCTCGACCATCGGCAAGCAAAGCGCATCGGTGCGGATCTCGAAGGACTATTGAGGGCCACCACGCACTGCCAAAGCACGGACAAAAAATTGGGGCCGGAGATTTCTCTCCGGCCCCAACGCTTTGCCCCCAAAGCGTAACCCTTATGCGGTGACGGTCACCGGCTTGCGGCGGCGCATCGACGCGCCGACCAGACCAAAGCCCGCGAGCATCATCGCCCAGCTGGCCGGTTCCGGCACGCCGCCACGCGCGACGGGATCGAACGAAATCTGCTTCACGTCCATGAACTTGAGCGGCGCGCCAGCCGCGCTCATCAGGCCATAAACCTTGATGCTGTCGAGCACTTCACCCGGGCCCGCAAAGATGTCGATCTTGCTGTTGTTCGGCAGAAGATAGTTGCTGAAGGTCTGCGAGCTGCCACCGACGAAATTGACCTGAATGTCAAAATCATGGGCGTGGTCGCTGCCGAAATCCTCGATCTTGAACTGCATGACCGAGAAGCCGACCGAAGGGTCGATCAGCAATGCGGAAAAGCCATCGCCCTGACCATTGCCAAGCCCCTTGACGATGGCAACGCCATCGCCGTTGCCAACATCAAGGCCATCGGCCGAATAGAGCGCGACCGGAATGTCGCCGTGCTTCGTCAGCGTGTTGAGCGTGGTGCCGGAACCGGCCCGGTTCGCGTGGACGACTTCGGAATAAGGCGCGCCATTGTTGAGAACGATCGTGGCAGCCTGAGCGGCGCCGACGCTTCCTGCCAGCATGGTGGCGGCCAAAAGAATTTTTGCAGTCTTGAACATCAGATTACGCCCCAAAAAAGGTTGGACCATTATGCGGTTCCGCGACCCCTTTTTTTCATGAAGACGGTTTTAACCTTCCCGGATGTGCCTGACGAGTCCTATTTTCACACTGGTGTTAATATGTGCCAAAACGGCACGAGATGCGCGCGCCGGGTTAATTCGCTCCGTCAGCCCAATTTTCTTGACTTGAAAAGCGCGGCCTCTAAACGCGGCGACGGGCCACGCGGTCCCAACGCCGCGCGTGCTCTCTGTGAGGAGAGTCTATATGACTGAGAATACCAAGCCACAGCGCAAGCCTGCGCGTCCGTTTTTTTCCTCTGGCCCCTGCGCAAAGCCGCCGGGCTGGGATGCTTCCAAACTCAAAACCGAATCACTGGGCCGTTCGCACCGCGCCAAGGTTGGCAAGTCGCGCCTGCAACTGGCGATCGACCTGACCCGCGAAGTGCTCAAGGTGCCCGATACGCACCGCATCGGCATCGTCCCCGGCTCTGACACCGGCGCGGTTGAAATGGCGCTCTGGTCGATGCTGGGCGCCCGCCCCGTCACCATGCTCGCCTGGGAAAGCTTTGGCGAAGGCTGGGTGACCGATGTCGTCAAGCAGCTGAAGCTCGACGCGACCGTCGTGAAGGCCCCCTATGGCGAGCTTCCCGACCTTTCCGCCATCGACAAGGCGCATGACGTTGTCTTCACGTGGAACGGCACCACCTCCGGCGTTCGCGTTCCCAATGGAGACTGGATCGCCGATGACCGCGAAGGGCTGACCTTTGCCGACGCGACCTCGGCGGTGTTCGCTTATGACCTGCCGTGGGACAAGCTCGATGTTGTCACCTTCTCATGGCAGAAGGTGCTCGGCGGCGAGGGCGCGCATGGCGTGCTCATTCTCGGCCCGCGCGCCGTGGAACGGCTGGAAAGCTATTCGCCGGCATGGCCGCTGCCCAAGATCTTCCGCATGACCAAGGGTGGCAAGCTGATTGAAGGCATCTTCAAGGGGGAAACAATCAACACGCCCTCGATGCTCGCGGTGGAAGACGTGATCTTCGCGCTGGAATGGGCAAAGGGTCTGGGAGGGCTTGAAGGGCTGATGGCGCGCTCCAACGCCAATGCCCGCGCATTGAACCTCATCGTCGAGGGCCGCTCATGGCTTGGCCATCTGGCGGTTGACCCCGCCACGCGCTCAACCACTTCGGTATGCCTCACCGTCGAAGGGGCCGATGCCGACTTCATCAAGAAGTTTGCGGGGCTGCTCGATGCTGAAGGTGCCGCTTATGACATTGCGGGCTATCGCGATGCCCCGGCGGGCCTGCGCATCTGGTGCGGCGCGACCGTCGACACCGCCGACATCGAAGCACTCGGCCCCTGGCTTGATTGGGCCTGGGCCCAGATGAAAGCCGCCTGACCTCCCTCCTCTCCCGCAAGCGGGAGAGGCGCGAGACTTATGAGCACAGCGAATTAGTCGCAGCGGAGAGGGCCCTCTCCAACTCCGCCTAGGCGGCGCACCGCCAAGGCTTCGTATCCTCTCCCGCAAGCGGGAGAGGACCACGCAAGGAACAAGACACATGACCAAGCCCAAAGTCCTTATTTCCGACAAGATGGACCCCAATGCCGCCGCGATTTTTCGTGAGCGCGGCTGCGAAGTCGATGAAATCACGGGCCTTAACCCGGAAGAACTCAAGGAAATCATCGGCAAATATGATGGCCTCGCCATCCGTTCGTCGACCAAGGTGACGAAGGACATTCTCGACGCCTGCACCAATTTGAAGGTCATTGGCCGCGCGGGCATCGGCGTTGACAATGTCGATATTCCCGCCGCGTCCTCAAAGGGCGTCGTCGTGATGAACACGCCGTTCGGCAACTCGATCACGACCGCTGAACACGCGATTGCCCTGATGTTTGCCGTCGCACGCCAGATCCCCGAAGCCAATGCCCAGACGCAGGCAGGCCTGTGGCCGAAGAACGGCTTCATGGGCGTTGAAGTCACCGGCAAGACGCTCGGCCTGATCGGTGCTGGCAATATCGGCTCGATCGTCGCGAGCCGTGCGCTTGGCCTCAAGATGAAGGTTGTTGCGTTCGATCCGTTCCTGACGCCTGAGCGCGCGGTGGAAATGGGCGTCGAAAAGGCAGACCTTGATACGCTGCTCGCCAAGGCGGACTTCATCACGCTGCACACGCCGCTCACCGACCAGACGCGCAACATCCTTTCCAAGGAAAACCTCGCCAAGACGAAAAAGGGCGTGCGCATCGTCAACTGCGCGCGCGGCGGCCTCATTGACGAGGCGGCGCTCAAGGAGGCGCTCGATTCGGGCCATGTCGCGGCAGCCGCACTCGACGTGTTCGCGGTGGAGCCGGCGAAGGAATCGCCGCTGTTCGGCACGCCCAACTTCATCTGCACGCCGCACCTTGGCGCCTCGACCAACGAAGCGCAGGTCAATGTGGCGCTTCAGGTGGCCGAACAAATGGCCGATTATCTCGTCAGCGGCGGCGTCACCAATGCGCTCAATATGCCCTCGCTCTCGGCGGAAGAAGCGCCCAAGCTCAAGCCCTATATGGCGCTTGCCGAAAAGCTTGGCAGCCTTGTCGGCCAGCTGGCGCATGACAATCTGACGCAGATTTCCATCGAGGTGGAAGGCGCTGCCGCCCAGCTCAACATCAAGCCGATTACGGGCGCGGTCCTTGCCGGGCTGATGCGCCGCTATTCGGACACGGTGAACATGGTCAACGCCCCCTATCTCGCCAAGGAGCGTGGGCTTGACGTGCGCGAGGTGCGCCATGACCGGGAAGGCGTGTATCACACGCTCATCCGCGTGACGGTGGCGACGAGCCAGGGCGACCGCTCGGTTGCGGGCACGCTGTTCGGCAACACCGCGCCGCGCCTTGTTGAAATCTTCGGCATCAACATCGAGGCCGATCTCGACGGGCATATGCTCTACATCGTCAACGAGGACGCGCCGGGCTTCATCGGTTCCATCGGCTCGCTGCTTGGCCAGAACGGGCTCAACATCGGCACCTTCCACCTTGGCCGCCGCAATGCGGGCGGAGAGGCCGTGCTGCTGCTCTCGATGGACGATGCCATCCCCGAAACGGTTCTTGCGGAAGCGGGCAAGCTTGCTGGCGTAAAAACCGTGAAGGCATTGAAGTTCTGATCTGATAAGGCGCGCTCATGACCACTGGATTGCTCCCCACCGGATTTCGTGATCGCCTGCCGCCTGAGGCCGATGCCTCGGCCCGGCTCGTGCGCGCGGTGCTCGATACGGTGGCGCTCCATGGTTATGAGCGCGTCCAGACCCCGCTTGCCGAGTTTGAGACAAGCCTGACCGGGGCGCTCGGCACGTCCTCGCGTGATCTGCTGCGCTTCGTCGATCCTGTTTCGGGCGAAACGATGGCGGTACGCTCGGACATTACCGGGCAGATCGGGCGGATCGCCACCACGCGCATGGGCCACCATCCGCGCCCGGTGCGGCTCAGCTATGGCGGCCCGGTCGTCAAGCTGCGCGCAACGCAACTGCGCCCGGAGCGCGAGATGATGCAAGTGGGTGCAGAGCTGATCGGCACCGATAGCGTGGCCGCCGCAACCGAAGTTGTTGCCGTCGCCATCGAGGCGCTCAAGGCCGCTGGCGTGCGTGAGATCACGCTTGATCTCACCATGCCCGACCTCATCGACACGCTGCTGCCCGGCACCGACAGCACAGGTCTGAAGGCCAGTCTCGACGCCAAGGACGCAGCGGGCGTTCCGCCGGAATTTGCAGCCCTCATCTCAGCGGCTGGTCCCTATGCCGACGCCATGGCGCGGCTCAGGGACTTTGACACCAAGGGGCTTCTCACCGCGCGGCTCGATGCTTTTGATGCCGTGGTCGCCGGGCTGCCCGCCGATGTGCGCGTGACGCTCGACCCCACCGAGCGTCACGGTTTTGAATATCAGAGCTGGCTGGGCTTCTCGCTCTTTTCACCGCACACTTCGGGCGAAATCGGCCGGGGCGGAAGCTATCGCATCGGCAATGAGCCCGCCGTTGGCTTTTCCGCCTATATTGATCCCCTGATCGATGCCGGCCTGTCACGCGGTGAGCGCCGCCGACTCTTTTTGCCGCTTGGCACGCTCCCGCAAAAGGCCGCCGCCTTGCGCGCCGAAGGCTGGGTGACGGTTGCCGCGCTGACCGATGATGATTCGGCTGACGCGCAAATTTGCACGCACATCCTGTCCAACGGCAGGCCAGAACCCGTCGCCTGACGGCAAATAACTTTCTTTGCGGCGATAAAACCCTGTTTGGGGTGGACGGCCCGCGTCCAGAACAATATCGGACGGCGCGGCGAATCCCTTCGCGGAGAACTCCCTCCGCCGGAGGAAAAGGCCCGACATAATCGGGAAACTCTAATGGCAAATGTCACCGTGATCGGCGCTCAGTGGGGCGACGAAGGCAAAGGCAAGATTGTCGACTGGCTTGCCAGCCGCGCAGATGTCGTCGTCCGCTTTCAGGGCGGGCACAATGCGGGCCACACACTTGTTGTGGGCGAGCAGACCTACAAGCTTTCATTGCTGCCGTCCGGCATCGTGCGCGGCACACTTTCGGTCATCGGCAATGGCGTGGTGCTCGATCCGTGGCACTTCCGCGATGAGGTGGCGAAGCTCAAGGGGCAGGGCGTCAACATCTCGCCCGAAAATCTCCACATCGCCGAAAACGCGCCGCTGATCCTTCCCTTCCACCGCGATCTTGATGGCCTGCGCGAAACCGCAGCGGGTGCAGGCAAGATTGGCACCACGGGGCGCGGCATTGGCCCGGCCTATGAAGACAAGGTGGGCAGGCGGGCGATCCGCGTGTGCGATCTGGCGCATCTTGACGATCTCGACGCCCAGCTGGATCGCATCTGCGCGCACCATGATGCGCTGCGCGCGGGCTTTGGCCAGCCGCCGATTGATCGCCAGCGCCTGCTGAACGACCTCGCCGACATTGCCGCCTTCATCCTGCCCTTCGCCAAGCCGGTGTGGGTAACGCTCAACGCCGCCAAGAAGCGCGGCGACCGCGTTCTGTTTGAAGGCGCGCAGGGCGTGCTGCTCGATGTCGATCACGGCACTTACCCCTTCGTTACCTCGTCCAACACGATTGCGGGCACGGCCTCTGGCGGGTCAGGCCTCGGCCCGTCTTCGGTCGGCTTCGTGCTCGGCATCGTGAAGGCCTATACGACACGCGTCGGCTCTGGCCCGTTCCCCACCGAACTTGAGGATGCGACCGGCCAGCGCCTTGGCGAGCGCGGGCATGAGTTTGGCACGGTCACGGGCCGCAAGCGCCGCTGCGGCTGGTTTGATGCCGTGCTCGTGCGCCAGTCTGCCGCGGTGTCGGGCATCACCGGCATCGCGCTCACCAAGCTCGACGTGCTCGATGGCTTTGAGACACTCAAGATCTGCACCGGCTACCGGATCGGCGATACGGTCTATGACTATCTGCCGCCACACGCTGCCGATCAGGCGCGTGCCGAGCCGATCTACGAGGAAATGGACGGCTGGGCCGAAACCACGGCTGGCGCCCGCAGCTGGGCCGAGCTTCCGGCACAGGCGATCAAATATGTCCGCCGCATCGAAGAGCTGATCGAATGTCCGGTCGCGCTCGTCTCGACCAGCCCGGAGCGCGAGGACACAATCCTCGTGCGCGATCCCTTCCTCGACTGATTGGGGCGACACCCCTTAATCTGCATCATCCCTCCGTTCGCCCTTCGACAAGCTCAGGGCGAACGGTGTAGATTGACAGCGTCTGGCACTATGAAGCCGCCCCAGGCGTGGCGGCGAGCCTTTTCGCCGCCCGCCAGAGGAACAGCGCAGGGATGATGCCCAGCCACGCCGCGCCATAGAGCACCCAGCGCACACTATCTGCCCCCGCCATCGGGCGCAGCGCATCTGACAACATCCCGAAAAAGAGCGGCCCAAGCCCAAGCCCGATCAGATTCTGGCCAAAGACGACGAGCGAGGTCGCCACCGCACGCTGCCCCGGCTGCACCAGTTGCTGCGCCAGCGCATAGCAGGGGCCGTAATAAAGATAGTTGAGCACGCCGGGCAGCATCAGCAGCGCAATCGCCGTTCGCCAGTCATCGACATAATAAGCCGCGAACAAAATGGGCGCTGCAATCACCATCCCCAGCGCAGGCGCGGTCAGCATATGCTGACGGTCCGTATGGCCGTAGCGGTCCGCCAGATAGCCGCCCAGCCATGTGCCGATCATCGACGAGATGCCACCCGTAATGCCGAGCCAAAGCCCGGTTTCCGCCGCACTCAAGCCAAAGTCGCGCTGGAAGAGAATCGTGACCCACACCCCCTTGCCATAAGACAGGAAGGCCGTGAACGACGCGCCGAGCAGCAGCAGCACAAAGCCCGGCGTCGCGGCAATCTCACGCAGCGCCTGCAAGAAAGGCTGCGGCGCGGCCTGCGCCTGCGCCACGGCTGCGTGGCGGGCGGGGTCTTTGAGGATGAAGGGCAAAACACAGGCAAAGAGCAGGCCGGGCACGCTCACCACAAGAAAAGTCTTGCGCCAGCCGATCACATCGCTGAGCGCGCCGCCCAATGCCATGCCGATCAGGCTGCCAATGGGAATTCCCAGCCCATAAAAGGCAATCGCCGAGGCGCGTTTTTCACGTGGAACGGCATCGGTGATGATCGAGTGCGCGGCAGGCGTGCAGCCTGCCTCGCCCACGCCCACGCCAATGCGCGCGGCAAGCAACTGGACAAAATTCTGCGCAAGCCCGCACGCCGCCGACATGAGCGACCATATGCCCAGCGACAGCGTGATCAGCCGGGCGCGGTTGGTGCGCGGACGATCTGCATAGCGCGCGATAGGAATGCCGAGAAAGGTGTAGAAAACCGCGAAGGCCAGGCCGGTCATCAAGCCGATTTGCGTATCGCTCAGGCCAAGGTCGCGGCTGATTTCATGCGCGAGAATGTTGACGATCTGGCGATCAAGAAAATTGAAGACGTAGATGACAAGGAGCGTCCACATCAGCAATCGCGTGGACGTCTGCGCACTGGAAGGGGCTGCGGCGCCTAGCCGCACGCAACTATCCGCATTGCGCCCGGTGAAGCAGTTTCTGGTCCGCGAGCACCAGCGCCATCATCGCTTCAACGACGGGCGCCCCGCGAATGCCGACGCACGGGTCATGCCGCCCCTTGGTCACGATTTCTGCCGCTTCGCCCTCGCGCGTTACGGTTTCAACCGGCGTCAGGATCGACGATGTCGGCTTGAAGGCCACACGCACGACAACGGGCTGGCCGGTCGAAATACCACCCGCGATGCCGCCTGCATTATTGGCAAGGAATTGCGGTGCATTGCTGCCCGGACGCATCGGATCGGCATTTTCCTCGCCGCGCAGGCGGGCCGCGGCAAAGCCCGCGCCGATTTCAATCGCCTTCACGGCATTGATGCTCATCATCGCGGACGCCAACTCGCTATCAAGCTTGGCATAGAGTGGCGCGCCCCATCCGGCGGGAACGCCCGTCGCGACGCACTCCACGACCGCGCCAAGCGAAGAGCCTGCCTTGCGGGCTTCGTCCACCAGCTTTTCCCAACGACCAGCGGCAGCTTCATCGGGGCAGAAGAACGGATTCTTGTCGATCTGGCTGACTTCGAAATTGTCGCGGTCAATGGCGTCGCCGCCAACTTCCACGACATAGGCCATGATCGAGACCTCAGGGATCACCGCACGGGCCACTGCCCCGGCTGCCACGCGTGCCGCCGTTTCGCGCGCCGATGACCGTCCGCCGCCGCGATAATCGCGAAAGCCATATTTGGCATCATAGCTGTAATCGGCATGGCCGGGGCGATACGCCTTGGCAACATCCGAATAATCCTTGGACCGCTGGTCGACATTCTCGATCATCAGGCTGATCGGCGTGCCCGTGGTCCGCCCCTCGAACACGCCAGAAAGAATACGCACCTCATCCGGCTCCTGACGCTGCGTCGTGAAGCGCGAGGTGCCGGGGCGGCGCTTGTCGAGAAAAGGCTGGATGTCCTCCGCCGAGAGCGCAAGGCCCGGCGGGCAGCCATCGACAACCGCGCCCAGCGCGGGGCCATGGCTTTCCCCCCAGGTGGTGAAGCGGAAGACGCGGCCGAAGGTGTTGAAACTCATGGTCCTGCGATGCCGCGATTTGCACGGCATTGCAAGGCGCAGAGACAGAGATGACAGCCTGCGCCGGCATGACGGGGAGGACCGAGGCATATGTACCATCCCCCGTCAATTAGCCCGCCCCTCTCAGCGTCACCCCAGCGAAGGCTGGGGTCTCCGGGATGGCGCACGCGAGATGCCGGCCTGTGCTCGCATGACGATAATTACGACAGCGCGATGTCTGGCGCGTCTTCGGCTTTCATGCCCACGACATGATAGCCGCAATCGACATGATGCGTTTCACCCGACACGCCCGACGACAAGTCTGACAGCAGATAAAGCCCCGCACCGCCAACATCCTCGATGGTCGTGTTGCGCTTGAGCGGGGAATTCAACTCATTCCACTTCATGATATAGCGGAAATCGCCAATGCCAGAGGCGGCGAGCGTCTTGATCGGACCGGCCGAGATGGCGTTGACGCGGATATTGTCGCGCCCCAGATCAACCGCGAGATATTTGACCGAGGTTTCCAGCGCCGATTTTGCAACGCCCATCACATTATAATGCGGCACCACCTTTTCAGCCCCATAATAGGTCAGCGTCAGCAGCGACCCGCCATTGGGCATCATCGCCGCCGCGCGCTGGGCAACCGCGGTGAAGCTGAACACCGAGATGTTCATCGTCATCAGGAAATTGTCGAGACTGGTGTCGCAATAGCGGCCACGAAGCTGCGTCTTGTCGGAATAGCCAATGGCATGGACGACAAAATCAATCGCGGGCCAGCGCGCGGCCAGCGTTGCAAACGCCTTGTCGAGATCGGCCATGTCGGACACATCACATTCAATCAGGAAATCACTGCCCAACTCGGCGGCCAGCGGACGCACGCGCTTTTCCAGCGCCTCGCCCTGATAGGAAAAGGCCAGTTCGGCGCCTTCCTCACGCAGTTTCTGCGCAATGCCCCAGGCCAGCGACTTATCGTTCGCCAACCCCATGATGAGGCCGCGCTTGCCTGCCATATAACCCGCCATTTAGCCGTTCCCTTCTTCGAGGATGTTGTTGGTGTGTCGCGGTTCTCTTGGGGCTGGATTGGCCAGCGCCGCGTTCAGATGCGCCCCAATAACAAGCCCGAATCCGACTATCCAGAAAAACAGCAGCGCAACGATGACACCGGCAAGACTTCCATAGGTCAGCGCATAGCCGCCAAACAGCGCAAGCGCGGGCGGAAGCAGGGCAAGCGCGCCGCCCCACCAAAGCGTCGTCGCGAGTGCGCCCGGCCATTTGGGAAAGGCCGCGCTGCGATAGGCCGAGGGTGCGAGCGTCCAGAACAGGGCGAACAATCCGCCGAAAACGGCAATAGTTGCCCAGACCCAACCCGCCTCGAAATCGAGCAGATGCTGCGCGGCGGGCACGAAGCGGATCACCACCTGCTCGATCGCCGTCACCACGATCTGGGCGGCCAGCGCAAAGAGGATGAGCGCCACCGCGATAAAGGCAATCGCGATGCCAAGCAGCCGATAGTGCCAGAAAGGCCGGTCATAGCCTGTGCCATAGGCACGGCGCAGAATATCACGGATTGTCCCGATAAAGCTGCTGACGGTCCACAACCCGACAATCGCGCCGAACCAGAGCAGCGGCCCGGTGCGCGCCAGAAGCATTTCGCGCGCGGCTCCTTCTATCGTCACCCGCACGCTGGGCGGCAGCGCCACAAGCAGCGAATGGATGACCGCCAGATTTTCCTCTGGGCGGCCAATAAGCTGCGTAACGGCAGCCATGACGATGAAGAAGGGAAAGACCGTGAGCAGCGTCAGATAGGCAAGGTTGCCCGCGTGCAGAAACCCGTCGCTATACACCCCCACGGCCACGCGGCGGACAATCTCAAAGCCCCTCGACCCCAGCCCAAGATGCCCCCAGATGCCGCGCCGGTGCGGATGCGCCCCCGGATGCCTGCGGCGCGCCTCCGGCGTTTCCGGGGATTGTTGCAGCATCCGGCGTCAGACGCCCAGCTTGGCGCGCGGATTGCGGCTGTCGGTCCAGCCTTCGACAAAGGCCTCAAGCGCGGCATCCGCAGGCGGCAGATCGACGATCAGCGTGACGAGCTGATCGCCCCGCTTGCCGCTTTTGCCGGTAAAGCCGCGCTCGCGCAGCCGCAGCGTCTTGCCCGATGTCGCGCCCTTGGGCACGTTGAGCATCACCGCGCCATCCACCGTCGGCACCTTGACCGGCCCACCCTTCACCGCCTCGACGAGTGAAATGGGCAGGTCGATCCGCACATTGTCCCCATCGCGCGTGAAAAAGCCATGGGTTCCGATCTCGATCGTGACGATCGCATCGCCTGCCCCGCCCGGCCCCGGCTGGCCCTTGCCGCCAAGCTTCATCTGTGTGCCCGATTCGACGCCTGCCGGAAGCTTCAGATCAATCGTCTTGCCATCGGACAGTGTGATGCGCTGAGGCTTCAGCGTTGCTGCGTCCTCAAAAGGCACCGCCAGCCGATAGGCGACATTCGCGCCCTTTGGCGGCGGGGCCTGACGCCCGAAGCCGCCGCCGGGCCCGCCGCCACGCCCACGACCGCCGAACAGGCCGTCGAAAATGTCGCCAAAGTCCATGCCTTCGGCGCTGCCGCTGAAGCCGCCCGGCCCCTGCCGGAAACCGCCGCCGCCAAAGGGATTGCCGCCACCTGCAAACGGATTGCGCGGCTGGCCATTCTCGTCGATCTCGCCGCGATCGAACTGCGCGCGCTTGTCCTTGTCGGACAACAGGTCATAGGCCGCCGCCACCTGCGAAAAACGCTCGGCGGCCTTGGGGTTGTCTCGGTTCGTGTCGGGGTGCAGCTCTTTGGCCAGCTTGCGATAAGCCTTTTTGATCTCGGCCTCGCTTGCGCCCTTTGCCACCCCCAAAGTCGAATAAGGATCTGCCATGCGCCCCTAGCTAGGGAGTGGGAGGCATTTCGGCAATGGGGCGAAGGAGTCCGCGCACGCAGGAGCATGAGATGCCAGCCTGCGCTGGCATGACGGTGCGGGGCGAAGGCGTAACGGACCTTTCCTCATTTCCATCCGTCATGCCAGCGCAGGCTGGCATCTCGCATGGCTGATCCGAGCCTAGCTGCCGTTCTTGATCCGCTGATGATGGCGGATGACCTCATCGATGATGAAGCGCAGGAACTTCTCTGAAAATTCAGGATCAAGATTGGCGTCGGTCGCCAGACGGCGCAGCCGCTCTATCTGGCGTTTTTCGCGGCCCGAATCCGCCGCCGGAAGCCCGGTCTTGGCCTTATGCTCGCCCACCGCCTTGGTGATCTTGAAGCGTTCGGCGAGCATATAGATTACGGCGGCATCGATATTGTCGATGCTTTCGCGGTAGCGGTGCAGGGTTTCGTCGGTCATCTCTCTTCCAGTTTCGCCAAAAGCTGCCAGATGCAACCCTGTTTTCCTTGCCTTTGCGACGAAGCGCGGCCAGAGCGCCCCATATGACGGCTACCATTCACAGGCTACCGAATTCCGCGGCCCCCTCGCTCGACCCGATGATGGCGCTTGTGGCGTCGGGCATGAACGAGGTCAATGCCGTCATCCTTGATCGGATGAAGTCGCAAATCCCGCTGATCCCTGAACTTGCCGGGCATCTGATCGCCAGCGGCGGAAAGCGGATGCGCCCGATGCTGACGCTCGCCACCTCGGCGCTGCTCGATTATCCGGGAAATCGCCAATATCAGCTCGCCGCCTCGGTCGAGTTCATCCACACGGCCACGCTGCTGCACGATGATGTGGTCGATCATTCCGACCTGCGCCGTGGCCGCAAGACCGCCAATGTCATCTGGGGCAATTCGGCAAGCGTGCTCGTGGGCGACTTTCTGTTCAGCCGCGCATTCGAGCTGATGGTGGAGGATGGCAGCCTCAAGGTGCTGAAGATCCTCTCGAATGCGAGCGCCGTCATTTCGGAAGGCGAGGTCAACCAGTTGACCGCGCAGCGTCAGGTGGCGACGAGCGAAGACCAGTATCTCGACATTATCGGCGCCAAGACGGCGGCTTTGTTTGCTGCGGCCTGCCGCATCTCTGCCGTGATCGCCGAGCGCGACGAAACGGTGGAGATGGCGCTCGATTCCTATGGCCGCAATCTCGGCATTGCCTTCCAGCTTGTCGATGATGCCATCGACTATGCCTCGGACGCCGAGACGATGGGCAAGGGCGTGGGCGATGATTTCCGCGACGGGAAGATGACGCTGCCCGTCATCCTCGCCATGGCGCGCGGCGATGAGGTGGATCGCACCTTCTGGAAGGACGCGATGGAAGGCCGCCGCGTTTCTGACGATGATCTTGCGCACGCCAAGACGCTGCTCGATGGCACCCGCGCGATTGCAGACACCTTTGAAAAGGCCCGGCTCTACGGCCAGCGTGCGATTGACGCGCTTGGCATCTTCCCGGCCTCCAAAGCCAAGGCGGCGCTCATCGAAGCGGTCGAATTTGCGATCGCGCGCGCTTATTAAAGCGCGGTGACGCTCCCGATCCACGCCGTTCTTCCTGATCTGCTTGCGGCCTTGTCGCAAGCGCCAAACGCCGTGCTGGTGGCACCTCCGGGTGCGGGCAAGACGACGGCGGTGGCACCGGCCCTGCTGGATCAAGACTGGTGCACCGGGCAAATCCTGCTGCTCTCCCCCCGTCGCCTTGCCGCGCGCGCGGCTGCCGAGCGGATTGCTGAACTGATGGGCGAGCCGGTGGGACAGATAGTGGGCTATGCGACACGCATGGACAGCCGCCAGTCCGCCGCCACGCGTATTCTCGTGCTCACCGAAGGCATTTTCCGCAACCGCATACAAGCGGACCCGGAGCTTTCGGGCGTTTCTGCCGTGCTGTTCGATGAAGTGCATGAGCGCAGCCTCGACAGCGATTTCGGCCTGGCCCTCGCGCTCGATGCGCAAGCCGGGCTGCGGCCCGATCTGCGCCTTGTCGCCATGTCCGCCACGCTGGATGGATCACGCTTTGCAGCCCTGCTCGGCGGCCCCGTCATCGAGAGCGAAGGCAAAATCTATCCGCTCACGCTGCGCCATATCGGGCGGAGAGCTGAAGCACGGATCGAGGACGAGATGGCCGCCACCATCCGCCGCGCGCTGGGCGAAGAGCAAGGCGACATCCTCGCCTTTCTGCCCGGCGTCGGTGAGATCGAGCGGACAGCGGAGCGGCTGGAGGGCGTGACCGCCGACATCCACCGCCTCCATGGCAGCCTCGACCCCGCCGAACAGCGCGCGGCGATCCGCAAAGGTGTGCGCCGCAAGGTCATCCTCGCAACGTCGATTGCCGAGACGAGTCTGACGATTGATGGCGTGCGCATCGTGATCGATTCCGGCCTTGCCCGGCGCGCGCGCTATGATCGGGCGGCGGGCGTTGCCCGGCTGGTGACCGAGCGCGTCAGTCAGGCTGCCGCCACACAGCGCGCGGGCCGTGCGGCGCGCCAGCAGCCGGGCGTTGCCTATCGGCTGTGGGAAGAGGCGGCGACGGCAGGCCTGCCGCCTTATGGTCCCCCAGAAATCCTTGAGGCCGATCTCTCACCCTTGCTGCTCGATTGCGCGATCTGGGGCGTGGCTGATCCCGCGCAGCTTGGCTGGCTTGATCCGCCGCCCACCGCCGCTTTGGCCGAAGCGCGCAAACGGCTGAGCGAACTTGGCGCGCTTGATGACGATGGCCGCCCGACTGCGCATGGCAAGGCAATGGCGGCCCTGCCGATGCCGCCGCGCATCGCGCATATGCTGCTCGATGCCGCCGCGCGGGGCCTTGGGCGCACCGCCAGCGAGGCGGCGGTCCTCCTCTCCGAGCGCGGGCTGGGTGGCAATGATACCGATCTTGAGCGCCGTCTCGCGCGCTGGCGGGGTGAAAGGGGGCAACGCGCGGACGCCGCGCGCGCTCTGGCACGGCGCTGGGAGAAACTGGCGGGCGGCAACAAGGGCACGCCCCCACCCTCCGGCACATCGGACCTTGCCGTCGCCATTGCGCTCGGCTTTCCAGATCGGATCGCCCGCCGCCGTGATGCCTCTGGCGAAAACTGGATCAGCGCGGGCGGGCGCGGCTTCCGGCTCGATGCAGCCCACCCGCTCGCGCGCTGCGAATGGCTCGCCGTGGCCGATATTCAGGGCGCGGCTTCGGGCGCGCGTATTCTCTCTGCCGTCGAAATCGATCTGCCGACCATCGAAGCGCTCTTTGCCGACCGGATCAGGACCGGCGCAAACCTCCGCTTTGACCCCGCAACAGGCGGGGTAAAGGCCGAGAGCGGGCGGCATCTGGGCGCGATCACCATCACCAAGGGGCAGGATGCCAAGGCCAGCCTCGAAGCGATTGCCGCCGCACTTGTGGAGGGTGTGCGCGAGCATGGGCTTGGCGTCCTCAGCCTGCCCCCATCCATCGAGCGCCTGCGCGCGCGTGCACATTGGGCAGGAATTGACACGCTGGACGAGGCCACGCTGCTGGCCAGCCTTGATCTGTGGCTGGCCCCGCTCGTGGCGGGCAAACGCCGACTTTCGGATATTGACGAAGGCGCGCTTGCGGGTGCGCTCAAGGGCCTTCTGGGCTGGGAGGGGCAACAGACGGTGGATCGACTCGCGCCCGCCAGCTTCACCTCGCCCGCGGGCACCAGCCACGCGATTGATTATGACGCGCCGGGCGGCCCAACCGTCGAGCTGCGCGTGCAGGCGCTGTTCGGCGTGTCGGACCATCCCGTGATCGGCACCGCGCGCACACCGCTCGTCCTCTCGCTCACCTCGCCCGCCGGACGCCCCATTCAGACGACGCGCGACCTGCCGGGCTTCTGGACGGGAAGCTGGGCCGATGTGGCGAAGGAAATGCGCGGCGCTTACCCCAGGCACAACTGGCCCGACGACCCCGCCGCCGCCATTGCCAGCCTCAAGACCAAGAAGGCGCAGGCGCGCTCCTGACGTGACTTGCACAGGATTCCGCTTGATCGCCGCCGCTGAATAAGGGAAAGGGCGCGCATGACGCAGGCACGGATCATCCAGAAAGCGAAAAACGCCATGCAGTCGGGCCGTTTCGGCACCGGCCAGTGGATTCTCGAATTCGAACCGACCGACGCGCAGCGCGCCGACCCGCTGATGGGCTGGGCAGGCTCGCGCGACACGCGCCGCCAGCTGCGCCTCAGCTTCAAGACGCTCGACGCCGCCAAGGCCTATGCCGCGAAGAACAGCATCGACTATCACGTCGTGCCCGCCGCCGAGCGCGTGTTGAAGATTCAGGCTTACGCCGACAATTTCCGGTAAGATGTGGGATCGGGCAAAGCCCGTCATGCCGGCGCAGGCTGGCATCTCTTGTCCCCGACCGCCGAGACCCCGGCCCGCGCTGGGTGACGCGCCGGAGTTGAGGCTCAGACCAGTTCCGGCCCCAGCAACATCAACAGCTTGGCATCCATCGCGCAACCTTGTGCGCGTTTTTCGGCCATGAACGCCTTCACCTCGTCAAGTGCCACGCGGTGGACGATGATATTCTCGCCTTCCACGCCGCCGCCTTCGCTCACCTTCTCCAGATCAAGCGCGCGCACGAAGAAGAAGCTTTCGCTCACCATGCCGGGCGAGGAGTGGAATTCCCCGACCAGCTCGATGCGCCCGGCGCGGTAGCCGGTTTCTTCTTCCAGCTCGCGCGCGGCGGCGGCTTCCATCGCCTCGTCTTCGGTTTCATCCCCCACAAGCCCGGCGGGAAGTTCAAGGCAGGGCTGACCCAAAGGCACGCGGAACTGCTCAACCAGCAGCACATGGCCTTCATCAATCGCAAGGATCACCGCCGCCTTTATCCCCCGCGCGCGCGACACATATTCCCATGTGCCGCGCTGCTTGGTGGTGATGAAGCGCCCCTGCCAGACGATGCGTTCTTCGTCGACGGCACTCTCGTTTTCCGGTGTTGTCAAAGTTCTATCAACCTGTCGGGCAATTCGTTGCGATCATCTTCGGCGCGCGGGAAGTGCGTTGAAAGGATGGCGCCAACATCGCGCACAGCGGCGATCATGCCGTCGGCAATCCTGCCTTCGCGCACATGGCCCACCATATCCGCCATGGCATCGCCCCACACACCATTGGCCACCTTTGCGTGAATGGCCTCATCCGCCACGATTTCGGCGCGGTGCTCAGCCAGTGAGAGGTAGATGAGGATGCCCGTGCGCCCCACGGTGCGGCGTTCTGCCCCTACTTTGAAGCAGGCAATCGCGCGGCGGTGCACGCGCTTGGTGAGAATGGCGCCGGGAGTGAGGAAGAGCCGCAGCGGCCGCCACAGCATCAACAGCCACATACCAACAAACTTGGCGATGACGATGGTCAGCCCCAGTTCCAGCGTGCGGCGCGGTGTCCAGTCAATCGCCCAATCGCCCAGCACATAGTCGACAAGGCCGATGTAGAAATCCGAAAAGATCGTGACCCAGCCCAGCGCGAAGATGGCGACCGCGATCGACCACCAGAGCGCCACATCGTCATAGCGGTCTGAACTGTTGGCGATGATCGTGACGATCTCGCCCGATGTTCCGCCTTCCGCCTCGTGCACGGCAAGGCTGATGCGATCATGATCCAGTTCGCACATTTGCGCAGAAACGCTCATCACCAGCTCCCCGAAGAGCCGCCGCCGCCAAAGCTGCCGCCGCCCCCTGAAAATCCGCCTCCGCCGCCGCCAAAGCCGCCGAAGCCGCCTCCACCAGAGCCACCGCCCCAGTCATCCGGCCCCCAGATGACGACCGGGCCGATACCGTGCCGCCGCCCGCGTCGCCCTCCAAAGACCGCCGGGAGCACGAAGAAGAAGAGGATGACCAGCCAGAAAATGAGCGCAATCGGCACACCGCCGCCGCTCTTTTTCCCTTGCCCGGTCTCCGCCGCCTTCATGCGCGCTGCCGCCTCTTCGGGCGTGAGCTTCAACTGCGCGATGGTCGCATCAACGCCGGCGGTGATGCCGCCCACCATGTCTCCGCCCTTGAAGCGCGGCACGATCTGCGTGTTGACGATAACGCTCGAATAGGCGTCGGTCAGATAGGGTTCCAGCCCATAGCCCACTTCAATGCGCAGCTTGCGCTCGGTGGGCGCGACGATCAGCAGAACGCCATCATCCTTGTCTTTGGAGCCAATCCCCCAGCTCCGGCCCAAACGATAGCCATAATCCTCAATGGGATAGCCCTGGAGATCAGGGATTGTCGCCACCACGAACTGGCGGCCGGTTTCCTTCTCGAAAGCGGCCAGCTTTGCATCGAGCGCCGCCTCATCGGGGGCGGGCAGGATGTTTGCCGCATCCACAACGCGCGTGTTGTTGGGCTTGGGAAATGTCTGCGCGACGGCGGGCGACGCAAGCGCCGCCAGCACGATCATCAACTGGACGAGCCACCGCATGGCGCGGTCCTTCACGAAAAAATCCTAGAACTTCACCGTTGGCGCGCGATCTGCATTGGGCGCGGTTGCCTGATAGGGCGTCATCGGCTTTGCGCCGTAAAACACCTTGGCGCCAATCGCATCGGGGAAGGTGCGGATCGTCGTGTTATATGTCTGCACCGCCTCGTTATAATCCTTGATCGAGATGTTGATGCGGTTCTCGGTGCCTTCGAGCTGCGATTGCAGCGCGAGGAAATTCTGGTTCGACTTGAGATCGGGATAGGCCTCCACGGAGGCCAGCAGACGGCCAATACCCTGCGAGAGCGCGCCCTGCGCCTGCTGGAACTGCTCAACCTTGGCGGGGTCGGTCAGGTCATTCGCGGTCACCTGTACCGAAGTTGCCTTGGCGCGCGCCTCGGTCACTTCGGTCAGCACCTTTTCTTCCTGCTTGGCATAACCCTTCACCGTCTCAACGAGGTTGGGAATGAGGTCTGCGCGCCGCTGATAATCGGCCTGCACATTGGCCCATTTGGCCTTGGCGTTTTCTTCGGCGGTCGGCACGCTGTTGAGGCCGCAGCCCGATACCATGAGGACAGCAGGCGCGAGTGCGAGCGAAAGGTTGCGAAGACGGGTGGACATGGTCTCATTCTCTCCCACGGGGATGGTGCAGCGAAGATAGGGTTGCGCCCGTGCCCGTGCAATATCCTTGCAAAATTGCTCCATTGTGGCAGTTTTCCGTCACTTGAGAAGGTTTCTGTGGGGAGTGCGTAAATATGCTGAGTGAATTCAAGGCCTTCGTGATGCGCGGCAATGTGCTCGACCTGGCGGTCGGTGTCATCATCGGGGCAGCCTTTGGCAAAATCATCACCTCGTTCACCGATGATCTGCTGATGCCGCTCATTGGGCTGGTCACGGGCGGCGGCGTCGATTTTTCGAACAAGTTCATCCTTTTGGGCGATCCCGGCGACAAGGTGATTGCGACGCTTGCCGACGCCAAGGCCGCCGGTATCGGCGCTTTCGCCTATGGCAGCTTTGTGACTGCGGTCATCAACTTCCTCATCATGGCGTTCGTCATCTTCCTGATCGTGCGTCAGGCGAACAAGATGCGCCCGCCCGAACCCGAAGCGGCAACGCCTGAGGACGTGCTGCTGCTGCGCGACATCCGTGACAGCCTGAAGAAGTAATATCCCGGTCTGGCGGGTGCTGGCTAGGCGCCCGCCGCCGACATACGATCCAGCCCGCCCGCCAGATCGGCAATCAGGTCATCGGCATCTTCCAGCCCGATGCTGAGCCGCACGACCGGACCTTCGGCGTCCCAGCGCGTCGCGCTGCGATATTTCTGCGGATCGACGGGGAGCGCGAGGCTCTCATACCCGCCCCAGCTATAGCCGATGCCGAACAGATCGAGCGCATCGATGAGCGCGGCGCGGCGCACTTCGTCGCCACCGTTGAGAACAAAGCTGAAAAGCCCGCCCGCCCCCGTGAAATCACGCTGCCAGAGCGCATGATGCGGCGAGGAGGGAAGGCCGGGGTGCAGCACGCGCGCCACTTCCGGCCGGGTTTCAAGCCAGCTTGCGATCTTGAGCGCACTTTCGCCATGCTGCTTCATCCTGAGCGCCAGCGTGCGCATCCCGCGCAGCACCAGATAGCTGTCATCCGCGCTGACGAATTGGCCAAGGATCTGCGCGGTGCGCCTGAGCGACAGCCAGCTTGCGGCGTTGGCGGTGACCGCACCCATCATCACATCACTGTGCCCGCCCAGATATTTGGTCGCGGCTGAAATCGTAAGATCAATGCCCTTGTCGAGTGCTGTGAGGAAGAGCGGCGTCGACCATGTATTGTCGAGCAGCGTCTTGAGCCCCTTTGCCTTGGCGACCTCCACAATCGCCGGAATGTCCTGCACCTCGAAAGTCAGGCTGCCGGGCGATTCCAGGAAGATCGCCGCCGTATTGGGCTGCACCAGCGCGTCGATGCCCGCACCAATGAGCGGATCATAATAGGTTGTTTCAACGCCCCAAAGTTTGAGGAAATTGTCGCAGAAATTGCGCGTCGGATCATAAGCCGAATCGACCATCAGCAGATGGTCGCCGGGTTTGAGAACCGAAAGCAGCGCGCCCGTGACGGCGGCCACGCCCGAAGGATAGAGCATCGTGCCCGCCGCCCCCGGCTCAAGCTCCGTTATCGCCTCGGCCAGCGCCCATTGGGTCGGCGTGCCGCGCCGCCCGTAGAACAGATCGCCATCGCGGTTGGTGGTGGTGCCGCGCCTGAGATGGGCAACATCGTCATAAAGGATCGTCGAGGCACGCCAGACGGGCGGGTTGACGATGCCGCCCTTGCCTGCGCCAAGGCTCGTCCAATCCTCGCGCCGCCCGCCATGGGCCAGCCGCGTCGCGGGCTTCATCTTCTTCTCGTCGCTCATGGGTTCGTCCTACGGCGGGACGCGAATTATACAACCATGCGTCCTGCTTCTGCCTCATCATGCGAGCGCGGGCTGGCATCTCATGCAAGAGATTTCAGCTTACGCTGGAATGACGGGAAAATGCCGGATGGGCCGCTTCCTCTCCTGCGCCCGGTCGACGAGACCCCAGCCTTCGCTGGGGTGACGATAAGGGCATCGCGTGGCAGTCAGGTAAGAAATATGCGTCCTCCATTTCGTCATGCCAGCGCAGGCTGGCATCTTGTGCACCTTGCCCAGAGAGACCCCGGCCTGCGCCGGGGTGACGCAGAAGAAGGCCCGCCGCTCAGGCCGCTCCGGTCGCCTTGGGTGTCTCCGGGTCCGTCCCCCAGTCCGACCAGCTTCCGTCATAAAGCGCGACATCTTCCTTGCCGAGCAGATGCGCGCCGAACACAAGATTGGCCGCCGTCAGCCCTGAACCGCAGGTGGCGACAAGCGGCTGCGACAAATCAACCCCCGCGCTTTCAAACGCCGCCTTGAGCGCATCTCCGCGCTTCCATGTGCCATCGGCGTTGAACATCTGGCCAAAGGGCAGGTTGAAGCTGCCGGGAATATGCCCGGATGCGACATTGGGCCGGGGATCCCCCTCTTCCCCTGTGAAGCGCGCCGCACCGCGCGCATCAACCACCTGTTCAGCCTTGTGGCCAAGATTTGCGAGCATCTGCGCCTTATCGCGCACGACCTTCTGGTTTTTCCAGACGGTGAAGTGGCGGTGGCGCAGCGAGAGCGCCCCGCCTTTTAACGCGCGGCCTTCCGCCCCCCCCTTGGGCCGCCCCCCCTCCAGCACCGCCCCCCCCCTCCCGCCGGCTGGGCGGCCCGGGGGAACGCGGCGGGCCCTTTTCAGCCGCCCCCGCCCTGATGCTGGGCTGAGCCCGCCATGTCGGTCCGCATCGCCGCTCTCTGGT
>CALMVA010000068.1 GCA_937873035.1 uncultured Sphingomonadaceae bacterium | reverse complement strand
AATCCTCACGGGGCATCCACTTTCCCATGATTGCGCAGATGCCCCGCAGGTCGCTTCGCCGCGTGTCAGGCCTTGTCCGTCAGTGTCGCGCGCAGCCAGAGAAGCAGGCCGATGGTGGCGGCTTCGATCATGACGGGCTGGATGACGACGCTTGCAGCACCATCTATAGCAAGGCCGATCAGGCGGCCCGTGATCGCGACGCTGAGGAGCAGGAGCGCGCTGTTGGTCCAGTGCCGGCTTCCACGGATGGCGCCAAGCGCGGCGCAAATGCCGCTGCCGCCGAACAACCCGGCCATGTCCGCCCGCACGGTCGCGCGGCCAACAAGGCCGCCGCCGATGTCGGTGGTAACTATGCCCATGCCGGGTAGCAGATTTTCCATGCCGAACCAGAGGCCAAGCGCCACGATGAGCGAGGCGAGTGCCGACAGCAAGACAAGTGCTCTGGGAATGATTTTCATGAGTGGACCCCTCCAATAATCTTTGCGGGGCAAGGTCTGCCACAGCGATGCGGGCGATGCAAAAGCGCAAAAATCAGCGTGGTTTCCAGCGCCTGTGGCTGGAAAGCGGCGCGCGCATCGCCTAAGCTGGTCGCTTATGACACGGCGGCAGACACGCAATATGGATTGGGGCTTTCCCCGCTGGCGAGGCTATGGCACCGAGCGCGAGGCTGTGAAGGTGCGCCTGTGTGACCGCCATGGCTGTGAAAAGCCGGGGGATCGGCCCGCGCCTAAAGCCCCCAACAGCCCCGAACGCTGGTGGTTTTGCGAAGAGCACGCGGGCGAATATAACAAGAACTGGGATTATTTTGCCGGGCTGACGGCAGAAGAGGCCGCCGAGCGTGAGGCGAACGAGCGGCGCGATGCATCTGGTTATCAGGAAGCCAAGCATTATGGCTGGGGCGGGCCGGGTGACGGATCACGCAGCCGCGATGAGATGCGTGCCCTTGAGGTGCTGGGGCTTGGCAGCGATGATGATTTTGAGGCGGTAAAAGCCGCCTGGCGCAAGCTCGCCAAGGAAAACCACCCCGATGTGAAGCCCGGTGATGCCGAAGCGGCGGAACGTTTCCAGAAGATTCAGGCCGCCTATGATGTGCTTAAAACGGCGGAGGACCGCAGGCTGGCGCTCTAGGAAACAGATCGCGCCCAAGCCCGACTAAATGAACTGTTCGTGCTGAGCTTGTCGAAGCACTGTCCTTCCCCTTTTGGCGAACAGATGCAGGGCAGCCCTTCGACAAGCTCAGGGTAAACGGGATTGGAATGGATCGTTCGGGCAAATCACCCCAACCCTTTTCCCGACGCTGCGTCATGCCAGCGTAGGCTGGCATCTCCTGCGCCCAACCCAAGAGACCCCAGCCTGCGCTGGGGTGACGGGGGCGGTCAGGATCGGCTTCATCCAATTTTTTCCTTGCTCTTGCCCGCCCGGCTTATTCCTCAAGGCTGTCGGGCAGCGGGACCTTGCCGGAGATGAGCTTTGCCATCGTCTCGCTTTCGGGCAGCGAGGCGATACCAGAAATCTCCAGGACGCCATCGGTGATGGCATCGCGCACCACGGGTGTGGCAAGCGGGCGGCCATCAATGCTCACCGGCATCGGCTTGCCGAGAAATTCCGTCGTCAGCTTCTGGAGCCGCGGCCACGCTTTTTGCGCGAGTGTCACCAGAATGACGGGCTCTCCACCGACTGAGGGAAGCCCGCGTGCATCGAGAATATCGGCCTCGCTGAACCGCTCGTTCCCGATGCGGAAGTCACGCTCGGCCAGCGCCGGTGTTGCAAGAAGCAGAGCGACCGTGAGGGTGAGGGTCAGGCGCATCACGCTTGCCCGGCCAGTCGCTTGGCGGTGTCGCGGATGAGCGCGATCATGTTGGGGATGCCCTGTGTGCGGTTGGAGGAGAGCTGGTTCTTGAGATCAAACGGTGCCAGCGCGCCTTCAATGTCGAGCGCGAGAATATCGGCGGCGTGCTTGTCCTGCACCGCTGTCAGCACCAGCGCGATGATGCCTTTGGTGATGGCCGCGTTGCTGTCGGCCAGAAAGTGCAGCGTGCCATCGGCCTGTGCGGCGGGATAGACCCAGACGCTTGCCGAACAGCCGCGGACCAGCGTGGCATCGGTCTTCAGGGCGTCGGGCATCGGCTCCAGCGCGCGGCCAAGATCAATCAGCAGGCGATAGCGGTCGTCGGCGTCGAGAAAATCATATTCCTCGTGAATGTCGGAAAGGCTGGTCATGGGGCTTAATGGGCTGTTTCTACGAGAAGCTTGTCGATCTTGCGGCCGTCCATATCGACCACCTCGAAGCGATAGCCCTGTTCAATGAAGTGCGCGCCAATGTCTGGAATATGCTTGAGCCGGTCGAGCACGAAGCCGGCGACGGTTGCAAAGTCACGGTCTTCATCGAGCGTCAGGCCGATGCGCTCGGCAAGGCTGTCTGCCGTTGCCCAGCCTGCCACAAGCAGGCTGCCATCCTCGCGCTCGAAGATGGCGGGCTCGTCACCGGCATCCTGATCGGAGGCGAAATCGCCCGCGATGGCGGAAAGCAGGTCGGCGGGTGTTACGATGCCTTCAAAATGCCCATATTCGTCGTGGACAAGCGCGATGGGCACGTCGGCGTGGCGCAGCGCCTCCAGCGCGTCCATCGCATCGACCTGATCGGGGATGATGGGCGCGCGCTTCATCAGCACCTTCAAATCGAGCTTCTTGCCGGTGAGTTCAGCCGCCAGCAGATCGCGCGCGCTGACGACGCCCGCAATTTCGTCCACCGATCCGCGCGCCACGAGGATGCGGCTGTGTGAAGAGGCGAGAATTGCCTGATGGATCGCCTTGGCGTCGGCCTTTTCATCAATCCAGTCGATCTCGGTGCGCGGCGTCATCACTTCGCGCACGGGGCGGTCGGCAAGGCGCACCACACCCGAAATGATCGCGCGCTCGCTTTCCTCGATGACGCCGGATTTGGAGGCCTCGGCGACGATGAGGTGGAGTTCCTCCGCCGTCACATGGCTTTCCGATTCGCGGTTCATGCCGAGCAGGCGGAAAATGAGCGCGCTCGTGCGGTCGAGCAGCCAGACGAGCGGTGCTGTGACCTTTGACAGCATCACCATCGGCACCGACATGGCAACGGCAATCGGCTCCGGCGCGCGCAGAGCGAACTGCTTGGGCACCAGTTCCCCGACGATGAGCGAGGCGAAGGTCGTCAGCCCGACGACCAGCGCGAAGGAGGTGTCGTCCGCCCATTGTGCGGGAACGCCCAGCAGCAGCAGCCGCTCGGCCACCGGCCCGCCAAGGCTCGCGCCCGAATAGGCGCCCGCGATGATGCCAATAAGCGTGATGCCGATCTGCACGGTCGAAAGGAACTTGCCGGGGTTCGATGCCAGCTCGATGGCGGTGCGCGCGCCTTTCAGCTGGCGCTTTTTGGTGATCGATTCGAGTCGCGCGCGCCGCGCCGAGACGATGGCGAGTTCCGACATCGAGAAAACGCCGTTGAGCGCGATGAGCGCAAGGATGATCGCAACATCAGCCCAGGGGAAGGGAGTCAGGGTATGGGGAAGGTCTGTTGGCATGATTTACCGGGCTTATGGCAGATAGAGCGCGTGTCGCTCAAGCATTGCCGCGTGCCAGGCGTGCGAACTTCTCTCTGCGGTCTGCAAAGAACGTCTTGAGCATGGCTGAGGCGGGGCTTTCGCCAAGCCCGGAATAAACCTCTGGCCGGTGGTGGCAGGTGGGATGCGCAAAGACGCGCGGTCCATGATCGACGCCGCCGCCCTTGGGGTCAGGTGCCGCATAATAGACGCGGGCGATTCGCGCATGGGAGATGGCGCCCGCGCACATCGGGCAGGGTTCCAGCGTGACCCAAAGGTCGCAACCGTCGAGCCGTTCATTGCCCAGCACGCGCGCGGCCTGCCGTATCGCTTCCATTTCGGCATGGGCCGTCGGGTCTTTTGCAGCGCGCATCGCATTGGCCGCAGCCGCGATTTCCACGCCATCGCGCACGATAACCGCGCCCACGGGCACTTCGCCGGCGTCGGCAGAAGCTTGCGCAAGTTGAAGCGCGCGGTGCATGAATGGGGGAAGAGGAATCGCCATGCCTTGCTTTAGACGCGGACTTCGGGTTGACGAAAGCGCCTTGCACGGTTAGTGGCGCAGCCTTTCCGAATTAGTCGATTCATTTTCAGGACGAACAGATATGTCGCGCATTTGCGAACTGACCGGCAAGGGCCGCCAGGTGGGCAACAACGTTTCCCACGCGAACAACAAGACCAAGCGTACCTTCCTGCCCAATTTGCAGAATGTGACGCTGCTCTCTGAAGCGCTTGAAAAGAGCGTTCGTCTGCGCGTTTCGACCAACGGCCTGCGTTCGGTTGAGCACGTTGGCGGCCTCGACAACTGGCTGCTCAAGACCTCGGACGAAAAGCTGAGCCTCAAGGCGCGTCG
The DNA here is from genome assembly GCA_937873035.1 of uncultured Sphingomonadaceae bacterium. Lineage (GTDB taxonomy): Bacteria > Pseudomonadota > Alphaproteobacteria > Sphingomonadales > Sphingomonadaceae > Aquisediminimonas. Next base: position 73,548 of record CALMVA010000068.1, on the reverse strand, counting down.
CCTGAAGCGCGAAGTCGCCAAGAAGCAGGCTGTCGCCGCTTAATCCTTCAAGCTGAACTTCAGCAGGTAAGACTGCTGAAGCGGCCAGAAATTATCATCAGAGGCGAGCCAGATGATGGTTCGCCTCTTTTGTTGTTCCACCGCCAGTGCCTCAAAATTGTCGGTCAGGACCGGCGCACCGAGTCGTGCGATCTCTTTGCCGGTGAGCAGCTTGCCCGGCGCAAGGCGCTTCATGTCGAAGATCAGCAGTTGCGTCTTGAACCATTGGCGCGCTGAAAACAGCCGATAGAGCACCAGCAACCGCCCATCGGGCAGTTCGGCTGCATCCACCGGCAGATAGCCCGGCGGGCGGGCAAGCCGCGCTTCATAGCTGCGGCTCGTCGGCAGAACCGGGTCGCCATCAAACACCAGAACAGGCGCGGCTTTGCGCGAATCGGTCGGGTCGCGCTCGGCGATGACGAGAAAACGTCCATCGCGCAGGCGCACCATCGATTCGGCCCCGTAGGAAATGTCCCATTTCGCCATTTCGCGTCGGGCGATTTCGTGCGCGCGGCCATCGGCATCGATGCGGCAGATGCGGTTGAGCTTTTCCAGCCCCACCCAGATGCGGCCCGTGGCGGGATCACGCGCCATTGATTCGCTGTCGTGCATTTCCTTGTTCCAGTGCTTGCCGCAGCCACGCGGCAGCTCTGCAATCGATCCCCTCACGGCAGGGCCCTGTGGCAAAGGCATATCGAGCACCGCACCCGCATCGGAAATCAGCTTCAACCCGGTGGCGGTGCGCTGCATGGCAGACCATCCCCCAAAATCGGGCTGGCGCGCCTTCATAATCCATCCACCGAGGTAAATGAGATCGCCGGTCTGCCGTAACTGATTGAGTTCATTGGAAAGGGGGGCGGCGTGTAGCGCGATGCGCACATCCTGCCGGGGAATCGGCATCTGGCCGACCTTGGCGGAAGAGGCGGCAAACAACAGCGTTAAAAACAGGAAGGCAAGTCTAAGCGGGCGCAGCATCGCTTGCGGCCATAGCTCAAACTTGCGCGGATCACAGCCCGACAAAGCTGAACGGCGGCTAACGAACACATTCAGGATCAGTCCAACCGGGGCGGCGCATAACGCCCTTGTCGACGCTGCCGGAACCTATCCGGCACCATCGGCGAGTGAAGTGCCATCGACGCGTAATGTGGATGGACAAGCGCAAGTGGAGAAGCAGGATGAGCAAGATGCTGGTCAATTTTGGTGCCGCCGCAGCCATGGCGATGACTGCGCTGGTCCCCGCGACGCCGGTGATGGCGCGCGACCACTATGACAATGACGGCGGCTATTACCGCAATCGTGGCTATGACGATGGCGGTTATTACAGCCGTCGCGGCTTTGAAGGTCGGCAGGCTTATGACGACCGCGGTTCTTATCGGGATCGCAATTATCGTTATCGCGGCCAGCGTTGCGGCAAGGGCTCGACGGGCCTCATCCTCGGCGCGGTTGCCGGTGGCCTGCTCGGTCGCGCGGTCGTTGGCTATCGCGGCGACCGGACGGCGGGCACGATTGTCGGCGCGGGCGTCGGCGCCCTTGCGGGCCGCGCGATCGACAAGGGCGATAATCGCGGCTGCTGACACAGTTTCCCTGACCCCACCCGAAAGCGGCAGGCCCGTGTAGCTTAAGGGCTTGCGTAAGCCGCCAAGGGCACTCTTCCGGCGTGTATGCCGGGGCGTCAACAGGGGGGAAGGGCTTGCCGGAGCGATCCGCTTCGGGGCGAAGGCCGGGCCGGCGTATTGGCCCGGCCTTCGCTATTTATGGCACCTATTTTGCAGCCGGGGCGGCGGGCATTGGGCCAACCAGTGTCGCTGGATCAATCCGCTCATCATTCCAGCGCATCCCCCAGTGCAGATGCGGGCCTGTGGCACGTCCGGTCATCCCGATGGCGCCCAGACGGTCCCCCTGATGCACGACATCGCCCAGCTTCACGTCGATGCGCGAGAGATGGAGAAAGGCGCTGTTGAGGCCCATGCCATGGTCGATCATCAAGAGATTGCCTTCAAGCGTGAAGGGGCTGGCCGCGGCAAGGATGACGACGCCATCAGCGGGCGCATAAACCGGCGCACCTGCTCCGCCTGCGACATCGACGCCATTATGCGGTGCGCCCGGCTCTCCGGCATAAACACGCTGTGAGCCGAACACGCCGGATACACGCCCAAAAGCAGGCCAGCGGAACGTCTGTCGCCAGCCCTGCGTGTCCGACGCAATGGTGCGCGCGGCGTTGATCTGGGCCAGTTCACCGGGGCGGCGCGCCTGAAATTCGGCAGAGGGTTGCGAGAAGCGCGGCAAGGTGGGCAAATTCTCGATCCGCCACTGGCGCGGCGCAACGGCGATCTTGTCTGTTACCGCGCTGCCATCGGCGCGAAAGGCGGTGATCGTCGCATAGGCCTGAAAATCGCGCCCGAAGCCGATTGAAAAGCGCCGGTCGGCCGCAAAGCGCACGTCGTGCCCGTCAATGACGAGGCGCACAGTGCCAGGCGGAACCCAGCCGAGCGCATAGCCGCCCTGCACGGGCGCACGATCAAGCCGGAAGATGCCAATCACGCCAGGGGCGGGCGTCAAGGATGTGGGGCGAGCGGCCTTCACTGGCGTTGCAGCAGCGGGTGAGTTTGCAGGCGTGCTCGCCACGGGGGCTGCTATGCAACTGCCCGGCACGATGCCGAGCATGAGTGCCACCAGCGCGGTGCGCGGCAGGCTCATTCTTCGAGCGCTGCCTTGGCCGCGATTTCGGCGGTGGCATAGGGTTCCTGCTTGGCGACGCTCCAGTAACGCAAGGCTTCAAGCGAAATCTGGGCACCGGATTTTGCGCACACCACATGGTCGCCCTGCGCCAGCACGCGGAAGCCGTTTGCCATATACATCAGCCTTGCGGGGCGGCCTTGCGACATTAACATCTTATATCCTTTGGTCAGAACAGGTCGGGCTGTTCGGGCTTGTCCTTCACATAGGGCGCGCCGCCGCTGCGCTCAACCCGTGCATCGACTGCGCCATCGGCAAAACGAAGCACAAGCGCGCCCGCTGCCTTGGCCCCCTCTGCGCTCGTCACGGTGCCGCCGCCGCGCTTTTCGACACGCGCATAACCGCGCTCCAGAATCCGGTCGGGGTTAAGCGAGGCGGCCACGCGCCACAACTGGTCCAGCCGGTTGCGCGCCGCATCGATCCGCTGGTTGAGCATGGCGGGGCGTAACGCACCCGCCGCGCGCGCCAGATCGCCACGCGCATCGGCGGCGACATGAGAGAGGCCACGCTTCAGCCGCTCGCCCAGATCATCGACGCGCTGGCTTTGGGGGCCGAGCAGCGTTTCAGGCGTCGGCAGGCGGCGTGCGGTGGCGTCCAGCCGTTCGCCCGCGCGTTCGCGATAACGCTGGACGCAGCGCAGGCTGCGCGCGCCATAGGATTGCAATCCGGCAAGAAGTTCGGCGCGCACAGGCACCGCCATTTCAGCCGCCGCCGTTGGGGTCGGCGCGCGGACATCGGCTGCAAAGTCGCACAGCGTCGTGTCGGTCTCATGCCCGACCGCCGAGATGATCGGGATGAACGAGGCCGCAACCGCACGCACCACGACTTCTTCATTGAAGCCCCACAGATCTTCAATCGAGCCGCCACCGCGCGCGACGATGACAAGATCGGGCCGGTCCGCGCCCTGCATGGCGGAAAAGCCGTTGACGGCGGCAGCGACCTGTTCGGCGGAACCCTGCCCCTGCACAAGCACGGGCCAGACGATGACACGCGTCGGGCAGCGGTCTGCCAGCCGATGGAGAATGTCGCGGATAACAGCGCCCGTGGGTGAGGTAACGACGCCAATGGTGCGCGGCAGAAACGGCAGCGCCCGTTTGCGTTCGGGTGAGAACAGCCCTTCTGCGGCAAGACGCGCCTTCAGCTTTTCGAGCAGCGCCAAGAGCGCGCCTTCGCCCGCAATCTCCATCGTATCGATGACGATCTGGTATTTGGACCGGCCGGGGTAAGTGGTGAGCTTGCCGGTGGCGATCACTTCCACGCCGTCTTGCGGGTTAAAGGCGATGCGTGCGGCATTGCCCTTCCACATCACCCCGTCAATCAGCGCATTTTCGTCCTTGAGCGCGAGATACAGATGGCCGGATGCGGCGCGCTTGAAGCCGGAAATTTCACCGCGGATGCGCACATGGGCAAAACCCGTTTCGACATGGCGTTTCAAAAGCGCCGAAATTTCGCTGACCGAAAGCGCGCCTGCATTGTCGCCCGCGCGTTCCCCGGCTAGGAGGCCGGTCTTGGCTTCGGGCACATCATCAAAGGGCATTTCGGCGGGCATGAACATCCTTCTGATCGGCAGCGGCGGACGCGAACACGCATTGGCATGGAAGCTCGCGCAATCGCCTCTGTGCGATACACTCTATGCCGCCCCCGGCAACCCCGGCATTGCGCAGGACGCAGAACTTGTTGCGCTCGACGTGACGGATCATGAAGCCGTCATCGCTTTTTGCCAGAGCAAGGGCGTGGGCCTTGTCGTCATCGGCCCGGAAGCGCCGCTGGTGGATGGGCTGGGCGATTCGCTGCGCGCCGCAACTATCCCCGTCTTCGGCCCAAGCGCCAAGGCCGCGCAGCTTGAAGGCTCCAAGGGCTTCACCAAAGACCTGTGCACGCGTGCCCACATTCCAACGGCGGCCTATGCGCGCCATGGTGACAAGGCCGCCGCTCTGGCCGATCTTGCGCGCTTCGGCCTGCCCGTCGTCATCAAGGCGGATGGGCTGGCAGCCGGCAAGGGCGTCATCATCGCCGAGACCGAAGCTGAGGCACGCGACGCGCTTGAAGATATGTTCGGCGGCGGCTTTGGCACGGCGGGTGCAGAAGTCGTGCTTGAGGAGTTCATGCTGGGCGAAGAAGCGAGCTTCTTTGCGCTGACCGATGGCAAGAGCGTGGTCCCGTTCGGTTCGGCGCAAGACCATAAGCGGGTGGGCGATGGAGATGTTGGCCCCAATACCGGCGGCATGGGCGCTTATTCGCCCGCCCCGGTGCTCACCCCCGCGCTTGAGGCGCGCGTGATGGCGGAGATTGTGGAGCCGACCGTTGCCACCATGGCGGCAGAGGGCAATCCCTATTCGGGCGTGCTCTATGCCGGGCTGATGCTGACGGCGCAGGGCCCCAGGCTCATCGAATATAATGCCCGCTTCGGTGATCCTGAATGTCAGGTGCTCATGTCGCGCTTCGAGGGCGATCTGGCCGCGCTGCTGCTCGCCATTGCCGAAGGGCGGCTGGCGGATGCGGAAGTGCCGCGCTTCTCCGCCGATACCGCGTTGACGGTCGTGATGGCCGCCAAAGGCTATCCCGGCACGCCCGAAAAGGGCGGCGCGATCACCTTGCCCGCCGGCGCCGATGCGAAGATCTTCCACGCGGGAACGGCGCTCAAGGACGGTCAGCTCGTCGCCAATGGCGGACGTGTCCTGAACGTCACGGGGCGTGGCGCCACGGCAACTGAAGCACAGGCGAAAGCTTATGCGGCTGTGGATGCGATTGATTTCCCTTCCGGCTTTAGCCGCCGTGACATTGGCTGGCGTGAAGTGGAGCGGGAAAAGGGCGTCTGAACGGTGCTCACCCCTCGCGGTGATAGGGGTGGCCTGCGATGATACTGGTGGCGCGGTAGAGCTGCTCAACGAGCATCGCGCGCGCCAGCATATGCGGCCAGGTCGCCTTGCCGAACGCGATGAAGAGGCTGGCCGAGGCGCGTTCTTCTGCCGTCAGTCCATCGGCTGCGCCAATCAGGAAGCGCAATTCGCGCGTGCCGGTATCGCGCCAATGCTCGATCTTTCTGGCGAATGCGGCAGAGGTCAGCTGCTCACCCGTCTCGTCCATCGCGATGATGACGGTGCCGGGCGGGATGGGCGGCTGCTTGCCGCCGCTATCGGGCAGTTCGGTCACGGCAAAGGGCCAGGTGAGGCGGCGGGCGTAACGCTCGATCAGATCAGCTTCGGGCCCGCGGCCGATCTTCCCCCGTGCAACGATGTGGAGCTTCAACTGGCGGGCGGTGCGTCACCAAACGCCCACATACGCTCAAGATTGTAGAAGCTGCGCACTTCGGGGCGGAACAGGTGGACGATCACGTCACCCGCGTCGATCAGCACCCAATCGGCATTGGCCATGCCTTCGACGCGCGAAAGGCGGCCGCACTGCTGCTTGATCTTTTCCTGAAGCTTCTGCGCCATCGAGGCGACCTGACGCGTTGAGCGACCGCTGGCGATGACCATGTAATCCGCAATCGCCGATTTGCCTGCAAGCGGGATCGAGACCAGCTCAACCGCCTGATCGTCTTCCAGCGATTGCAGGATAAGGGCGTGAAGGGCTTCCACGGAATCTGCGGCGGGGGCAGCTTTGCGTTTCGGGGCAGCGGGCAAAAAGTCGGTCCTCAAATGACGGGGCGACGCGTGACGGGGTCACGCACGGCCATGTTCGGGAAATCGCTCGACCAGTCCGGGTGATGCCGGCGGAGCGCGGTGGCGGAGCTTCTATCGGGGCGAAAGCGCAAGAGCACGAGCGCCGGCGTTCTCCACTTCGTCCAGCTTCCAGCAGTTGCACGGGGATGGACGAATCCCCGGAACCAGCTCATCGCGCGGCTCGCTTGAGCGTGTGCATCATAACCCGGCCGGGCTATGACTGCAATCGGCATCGTCCGGGCGATCCGTCGCCAGTCTTTCCACGCATGGAATTGCGCCAGATTGTCTGCCCCCATCAGCCAGATAAAGCGACGTTCGGGGTGCTGACGCGAGAGCTTGGAGAGCGTATCCACCGTATAGCGCGTGCCCAGTTGCTGCTCGATTGCAGTCGGGCGGATGATGCTGCGCCGCGCGACCTTTTGGGCAGAGCGCAGGCGCACGGGGAGCGATGCCATGCCTGCCTTGGGTTTCATCGGATTTCCGGGGGAAACGAGCCACCAGACCTCATCCAGCCCCAGTGCTTCGGCGGCGAACAGGCTGATCCGGCGATGTCCCGAATGGGCGGGGTTGAATGACCCGCCAAGAAGCCCGGTGCGGATCAGGGCCTGACCTGCCCGTTGCCGCGCACAACCCATTTATAGGTTGTCAGCCCTTCAAGTGCGACCGGCCCGCGCGCGTGAAGACGACCCGTGGCAATCCCGATTTCGGCACCCAGCCCAAACTCGCCGCCATCGGCAAATTGGGTGGAGGCATTCCACATCACGATCGCCGAATCGACACCGGCGAGGAAGGTTTCGGCGGTGCCGACATCTTCGGTGATGATGGCGTCGGTATGGTGTGAGCCATGCGCTGCGATGTGCGCCATCGCGCCGTCCACGCCATCCACAAAGGCCACTGCGCAAATGGCATCGAGATATTCGGTATCCCAATCCTCGTCGCGCGCAGGCGTGGCGCGGGGCTCAAGCGCGATCACTTCGGGTGTGCCGCGCAATGCGCATCCGGCATCGGCAAGTGCTGCGAGCAACCGGGCAGGCTGGTCGAAATTGCGATCGATAAGCAGCGTTTCGGTTGATCCGCAAATGCCCGTGCGGCGCATTTTGGCGTTGACGACAATCGCGCAGGCCTTGTCGGCATCGGCGGCCTTGTCGACATAGCTGTGGTTGATGCCATCAAGATGTGCGAGCACGGGCACGCGCGCCTCTTCCTGCACGCGCGCGACAAGCGCCTTGCCACCGCGCGGGATGATGATGTCGATCAGCCCTTGCGCGCGCAGCATTGCGCCCACGGCGGCGCGGTCTTGCGTGGGCACGAGCTGGATCGCGTCAGCGGGCAGCCCCGATTTCACGATGCCCTTCTGGAGTGCGGCATAGATTGCGTGGTTGCTGTGCACCGCCTCGCTGCCGCCACGCAGGATGACGGCGTTGCCCGATTTGAGGCAGAGCGCGGCGGCATCCGCGGTTACATTGGGGCGGCTTTCGTAAATGATGCCGATCACGCCCAAGGGCACCCGCACGCGTGAAAGCATGAGGCCATTGGGGCGGATCGCTTCGTCGATGACCATGCCCACGGGGTCACGCAGCACGGCGACCGCATCAACCGCCTTTGCAATCGCCTCGATGCGCGCCACATCAAGCGCCAGCCGATCCAGCATCGCCGGAGAGAGGCCATTGGCCTTTCCTGCGGCAATATCTTTGGCGTTTTCAGCAAGAATGTTTGCAGCATCCGCGCGCAATGCCGCTGCTGCCATGGTAAGGGCATCGGCCTTGCGGGCGGTGGGCAGACGCGCCATCACAGCAGCTGCTGCACGCGCCTTTTGGCCCATGCTGCTTATCAACTGGTCTGTCGTCGCGTCGGTTGCGTGCATCGCCGCGCGTTAGCAAAGGGGCCGCCAAAACGCAAAGAGGGTGACAATCTCCAACGCGGAGGCAATAACCGCGCCATGCCGGATAATATTGAAGCATTGGGCGATGTCGTGACGGGAGGCTTGCTTGCGCGGGCGGTTGAACCCGGCGCGGGCGAGGGGCAAGGGCAAACGGCGGGCAACTGCCTCAATTGCGGCGCGGTGCTCGCAGGGGCCTATTGCAGCGTCTGCGGGCAAAAGGCACGCGTCCATCGCACGCTGGGGGCCTTTGGGCATGATCTGGCGCACAGTGTTTTCCACTTTGATGGCAAAATCTGGCGCACGCTGCCCCTGCTCGCGTGGAAGCCGGGCGAACTGACGCGGCGTTATATCCATGGTGAACGCGCGCGCTTTGTTTCGCCCTTTGCGATTTTCCTGTTCAGCGTCTTTTTGATGGTCGCCATTTTCAGCTGGATCATGCCCAAGTTTGACAAGGTTGAAACCAACGTCACGGCGGCGGAGGCGTTGTCATCACTTAAGGCCGACCGGGCGGAGGTGACAAATGCGATTGCCGAGCTTGAACGATCCAAGAAAGCGGCGGCAGGCTCTGATGTTCCGACCGGGTGGATGGATGGCGAAATCGCCCGCAATCGGGAGCTGTTGAAGCAGCTCGACACCAAGGCGATTCCGCACACAACGCGCGCGGTGATTGCGGAGCGCAAGCTGCTGGTGCAGGAGCGCGCGGCTGAAATCGAGTTGAAACGCCTTGAGGTGCAGCTTGCCGAGGCGCGCAAGACCGGCAAGCCGACGCAGGCCATTCAAGACGATATTGCGGGCGTAAAGCTGGGCATGAGGGTCATGAAATCAGCATCGGCATCGCTGGGCGACAGCGGCTTTGAGCAGAACGGCCTGAATCTCGATCTTGGCATCCCTGCCGTGAGTGAGGCAATTGCGCAGGCTACCAAAAACCCGCAGCTGGTGCTCTACAAGATCCAGTCAAACGCCTATAAATTCTCATGGGCGCTCATCCCCATCTCTGTCCCGTTCGTGTGGCTGCTGTTCTTCTGGCGGCGCGACCTTCATCTCTTCGACCACGCCGTGTTCGTCACCTACTCGCTGTCGTTCATGACATTGCTGATGACGGTCTGCGTCATCGCCATTCAATTTGCGCCAACGGAAGCAGTGGGCGGCCTCGCGCTTGTCTTTGGCCCGCCCGTCCATATGTATCGGCAATTAAAGGGGGCCTATCAGCTTGGCCGCATTGGCGCTGCCTGGCGCACGGTCTTTCTTGCGACATTTTCGGTCACGGCGCTCGCGCTATTCGGGGCGCTCGTGCTCACGCTGGGGCTGGCGCATTAACACGCGCATTGTGAGCCGACCGCTTGCCATGAGCGGCGTGGCGATGGCCGACATCCGGCCCTGACGATCACCGGGCAGCGCGCGCGTGAAAAAGGTGTTGGCAATGATGTCTGCCAGTTGCAGGCCCGCAGCGCGATGGCTCAATTCAAGCTGTGCCGTGCCAAAGGGGCCAACCAGCTTGCCCACGCGCGTGCGAATGTCGGCGAGCGTCGCGTCTGAATAGCGGCCATCATCTATCACCACGGCATTGCAGGCAGGCATGGTCGGGATGATCGCGCCCAGCACATCTTCCAGCAAGGCCGTGTAGATCTGCACATCATGGTCGCCGCGATCTTCGCCGGGCGCAGGGCGTGTTACTGAAAGCGCAACCCCGACCGTGGCCGTTGCGTGTGACTTTTCGAGCAGTTCGAACAGCAGTGCGCGTTCGCCAAGATCAATCCGGCTGCCCTTGATCTCACCGCTGATGCCGGTCACGGCGCGAAAGCGATGGATGATCGCCTCTGCCTCCATTTCGGTGATCGACAGGGCGGCCAGTGTCATGACACCGCGGCCGACCCCGCCCGATTCATCGCAATAGATGTGCACGAACGCGCTTACGCGCCTTCGGCCGCAGGTCCGCCGACGTTGGAGCGCCGACGCGTTTTGGGGATGGAGGTGCCCCCGGCCTTGATCGGCTTGGGCGCGCCTTTGCTCGTGCCTGAACGATCGGGCGGCGTGCCATCATCGAGCAGCGCCGTGATTTCATCACCCGACAGCGTCTCATATTCAAGCAGCGCCTCAGCCAGTGCGTGAAGCTGCTTCTTGTGCTTGGTCAAAAGCTGCTTGGCGCGCGTGTGCCCGCCTTCCACGATGCGTTTGATCTCCTGATCGATGAGCACGGCGGTTTCGTTTGACATCTGGCGGCTGCGGTTCATCGAATAGCCGAGGAACACTTCCTCATCGGCTTCGGCATATTGCAGCGGGCCAAGCAGGTCGGACATCCCCCAGCGCGTCACCATGTCGCGCGCGAGGTTGGTCGCATATTGGATGTCGGACGAAGCGCCGGAAGACACCTTGTCATAGCCAAAGATCAGCTCTTCGGCGACGCGGCCCCCCATGGAAACAGAGAGGTTCGCATACATCTTGTCGCGGTGGTAGCTGTAATTGTCGCGTTCCGGCAGGCGCATCACCATACCCAGCGCGCGACCGCGCGGGATGATGGTTGCCTTGTGGATCGGGTCAGAGGCAGGCTCATGGACGGAAACGATCGCATGGCCCGCCTCGTGATAGGCGGTCATGCGCTTTTCATCCTCGGTCATCACCATGGACTTGCGCTCGGCGCCCATCATCACCTTGTCCTTGGCTTCCTCAAACTCGGCCATGGCGACAAGGCGCTTGCCCTTGCGGGCCGCCATCAGCGCGGCTTCGTTCACCAGATTGGCAAGGTCAGCCCCTGAAAAGCCGGGCGTGCCGCGCGCGATGACGCGGGCATCGACATCGGGGGCCAGCGGCACTTTTTTCATATGGACGGCCAAAATCTTTTCGCGGCCTTCAATGTCGGGGCGCGGCACCACGACCTGACGGTCGAAGCGACCGGGGCGCAGAAGGGCGGGGTCAAGCACGTCGGGCCGGTTGGTGGCCGCGACGATGATAATGCCTTCGCTCGCCTCAAAGCCATCCATTTCGACAAGAAGCTGGTTGAGCGTCTGCTCACGCTCGTCATTGCCATTGCCAAGGCCAGCACCGCGATGGCGGCCAACGGCGTCGATTTCGTCGATAAAGACGATGCAGGGGGCTGATTTCTTGGCCTGTTCAAACATATCGCGCACGCGGCTTGCGCCGACGCCCACGAACATTTCGACAAAGTCGGAGCCGGAAATGGTGAAGAAGGGGACGTTGGCTTCCCCCGCGATTGCGCGGGCGAGCAGCGTCTTGCCGGTGCCGGGGCTACCCACGAGCAGCGCGCCCTTGGGGATTTTGCCGCCGAGCTTCGAGAATTTGCCGGGGTCTTTGAGGAAATCGACGATTTCCTGCAATTCCTCGCGCGCCTCATCAATGCCCGCCACATCGTCAAAAGTGACGCGGCCCTGCTTTTCGGTCAGCATCTTCGCGCGCGACTTGCCAAAGCCCATCGCGCCGGAGCCTGCGCCCTTCTGCATCTGGCGCATGATGAGATAGCCAATGCCGAGGAAAAGGAGAATCGGCAGTGACTGATAAAGAAGGAACTGGAGGAAGCTTGGGCTTTCTTCCGGCTTGCCGGTAAATTCCACCCCCGCCTGGATCATGCGCTGTGCGAACTGCGGGTCCGGCACGGCATAGGTCTTGAAGCTCTCACCATTTTTGAGCTTGCCGGTGACGAGATCACCAGCCTGCACGACCGATTTGACCGACCCCTGCTCCACGCGCGACACAAAGTCCGAATAGGCGATGGTCGTGCCGGTCGCGGTGGTGCCGCGGCCTTCAAAAATCGATACGAACAGGGCAAGCGCCGCTAGAATCGCAACCCAGATTGCGAGGCTGCGCATCCATGGGGACATATTGGGGCCCTTGTCTTCGTCCATTGGTCAATTCCGCCTTTCAAGCGATCAAGATAGGCATGGCAACCTTAATAACAATGCAATGAATCGACAAATCTGTCAGATATTCCGACGGGGTGGTGCCTTCTGGAAAGTCCAGAAATCTCCACCTGCGCATTTCACCTCGGCGAGCGTCGCGGTCTTGCCTGCGCGCAGCGAGGTGAGAAGCCGGTCAATCTCATCGGCGCGGGGGGCGGCATCGGGAACGATGCGGCGCAGGCACTCCAGCAAAATGCGGCGCAGGATTTCGCCGGGCAGGCCTTTGGGGTCGAGCGAAATAATGCCGCCTGCCTGCGCTGCGCGCCGCGACATATAGTCGAGGGCGGCCCATTCCAGTGCGCTGTCTGCCGAGGCGAGCGCAAGCCCTGCGCGCACCGCGCCTGCCGGGCTGAGCCAGGTTGCGTGGCGCAGTTCCTTGCGCAGGCGAGCGCGATCATAGCGATCATCATGGTTGGACGGATCATCAACCGGCGCAATCCCGGCCTCGCGCACGATCTGCTCCAACTCTTCCTTGCGCCAGGTGAGCAGCGGGCGGATGATCCGCCCCCGCCACGGGCGGATGCCCGCCATGCCGCCCACGCCCGCGCCACGGTTGAGCCGCATGAGCATGGTCTCAAGCTGGTCATCGGCGTGGTGCGCGGTCGAGATTGTGGTGGCCCCGATCTGGTTTGCCCAATGTTCGAGCACTTCATAGCGCCGTCGCCGCGCCCATGCGGATTTATTGCCCTTGGGCGGTTCTGGCAGCGTCAGGATTGAATGGCGGATACCAAGCTTGCGGCAGACATCGCCCACAAAGCGGGCTTCAGAGGCGGCTTCGGGGCGCAGGCCATGGTCGACGGTTGCCGCCTCGACATCATCGAGCGTCGCGCGTGCGAGAAGCAGCAGGGCCAGACTGTCAGGTCCGCCGGAAACGGCAAGTGCTGCCTTGCCTTTGCGCTGCCGGCTGACCAGCGCGAAATCGCGGCGAAAGCGGTCGGCACTGGCCTGATCGAGAGTGTGGACGCGAGTCATGCGTGTGCATCATGCCGCGCCGGGCCGGTGATTGTCACGGCCCTAATTCACGCACCGCCGCACCCGTCATGCCAGCGCAGGCTGGCATCTCACATTCGGGGCAGGCTGCGGCAGCTGCGGAAAAGGCTCATCGAGATGCCAGCCTGCGCTGGCATGACGCGGGATGGTTGTCAGGGTGATGACGGATGAACCGCCTCAACGGTTCGCAATATCCTACCCGCCGCACTTGGCGTCGACACGCCCCTTTGCCACGCGCCCCTTGAGATCGGCACCCGCGCTTGCGCCATACACATCGTCAAACTCGTCATACACCTTGCAGGCATCGGGCAGCTTTTTGAGCTTGGTGAGTGAAACGCCAAGATAATAGAGGCTTTCTGACGCACGCTCGCCCTTGGGGTTCTTGGTGTAATTGTCGTAGAATGAGACCGAGGCGAGCGCGGGCTTGCCTTCATCCAGATAGGCACGACCCAAAAGGTTCTGCGCATAGCTCGCGCGCTTGTGCTTGGGGTATTTCGCGCCGAATTCCTTCAGCTTGACCTGCGCTTCAGGGTAGAGCTTTGCCTGCCACAGGCGGAAGCCATAGGTATAGGCATCTTCCCCGCCATCGCCTGTTGCCGGAATTTCAACCGCATCGACCAGCGCCTTGCGCTTGGGATCGTCCTTGGCGGGCGTGGTCGGTTTGGTGGCAGTCGTCGTCGGTGTCGGCTTGGCTGTGGCGGGCTTGGCCTCCACCGGCTTGGGGGCGGCAGGCTTGGGCGCATCCGTCGTCGTGGCGGCGGGCGTCACGGGCCTGGGGGCAGGTGCAAGTGCCGCAGCGGGCGTGGTCGCCGTGCCCTCATTTGCCGCCGCAGTGGCAGGCGGGGTCGGCTCAAGCAACTTCAGACGCGTGTCGGTCTTGTCCTGAAAAACCTTCAGTGCGTCTTCCAGCTTGCGCAGGCGGTTACTGTCGGTCTCAACCTGTCCGGTGAGCATCTTCAATTGCGCCTCAAGCGCATCGACGCGTGAGGTGAGGTCGGTGAGGGGGGCAGAGGCCGGGGCTGCGCCTGCGTCGCCCGTGTCGAGCGGCCCGATTTCCGGCTGAACTTCTGGCCCGCCCGGAAACACCTTGCGCTGGACGGCCTTCATTTCCTTTTCAAGCTTGTTGACGCGCAGGTCGATGGTGCCGGTTTGCTGTGCAGCAAGTGGTGTTGCAGCAACCGCAGACAGCAGCGCGACCGAGATCAGGGCATGACGCATGATTTGAACTTCCCCTCGCAACCCGATTTTGTTGGTGATCTGGACCAGAGCGGCCCGACGATCAAGGCCGTGCCGTTGGCGTCGCTGCCGGAGCTGCCTGTGGCGGGACAGGCGGTGCATTGCGCGCGGCGAGTGCGGCGGCACTGATGCCGATATCCTTCACCGTGGTTTCCGCAGGGCCAAGTGCTGCCACTTGTGCGCCGCCAATCGTGACGGCGATCTGGTCTGCGCGGCCGGTGCGGATCATCGGTGTGTCGGCGTCGGCGGGCACGGTATAGGCCTCGCCCTTCTTCTTCACGCCTTCAAACAGCACCTTGTCGTTTTTGTCGTAAACGCGGAACCACACATCGTCGCGCGCGGTGAGGATGACGGGTCCGGCGGCGGCAGGCTTTGCCGCGGGAAGCGCGACCGCAACCTTTTTGACGGGCGCTGGCTGTGTTTCGGCAACTGGCGATGTGCCGCCATCAAAGCTGCCATTGCGCCACAGGCCATAGCCGCCGGCGAACAGCAGGACGATCAGGATGGCCGTCCAAGCGAGCCATTTTGGCGGAATTCGGGCAGGATCAGCCACTTCATCATCGGCATCGAAAGACTGGCTTGCGATCTCCTGACCAAGCTCGCTGCGCAGCGTCTTTGCAAGCTCCACCTCGTCTCCGCCCACGGTGCGGGCATAGGCTTTCACAAAGCCCACGGCATAAGTGATCGACGGGAGCTCAGAATAATTGCCACTCTCAATAGCTTCCAGATGGCGCAGCGGGATGCGGGTGCGCGTCGCAATATCTGAAAGATCATAGCCCGCTGCTGTGCGCGCGGCGCGGAGCTTGTCACCTACACGCTCAGGAAAGAGCGCCGCTTCGGCACTCCCAGTATCGGTCATTTGTCACTCCCCAACTACGCAGGCCCCACATTGCCAGCTTTCCCAAGCTTGGAAGTCAGTGTCAATGCCCCTGCCACATTGGATCAATTCACATCGACATTCTGTTCCCGCGCCCAGTCGGCCAGCGTCGCGCGGATATTGGCGGGCGGTTTTGCCAGCAGGTCGGCCATCATCGTGCGGGCCGCGCCAACATCAAGCGAGCGGACCATCGCCTTGACGGGCGCGATGGCCGCCGGGGTGATCGACAATCGCTCAATGCCAAGCGCGAGCAACGCCATGGCTTCAAGCGGACGCCCACCCATTTCACCGCAGATGGTCACAGGCACATCGGCCTCATGGCAGGCGGCTGCGATCCGTCGAATAAAGCGCAATATGGCAGGCGACAGCCAGTCATAGCGTTCCGCCAGCTTGGGGTTGGCGCGGTCTGCTGCAAACAGGAACTGCGTCAGATCATTGGTGCCGATCGACATGAAGTCGATCTTGGGCAGGATGAGATCAAGCGTTTCGGCAAGGGCTGGCACTTCGAGCATGGTGCCATAGCGGATGCGCGAGGGCGTCTGGCGGCCTTGCTTGGCAACCCAGGCGCGCTGCTTTTCAAAAATCGCCTTGGCCTCGTCAAACTCCCACGGTTCTGACACCATCGGGAACATGACATGGAGCGTGCGCCCGGCGGCAGCCTCGATCAGCGCGCGGGCCTGCGCCTTCATCAGCCCGTCACGCTCCAGCGCAAGCCGCAGCGCGCGCCAGCCCATGGCGGGGTTTTCTTCTTCCTGACCGTCAAAGCGCAGATAGGGCAGGGCCTTGTCGCCACCGATGTCGACAGTGCGGAAGACGACCGGGCGTTCGCCCGCCGCATCCATCACATCGCGGTAAAGCCGCTGCTGGCGCTCGCGCTGGGGCATGGTGGCTGAAACGAGGAACTGGAATTCGGTGCGGAACAGGCCGATGCCATCAGCCCCTGTAATGTCGAGCTGCGCCACATCGTCGCGCAGCCCGGCATTGACCATCAGCGTGACGCGCACGTCGTCCTTGGTAATGGGCGGCTGCGCCTTCATCGCCGCATAGGCCGCGCGCTTCTTTTGCGAGGCGGACAGGCGCGAGTCGAACGCCTCTTCCATCGCCGGATTGGGCCGGACAAAGGCGGAGGCCTGGCCGACATCGAGCAGGACGAGATCGCCTTCGCCGATCATCCGGCGCACGCCCTTGACGCGCCCCAGCACCGGCACACCCATGGCGCGCGCGACGATGGTGACGTGCGCGGTCAGAGAGCCTTCCTCAAGCACGACGCCCTTCAGGCGACGACGATCATATTCGAGCAGTTCGGCCGGACCGAGGTTGCGCGCGATGAGGATTGTGTCCTGCCGCAGCCCGGCCTGCGCCGCTGAGCCGAGCTGGCCCGAAACGATGCGCTGGAGCCGGTTCGACATATCTTCCAGATCGTGCATCCGGTCTGCCAGCAGAGGATCGTCGATCTGGCGCATCCGCATCCGCGTGCGCTGCTGGACGCGCTCAATGGCGGCTTCTGCCGTCAGCCCACTGTCGATGGCTTCGTTGATGCGCCGACGCCAGCCTTCATCATAGGCGAACATCTTATACATTTCGAGCACCTCGCGATGCTCGCCCTCGACGCCGAATTCGGCCTCGCTCGCCATCCGCTCGATCTGCTCGCGCATCTTGTCGAACGCGGCATAGACGCGGTGACGCTCGGCCTCGATGTCTTCGGCAACAGTATGCTCGATGTTGACACGTGGCTGGTGGAACACCGCATAGCCAGAGGCCATCCCATCAACGAGCTTGAGGCCCGTCATCCGCTGTGCCGAGGTGTCCGCCACGCGGCTGCCGCGCCGCTGTTCATTGTCGATCAGCCCGGCATTGGCGATGAGTTCCGAGAGCACCATGGCGACCGTCTGGAGCGCCTCGATCTCCAGCTCTTCATATTTGCGTGATTCAACGTGCTGGACGCAGAGCACGCCAACCGCATCTTCCTTGCGGATGATGGGCACGCCTGCAAAGCTGTGGAACAGGTCTTCGCCCGTTTCCGGCTTATAGGCAAAGTCCGGGTGGCTCGTTGCTTCATCAAGATTGAGCGTGGCGACCTGTTCGGCGATCGTGCCGACAAGCCCTTCGCCCAGCGCGAGCTTGGTGACGTGGACGGCCTCCTGCTTCAGCCCCTTGGTGGCGAAGAGTTCAAGCTGCCCGTCGCGCCGCAGATAGATGGAGCAGACTTCGCTTGCGAGCACATCGGCGATGATCTGGACGACGCGGTTCAATTTCGCCTGCGCGCTGGTGCGCGCCGCCATCACCTCGTGGAGGCGGGTCAGGATTTCTCTTGAAGCTGACGCAGCACTTTCTGGCATAATGACTGCGCTAGCAGGTTGCGGGCGGGGATGCCAACGGGAAGAAAATGAACACGGCCTCAGCCTGCTGGTTGCCGAAGGGTTTCCAGGCAGCCGCTTTCTTCAAGCAACGGATCGATGGCGATGCGTGCCGCTGCATCAAGCGCCGCATAGCGCGCCGATGAGTGTGTACATGACGCACCTCCCCCTGAGCCGTGCTTTTAGCTGCTGTCGCCGTCCCTGGCGGCGTCGCTGTCATTGGTGTCGCCGGTGACGGGCACCGTTGGCTGGACGGGCTTTTTGGGCAGCTTGCCGCCGTTGCACGCATAGGTCATCGCCATCTCGGCAAGTGTGCCGGGGCCAACTGGATCATATTTGAGCGCGATGTCGGCACCCTTCCAGTCGTGCGATTGCTTGCCGCCCGCGATGCGCTGATAAGCGATCGTCGCCATGGACTTCGCGGCACAGTTGAAGCTGTAGCGCACGCGCTCCACCGAGCCTTTGCCCGCGCTGGAACGTAGTTCCGCCGTCACCTGCATCGCAGGAAAATCGCGCAGGCTAAAGATGGGCGCGGACGACGAAAGGCTCGTCACGTCGACAAGGATCTGGCGGCCGCCCGAATTCTCGCCCAGCACGACAAGCGCCTGTGCTGACGCCGGTGCCGCAAGCCCCGCGACGATCAGTCCGAACAAGGCCGCCTTCATGCCGCGATCTTCGCCTTTCCGGCGACAGGCAGGGCATTGCCCTTCGCTGCCGCTCGCTTTGCGCCTTGCGCCAGTTCCTTCTTCAGCGCACGGCAATAATGATCGAAATCAAGCTGGATCGTGTGGCGGCGCGCCGCATAATATTGGCCGGTATAATAATCTTCGTCGGCGGTGATGATGCGCTGCATCTCGGCTTCGGCGGGCGGCAGATACTCCCCGGCGAGATAGGCGCCGACGAGCTTGGACTGCTGCTCTGCAAAGTTGACGAGCGTCGGCAGCGGCTGCGCCAGCCCCATGTAGAACAGGTCGGGCACGCCCGGTTTCATGATGCGCTTGTAGAGCGCAGGCGGGCGATTTTCGGCATCGGCCAGCAGGCCCGGATCATCGAAGAACGGGAATTTGATGTCATAACCCGTCGCCCAGACAATCGCGTCGATCTGCTCGCGGCTGCCATCGGTGAAGATCACGCCATCGCCATCGAGCCGGTCAATCCCCGGCTTCATCGTGATGTCGCCAGAGCCCGCGCGCAGCAGGAATTCGCCTGAAACGGTGCCGTGGCTTTCAAACGGGCTGATGTCAGGTTCGGGCAGGCCATAGTCGCTCATCTTGCCGACGAGATTCTTGATCATCTTCTCGCCAAGCTTCTGGCGCAGCCATTTGGGCATCCAGGCGGGCGCGGGGTTCTTGTCGAGCGGCTGGCCCTTATAATATTTCGGGAAGACCCAGACGCCGCGCCGTGTGGAGACGAAGAGCTTGTCGGCAATCGGGCGCTGTGACAGCTCTGACGCGATGTCCATCGCCGAATTGCCCATGCCCACCACCAGCACGCGCTTGCCGACGCAGTCAATCGGCTCGAATGGGCTGCGGTAATTGTGCGAGTGGATTTGCGGCCCGGAAAAGTTGCCGGGATAGTCGGGGATGCGGGCAGCCCAATGATGCCCGTTGCACACGGCGAGCGCGTCATAATCGCGCACCTCGCCCGTTGAGAGCGTCACCGTCCAGCCGCCGCCGGACTTGCGCTCCGCCTTTTCGACGCGTGTGTTGAAGCGAATGTGTTTTCTCAGGTCGAAATGGTCGACATAGTCATGGAAATATTGGAGCAACTGCGCGTGGTGCGGATAATCCGGCCAGTGATCGGGCACGGGATAGTCCTCAAAGGCCAGCCGCCATTTGGACGTGTCGATATGCAGGCTCTTGTAGCAGGCCGACATCCCGTTGGGATTGTCATAATACCAGTTGCCGCCAATGTTGTTCGACGCCTCGAAAATCTCGAAGGGAATATCATAGTCCTGAAGGCGTTTGGCGGTGGTGAAGCCGGAGCATCCGGCACCGATGATGCACACGGTGGGCTTGGCGATTGATTTGGTCATGCCGCGCAGAATGGCGTGTCGGTTGCGGATTGCAACCGCTTAAAAATCAGCGATCCGGCGTGGTCCAGCCTTCGGCAGCATGGCGGCCCTTCACACGGTGCAGGATAAGCCCCAGCGCCACACCGGTGCCGATGGCGATGGTGAGATCGGCAAGCACCGTCAGCACCAATGTCAGCAGCAGCAGCGCAAACTCGTCCTTTGGTAGCGCAAGGAAACTGCGCCAGCGATGCGCCTCCATCATGTTCCACGCCGTCACCAGCAGAAGGGCTGCCAGCGCGGGCATGGCGAGCCGCCCGGCAAGGCCGGAAAAGGCAAGCATCACGACAAGGATGGTCGCGGCATGGACCAGCCCTGCAATGGGCGTCTGCGCGCCCGCGCGGATGTTCGTTGCGGTACGGGCAATCGCGCCCGTTGCCGGAAGCCCGCCAAACAGGGCGGAGCCGATATTGGCAAATCCCTGCGCCAGCACCTCGGCATTGGGGCGGTGTGCGCCTTCGATCATCCGGTCGGCGACGATGGCGGAGAGGAGCGATTCAACGCCGGCCAAAAAGGCGATGACGAACGCCGAAGGCAGCAGCTCGATCATCCTGCTGACTGAAAGCCCCGGAAGCGTGGGGAAAGGCAGCCCTGACGGCAGATCGCCATAGCGCGCGCTGATGGTATCGACGGGAAAGGCAATCGCCAGCGCCGAGGCAAGCGCCACCGCGACGATGAGGCCGGGCAGCCTGGGCGCTGCGCGGCGAAGGCCGACGATGAGCAATATGGTGACGAGGCCAATGCCGAGCGCGGCCGGGCTGAGGCTGCCGCGCGCCGACCAGAGAGCCGTCATCTTGGGCAGGAAGTCGGCAGGAAGGCTCGCCAGCTTCAATCCCAGAAAATCCTTCAACTGGCTCGACCCGATGATGATGCCAATGCCGATTGTGAAGCCGGAAATGACGGCTTCGGGCACATATTCGATAAGCGAACCCGCGCGCAGCAGCCCCGCGACAACGAGGATCACGCCGGCCATCAGCGTTGCGAGCACCAACCCGTCATAGCCATGCCGGGCGATGACGCCGTACACGACGACGATGAACGCGCCCGTTGGCCCGCCAATCTGCACGCGGCTTCCGCCGAGCAGCGAGATCAGGAAGCCGCCGATGATCGCCGTCACCAGTCCCTTGGCGGGCTCGGTGCCTGAGGCGATGGCAATCGCGATGCTGAGCGGGATCGCGACCATCGCGACGGTCGTTCCCGCCACCACGTCCGCCCGGAAAGCATCGGCGGAATAAGCAGGCAGCGTCGTCAGCAGCTTGGGCTTCATGGCCAGACGCTAGGCCTCGCGCGCACGGCCCGCAACAGCTCAGATCGCATTGACCGGCAGGCGCAGATAGACATGGCCTTGCGGCGAGGCGGGCGGCAGCTGGCCCGCCCGGATGTTCACCTGCAATGAAGGCAGGATGAGGAGCGGGGCAGCCAGCGTCTTGTCGCGGGCTTCACGCATGGCGACAAAGTCCGCTTCGGTCACGCCATCGTGCATATGAATGTTCGCCGCGCGGTGCGCTGCGACCGAGGCTTCCCATGCCGGTGCGGCGCGTCCTTCAGGCGGATAATCATGCCCGGTGAAGATGCGGACGTCAGCCGGCAGATCGAGGATGCGACGGATCGAGCGGTAGAGTGCCGTCGCATTGCCACCCGGAAAATCGGTCCGCGCGGTGCCATAGTCTGGCATGAAGACGGTATCACCCACAAAGGCTGCATCGCCGATGACATAGGTGACGCAGGCGGGCGTGTGTCCGGGCGTGTGCATCACGCGGATTGCAAGATTGCCGAGCGGCAACACATCACCTTCGCCCACGAGAATATCGAAGGCAGAGCCATCGCGAGCAACGTCTTCCGCCTCGAACAGATCGGCGAAAATCGCCTGCACCTGCGTGATATGCGCGCCGATGACGACCGGCGCGCCCGTCTTTTCACGCAGATGGTGCGCGGCAGACAGATGGTCGGCATGGGCGTGTGTTTCGAGGATGTAGCGCAGGTCGAGCCCGGCTGCGGCCACATGGTCCAGCAGCGCATCTGCCGAGGCGGTGGAGATGCGGGCATTGCGCGGCGTGAAGTCGAGCACCGGATCAATGATTGCCGCCGCCTTGCTGACGGGATCGTGCACCACATAGGTGACGGTGTTGGTAGCGGCGTCGAAAATACCGTGGACATGAGGCTGCATGAAAACCGACTCCATAATTTCATTCATGGTATAATATTAGATATTGCTAAATTAGAATCAACTGATATATTTCGATCATGTTTGATCTGACACGTTTCGAGCTTTCGCTGTTTGAAGAGAGCGCCGCGCGGGCGGCCTCGCTCATGCGTCTTCTCGGCAATGAGCGGCGACTGATGATTCTGTGCCAGTTGCTGGAAGGCGAATTGTCGGTGGGCGAATTGCAGCCGCGCATCGGCCTCTCGCAATCGGCGCTGTCGCAGCACCTTGCCCTGTTGCGCGAGGAAGGCGCCGTTTCCACGCGGCGCGACGGGCAGGTGATCTATTATCGCGTCGCCGATCCTGCCGTGCTGCGGGTGCTTGAAACGCTGGCTGATCTTTTCTGCCCTCCTGAAGCGAGAACCAACTGACATGACTGCCCGGATCACCTCTCTTTCTCCCGCCGATGTGAAGGCGCGGCTCGATGCGGGACGGGCCGTCCTTATCGACATCCGCGAACCCGATGAGTTTGCACGCAGCCATGTGCCTGGCGCGCAATCGCAGCCGCTTTCGGTGTGGGAAGCCGCGCATCTGAAGGTCGACCCGGAGGCCGATGTTATCTTTACCTGCCGGTCGGGAGCGCGCACCGCGGGCGCGTGTGATCGGCTGGCGGCGCGCGTCGCAGGTGAGGCTTATGTGCTTGCTGGTGGCCTTGATGGCTGGGTGAAGGCGGGGCTTCCCGTTATGACCAACGCCAGTGCGCCGCTGGAAATCATGCGGCAGGTGCAGATTGCAGCAGGCTCACTTGTTCTTCTGGGCATCCTCCTTGGCTTTGCCGTCGCACCCGCGTTTTTCGGGATTTCGGTCTTTGTTGGCGCGGGGCTTGTCTTTGCGGGGGCCACTGGCTTTTGCGGCATGGCGCGGCTCTTGATGCTGGCGCCATGGAACCGCCGAGCAATTTCCGCCTGACATGGCTGAAACGCTCCTTATCACGGCGCTGGGCGGTGTCATCGTGGGGCTGCTGCTGACGGTCTTCGGTGGCGGAGGATCGGTGCTCGCGACGCCGTGGCTGCTCTATGCGGTGGGCGTGGCGGATGCGCATATCGCCATCGGCACTTCGGCTGCGGCTGTGGCCGTCAACGCAGCGACCGGGCTTGCGGTGCAGGCGCGCGCAGGGCGCGTCAAATGGCCATGCGCCACGGTTTTTGCGGTGGCAGGGCTGGCCGGATCGCTCATCGGTGCGCATTTCGGCAAGCAGATGGATGGTGCGCATCTCGTCAAATGGTTTGCCATTGCGATGATCGCGATTGCGATTTCGATGGTCATTCCGCGCAAGTCGGAAGGCGATCCATCGGTCCATCTCCAGCCTGACATGGTTTTAAAGCTGGCCCCTGTGGGTCTGGTCGCGGGGCTCGCCGCCGGTTTCTTCGGGATCGGCGGCGGCTTCCTCATCGCGCCGGGGTTGATGGCCTCGACGGGGATGACGCTTGCCAATGCCGCCGCCTCGTCACTTGTTTCGGTCACGCTCTTTGGCGGCGCGACAAGCACTTCCTATGCGCTGTCGGGTCAAGTGGATTGGGCCCTGTTTGCCGCTCTCGTGGCAGGCGGCGCAATTGGTGCGCTCTTTGGTGCTCCGGTCTCGCGCTGGCTCGCCAGCCGCATTGCAGTGGCGCGCTTCGGCTTTGCGGGGTTTGTGGTCGCCGTCGCGATCTACATCCTGCTGCGTTAGCGGACCTGTTCGCCGCCCTTGATGACGCCTTTCACACTCTCCAGCGTGCGGATGTTCGTCAGCGGGTCACCCTTCACGGCGATCATGTCGCCAAAGCGGCCAACCGAAATCGCCCCGACATCCTTCTCGCGCATCATCACGAGAGCGGCATCGCGCGTGGCGGACTGGATGGCCTGCATCGGCGTCATCCCGAAGCGGACCATATAGGCGAATTGCCGCCCGTTCAGCCCATGCGGATAAACGCCGCTGTCGGACCCGAAGGCAATCGGCACGCCCATCGCCACGCCTTTTCGGAACATCTGGCGCTGAATGTTGGTCGTCTCGCGGTTCTTGCGCAGATATTCGGCAGGCCAGCCCTCTTTGGTGCCGACCTCGTCGATATAATCGCCGTTGAAGATGTCCATCACGAGCCAGACGCCGTTCGCTTTGGCCATCGCCAGCCCTTCTTCGTCGATAAGGCTTGCGTGCTCGATCGAGCGGACGCCCGCGCGAATGGCGGCCTTGATCCCTGCGGCCCCATGCGCGTGGGCGGTTGCGTAGCTGCCATGGGCCTTCGCCACGTCAACTGCGGCGCGCATCTCATCTTCGGTCAGTTCGGGCTGGCCGGGTTCGGTGCCGATGGCCAGCACAGCGCCGGTGGCGATAAGCTTCAGGAAATCAGCGCCGCCCCTGAAAAGCGCCTCGGCCTTGTCGCGCGCTTCGGCGGGGGTGGTGACAACGCCAAAGCGCATTTCGGGCGGGACGGTGCCCGCAGGCAGCCCATTGATCTCACCGCCACCGCCGGGGATGGTGAGATAGGTGCCGACCACCGCCATGCGCGGACCGGGGATCAGCCCCTTGTCGATGGCATCGCGCAGCTTCACGTCTGAAAAGACGCGGAAGGTGCCGACATCGCGGACCGTGGTGAAGCCCGCCATCAGCGTGTTTCGCGCATTGCGTGCGCCGATAAAGGCGCTTTCGGCAGGCCCGGTCTTGATCGGCTCGGCAACGTCCGCGCCTTGCCCGACATCGGCGAGATGGGTGTGCAGGTCGATCAGGCCCGGAAGGACCGTATATTTGCGCCAGTCGATGACCGTCGCGCCCTTGGGCGGCGTGGTGCATCGGCCAATAGCGGTGATTCGCTGGTCGGTAATGGTCACGCACTGGTTGGTGCGAACGCTGCCGACGTCCACATCAACGAGCTTGCCTGCGCGCACATAAGTCGTCGCGGCACTCGCCCCGGATGCTGCGGCAAGCGCGAGGAGCGAGGCGAGTGCGCGCACGATCATGCTTGCTCAAGCACCTTGCGGCCGGGGCGCACCTGCATCCGCTGGCTCGGTTTGGTCTTGGACGAAACTTCCTTCACTGTGTCCATGAAGACCCATTCGTTGGTCGCGGCCTTGGGGCTGAGCGACAGGTGCATATAGCCACGGTTCGAGGTGTCGACCCAGCGTAGTTCCTGCGTGTTGCGTGCGAGAATATCCTTGGCGATGCGCGCGGGATCAATGCCGACCGTCGCCGATTCGATGCCCGGTGAGGAGACGCTCTGCCCGCCAAACTCGACGCCTGCGGGCCGGCCGTCTTCGGGCAGGTCGAAGGCCCAGCTGTTATGGCTGTCACCTGACACGACGACGAGATTGAGGTCATTCTTCTGGGCTGCCGCAAATACGCGGCTGCGCGCGACGGGATAGCCGCCCCAATTGTCGAAATTATAGGGCAGACCCGCCTTCGCTGCGGCAATGCCCTGCCGCATGAAGTTCTTGCGATAATCGGGCACATCCGGGCCGAACCAGTTGAGCGCCTCATCCGGCGTGTAATTATAGCCCATATTGGTGCCAACACCCAGCACGGACCATGTTGCGCGGCTGCGGGCGAACTGGTGGAACAGCCAGCTTTCCTGCTCGGTGCCGAACATGGTGGACGAGGGATCACGCCATGCGCCATCGCGGAATTCGGCAAAGGCCTTGGCGGTGTCGGGCGCGCGCATCAAATCTCCGGCCCAGGCGGGCTTGGAGCGCGCAACCATCCGCGTATCGGTGCGGAAATAGGTGGCGAGATCGCCAATCTCATAGGTCTTCCACGGCTGTTCTCCCACCGGCAGCCATTCACGCCACGCCTGCATTGCGGCATTGCGGCGGACCGACCAGTCGCCTTCATCGGGCGTGTGGTTTTGGGCGCCGCCCTCCCAGCTGTCATTCCCGCCTTCATGGTCGTCGGTATTGGGGATCATCGGAAAGTTGGCGTGCAACGCCTGAAGCTGCGGATCGGCGCGATAACTGGCGTAGCGCAGGCGATAATCGGCGAGCGAATAAAGCTCACCTGCGGGGAACAGGCGGCTGGAGAATTTGGGGCCGCCATCATAGCCGCCGCGCCCATATTCATAGATATAGTCGCCCATGTGCAGCGTCAGATCAATGTCGTCGCGCGCGGCAGCATGGCCATAAGCGTTGAACTCGCCAAAGCCGATATTCGCGCAGGAAAAGATCGCGATGTTGAACTTGCCAACCTTTCCCACAGGCAGCGTCTTGGTGCGACCAATGGGCGAAATGGCGCCATCGGGGCCGATGAAGCGATACCAGTAGAAGCGGCCGGGCTGGAGACCATCGACTGTGATCTTCACCGTATGGTCGCGCCACGGGCCGGTAATCATCTGGCCGCCGCCCACGATTTTGATAAAGTCCCGGCTGTCCGCCACTTCGACGCGCACCTTGGCTGGCCCGCCCGCCGTCGGCACGAAGCGCGTCCAGAGCAACGTGGAATCCGGCCCAGGCTCGCCGCTCGCCACGCTGTGCGTAAAGCCCGTCAGCCCCAGCAGCGTCTGCGCGACAAGCTGGCCACCGGGCAGCAACAGCCCGCCAATGCCATAGCCCGCCGTGGTGATAAGCGCGCGGCGGTTGATGCGAAATGTCATTTCAAAAACCCCTTTTGTCTGGCGTCACTTTGCGACCAGCCACTGCCAAGGGTCAACACCCTGTGCGACATGATAATGACAATGGCGCGTGCAACCTCGTGGGTTAGTGATGCAAGGCTTGGTGATTGGGGCTGCGGCCCCTAAATAATGGGCATGGATCAGGTTCGACCCGCAATCGCCGCGCGTGAGGCGCGCAGAGCCGAAGCCGAAGCGGCAGGCGTTGATGCGCCCTATATCGCGCGGCTCGTGGACAGCTTTTATGATCGCGTCCGTGCGGATGAGGCGCTGGGGCCGATCTTTGAGGCGCGCATCCATGATTGGCCGACACACCTCACTCAGATGAAGCATTTCTGGGCGTCGGTCCTCCATGCCAGCGGTAGCTTTTCGGGCAACCCCATGGCCAAGCATATTGCGATTCCCGGCATTGAACAGGCCGAGTTCGAGCGCTGGCTGATGCTGTTTGACGAGACGCTCAAAGCCATTGAACCATCCCCCGAAGCATCCTCGATGGTCGCCGCGCGCGCCCGGCAGATCGCCGACAGCCTGTTGACCGGCATCCGCATCCACCGCGACGGGCGGCTGGCCTGAAGCGACCGCGCGGTCGCCACCACGCGTCACGCTGGCGGAGGCTGGGGTCTCCCAGGTTGGGCACCGGAGATGCCAGCCTGCGCTGGCATGACGGGAGAGGGGAGGCGCCTGCCGCCACGCGTCGCCCCAGCGAAGGCTGGGGTCTCAAGGGTGAGGCGCACGAGATGCCAGCTTGCGCTGGCCTGACGGATTATTGGAGCGGCAATAGCCCATTCAGCCACCGCCGCGTGAGTGCGGTCGCCTCTTCGGGCGTGAAGGGCGCGTTGCCAAGGCTGAGTTCAAGCCAGAGACCATCGACCAGCGCCGTCAACGCAACCGCCGTCAGACGATGGTTCTTGCCCGGTGCATGGGCATCAAGCAGCGCCTCCAGCGCGCGGCGATTGTCGGCGTAGATTTCGCTGTGGAGCTGGGCGACGGTGCTGTCGGTGCGCGTCAGGCTCCAGAAAGCGAGCCAGGTGGACAGCAGGTCCGGGTCGGCAATGGGAGGCGCAAAGCTGGCGGCGAGATAGGCAATCAGACGCGCCTCCGGCGTCTGTTCTGCCGAGGCGACTGCATCGTCCAGTGCTGCTTGCACCCGTGCGCCCACCACGCGGTAAGTTTCTGCCACCAGATCATCAATCCCGGCGAAATAATGTCGGAGCAATCCGGCGGAAACACCGGCCTCGGTGCAAATCGCGCGCACTGAGGCGCCATGCGCGCCCTTATGCGCCAATGTGTGCGCGCAGGCGTCGATCAGGCTCTGGCGGCGCGCGTCCGGCTCGGCGCGGCGAAAGGCTTGTCGTGCGCTCATGAGATTGTTATACGAGTGTATAACAAGGAATCAAGGCATGGCATTGGGTAGCGTCAACTCCATTGAGACGGATCCGCTGGAAGGCTGGAGCCTGCCGGCCTGGACCTATCATGACCCTGAATTTGCGGGTGTCGAGGAAGATCGCGTCTTCCGCCCCAGTTGGCAGGTGGTGTGCCATGTGAACGACGTGCCCAATACGGGGGATTGGCACAGCCTCGATTATATTGGGGAAAGCGTCATCGTGGTGCGTGGGGCCGATGGCGATGTGCGCGCCTTCACCAATGTCTGCCGCCATCGCGGCAGCCGTCTGGTCGATGGGGCGCATGGCTGCGCCAAAAAGCTCGTCTGCCCCTATCACGCCTGGGTCTATGAGCTGGATGGCCGGTTGACCGGTGTGCCCGATAGCGCCTCTTACCCCACGCTCGACAAGGGCAAGGCGGGGCTGGCTCCGGTCGAGTGTGAAATCTGGCGCGGTTTCATCTTCGTTCGGCTCGAAGGCGGCGGGCCTTCGGTGGCCGAGATGATGGCGCCTTATGAAGCGATGGTCGCGCCCTATCGCTTTGAGGAGTTGACGGCGCTTGGCCGCGTCACGATGCGCGCACGCACCGTCAACTGGAAGAATGTGGGCGACAATTATTCAGACGGGCTGCACATCCCCGTGTCGCACCCCGGCCTGACGCGCCTGTTTGGCAAGAGCTATGGCATCGAGGCGCAAGACCATGTGGACCGGATGTGGGGCGATCTGGAAGACCGGCCGTCGGCCAACTGGTCCGAGCGGCTCTACCAGAAGCTGCTGCCGCCCGTGCCGCATCTACCGGAGGCCAGCCAGCGACACTGGCTCTATTTCAAGCTGTGGCCCACGGTCGCGTTCGACATCTACCCCGATCAGGTGGATTTCATGCAGTGGCTGCCAACCGGCCCCACCACCTGCCTTATCCGCGAGATCAGCTATGTGCTGCCCGATGCCCCTGATGATCCTTGGCGCCGAGAAATGCGCGCCGCGCGCTACCTCAACTGGCGGATCAACCGGCAGGTCAATCTGGAAGACACAGCCCTCATCACGCGCGTGCAGGAAGGCATGGCGAGCCGCAGCTTCTCTATGGGGCCGCTGTCAGACAAGGAAGTCTGCCTGAAAAGCTTCTGCCGCAAGATGCGCGAGATCATCCCCGAAGCGCGGCAGGAAGAGCGCCCGGCGGCCGGGTGGAGCAAGAGATAGAAAAGAGCACCCTCCATTTGGGCTGAGCTTTGTCGGGGCCGAAGGCGATGCGGAGCATCAACGGCTGTCCTTGCCTGTTTGCCGGGCAAGAAGGACAGGGCTTCGACAGGCTCAGCCCAAACGGGAGGGAGATACAGTTCAGGAGGAAGCATGACCAAGAAATACGATGCCGTCATCATCGGTGCAGGCCATAATGGTCTTGTCTGCGCCTTTTACCTTGCGCGCGCGGGGCTGAAGGTTCGCCTTGTCGAACGGCGCGATGTCGTGGGTGGGGCGGCGGTTACCGAGGAGTTTCATCCGGGATTTCGCAATTCGGTGGCGAGCTACACGGTCAGCCTGCTCCAGCCGCAGGTCATCCGCGATATGAAGCTGGAAGATGAGGGCTATCGCGTGATCGAGCGGCCCATCTCCAACTTCCTGCCGCAAGAAGATGGCGGCTATCTCAAGCTCGGTGGCGGCATGGAGCGCACACAGGCGGAGTTCCGTCGCTTTTCGGCGCATGATGCCAATATTCTTCCCGAATATTATGACTCGCTTGAAGGCGTGGCCGATGTGCTGCGTGATCTCGCGATGAAGACCCCGCCCAATCTGGGCGGTGGCCTTAAAACGCTTATCGATGGCGCCCTTCAGGGTCGCAAGCTTGCTGGACTGACCATCGACCGGCAGCGTGACGTGCTTGACCTGTTCACCAAGTCGGCACGCACGCTGCTGGATAGCTGGTTTGAAAGCGAGGCGGTGAAGGCCGCGTTCGGTTTTGATGCCGTGGTCGGCAATTATGCCTCGCCCGATACGCCGGGCAGCGCCTATGTGCTGCTCCACCACGTTTTTGGCGAGGTGAATGGCAAAAAGGGCGCGTGGGGCCATAGCGTGGGCGGCATGGGCGCGATCACGCAGGCCATGGCGCGCGTCGTGACGGCGCTCGGCGTCGAGATCAGCCTTGAAGCGCCGGTGTCGCGCGTGCTCGTCAATGGCGGCAAGGTTGCCGGGGTGAAGCTTGAAAGCGGAGAGGAAGTGATCGCGGATCGCGTCATCGCCAATGTCGGGCCCAAGCTGCTTTACGAACGGATGTTTGCCGAAGGCGACCTTGCACCCGAATTCCGCCGCCGCATCAAGGCCTTCAAGGTCGGTTCCGGCACGTTCCGCATGAATGTGGCGCTGTCTGAATTGCCCAGGTTCACCTGCCTGCCGGAGGCGGGCGAGCACCACCAGTCGGGCATCATCATCGCGCCGACGCTCGACTATATGGATCAGGCATTCATCGACGCCAAGGCGCAGGGCTGGTCCCAAAAGCCGATTGTCGAAATGCTCATTCCCTCAACGGTGGATGATAGCCTTGCGCCTGACGGCCAGCACGTCGCTTCGCTCTTCTGCCAGCAATTCGCGCCTGAGCTTCCTGACGGGCGGGACTGGGACACCGAGGAAGGCAAGGCGGCAGAGACGATCATCGACACGGTTGAGGCCTATGCGCCGGGCTTCCGCGCGTCGATCCTTGGGCGGCAGATCCTCAGCCCCAAAGGTCTGGAGCGTCGTTTCGGGCTTGTGGGTGGCGACATTATGCACGGCAATATGTCGCTCGACCAATTGTGGTCGGCGCGCCCGGTGCTGGGCAATGGTGCCTATCGCGGGCCGCTGGACGGGCTTTATATGTGTGGTGCGGGCACGCATCCGGGCGGTGGCGTCACAGGCGCGCCGGGGCATAATTGCGCGCAGGAAGTCCTGGCGGACCGCTCCTTCTTCGGGCGGCTCATCCGGCGGTGATATGCGACAAGGCCCGTTTGGGCTGGGCTTGTCGAAGCCCCGTTCTTTTCCTTTGGCGAACAGGTGAAGGACAACGCTTCGACAGGCTCAGCGCGAACGGATTGAGGAGGCGTGCGCTGTTCTACCCCGCCAGGGCCTGACCCACAACTTCGCTGAGCGAAGCTGCGGTGAACGGCTTGGGCAGGAGCGGCCAGCCGCCAAAGGCGTCGGGCGGCGTATCGCCAATATCGCCGCTGATATAGATGAAGCGCAGGTCGGGGCGGAGGGCGCGAGCTTTGGAGACAAGCTCCGGCCCGCGCATCCCCGGCATCAGCACATCGGTGACGACAAGACTGATTTCGGGCCGGTCAGCGCACAGGCCGAGTGCTTCGGCACCGCCGGATGCGGACACGACCTCATGCCCCAGTGCCGAAAGCGCGCCCGCCGTTGCGCGCCGGATGCGGGCATCGTCATCGACGACAAGGATCATCCCGCGATGATGCCCGTTGCCCGGCCCGCCGCTGCAAACCGCGTGAGAATATCCTCCACCTGTTCCGCCGAGTGTTCAGCACAGAGCGAGCAGCGCAGCAGCGTCATCCCCGCAGGCGTCGCTGGCGGACGGGCGAGATTCACATACAGGCCGTTGTCGAGCAGAGCTTCCCACATCATCGCGCCGCGTTCGAGGTCGGGCATGATGACCGCAATGATGGCGCTTTGCGGCGTTTCGGTGCCAAGCTGGAAGCCGAGTTCTTTCAGCCCCCCATGCAGACGGCGCGAATTTTCCCACAGATGGGCGCGCTTGTTGTCTGCGTGCATCAGCTTGCGGATCGATGTGGCAGCGGTTGCCACCACGCTTGGCGGCAGCGACGCCGTGAAGACATAGGGGCGGCAGACAAGGCGCAAAATCTCAAACTTCGGGTGGTTCGAAACGCAGAAGCCACCCACCGTGCCGACGCTCTTGGAAAAGGTGCCGATGACGAAATCGACATCATCCAGAACACCCTGTTCTTCGGCGACGCCGCGGCCATTGGGGCCGATAAAGCCCATCGAGTGCGCTTCATCGACCAGCACCATCGCGCCATTTTCCTTGGAGACGCGGATCATCTCCTTCAAGGGCGCGATGTCGCCCAGCATCGAATAGACACCTTCAAGCACCACGAGCTTGCCCGCATCGGCCGGCAGCCGCTTCAGCCGCTTTTCAAGCGCTTCGATGTCATTGTGCTTGAAGGGGACGACTTCGGCATCGCCCATCTTGCAGCCATCCCAGATGGAGGCGTGGCTGTCGATGTCGAGGATGATGTAATCACCCTTGCCCGCAACCGTTGAGATGATACCGAGATTGGCCTGATAGCCGGTCGAGAACACCATGGCGTGATCCATGGCGTAAAATTCCTTGAGCGCCTCTTCAACTTCGCGATGCCCCTGATAGGTGCCATTGAGCACCCGGCTGCCCGTGGTGCCCGCGCCAAAGCGGTCGAGTGCGTCCTTGCCCGCGTGGATCACGTCGGGATCAAAGGTCATGCCCATATAGTTGTAGGTACCAAGGAGAATGGTCTCGCGGCCATTGCACATGGCAACCGTGGGAGACTTCACCTCTTCCATGACCAGCGAGAAGGGGTCACGCACGCCGGTAGCGAGCAGGCCTTCGCGCTGCTGGATCAGCGGATCGAACTTGGAGAAAAGATCGGTCATTTTTTCAGTCTTCCCGTTGCGTCGCGCCCAACGCCTGCCACCGGACCCGTGCCGCCCGGACGTTCATTCCGACCGGCGACAGAGTTTCGCTCAAGCCTTGAGCTTGATGACCGCATCGACAAGCTGGCCAACGGTTTCAATCTCGGCCTGCATATTCATCGTGATGATGATGTCGAACTCATCTTCGACGGCGGCGACGAAATCCATCACGGTCAGGCTGTCCCATTCCAGATCATGCTGGAAGGTGGTGGCTTCGGAAAGGGCGACGCCCTTTTTGTTGAACGGGTCGATGAGGCCCGCGACCTCGTCATAAACGGCTTGGCGATCGGTCATATGTCTTCCTTAACGCGTTGGCGGCTTATGCCAAGCGATTGCGGCGCAAACGCGGCAAGATGCGGAAACGCAGAACGCTCCCGCATGATGTGCGCGCAACTGGCATGAGATGCCGGATTTTGATTAGTCGCCCTGACCCGGATTTTCCGAGAAATACTTGTCGTATTTGCCTTCTTCGCCCTTGTGCGTATCGGCATCGGCGGGGGTCTGGTCAGCCTTGCGGGTCACGTTGGGCCACTGGGCCGAGAAGTTGTTGTTGAGTTCCAGCCACTTTTCAAGGCCGCTCTCGGTATCGGGCAGAATGGCTTCGGCCGGACATTCCGGTTCGCAAACGCCGCAATCAATACATTCATTGGGGTTGATGACGAGCATATTCTCGCCTTCATAGAAGCAATCGACAGGACAGACTTCGACGCAATCCATGTACTTGCACTTGATGCAGGCTTCGGTCACGACATAGGTCATCTCAGGTCCTCCGGTGGTTCTTTGTCCGGTTCGTTAGAATGTGGCGCTCGCGCCGTCAATCGGCTGTGGCGTCGTCAATTCACGGTAATGTTCGCGCGCCTCGGCGGCAGGCCCCCGGCGATTGGGAATGGCTTCCACGCGGATCACGTGCACCGCGCCGTGCAGTGGAAGCGTGATGACACTGCCGGGCGCAACATCGGCATGGTTGTTTGAAACGGGCTGACCGTTGAGGCGAATATGCCCGCCGCGCACTATTTTCTGGGCAAGGCTGCGGGTTTTGGTGAGGCGCGCGAAGAACAGGAACTTGTCGAGCCGCATGGATGCCTATCGCCTGAGTTGACCAAGAGCGGCGAAGGCCGCGTTGATGGGCGCTTCGCGCACCACCCGGCGCGGTCGCCCGCGCCAGCGCCATTGGCCGGAAAGCGCCTCGCCTGCGGGCAGGAAGCCCAGCGCCCGCATGATCCGCGCGAGCGTTTCCGTGCCGATGCCGAGCGAGACGGCAAGGGCTGGATCAAGCGTCGCTGTCCGCTCCTTGCCGCGCGCGTCGTGCGCGGCGCGGGCGATGCGCTCGACAAGGTCGATCCGCAGCATCTGATCTCCAAAGCGCCGGAAACCTGCCTGCTGCGCGGCAGCGGCCAGCGCGGCGGCTGGCTTGTCGAGCAGGCCCAGCCCGGCGAGCGGCAGCGGCGGCATGGGCGCGCCATCGCGCACCGCGCACAGGGCAAGGCGCAGCCGCGTCGCCTCCGGCTTGAGCAGCACGGGCACGAACAGATCGAGCGAACCGATCATCACGCCCAGCTTCTGGAGCGCCTGCCGATCCTTGCGATCCAGCCCGGCCAGCGGCTCATGAACTTCGGCGCGATCAAGAATTCCACCATGTGCAGCCACCTGCGCCAATATACCGCGCAGCGCGGGCACCGTTTCCTTGCGGGCAGCGGCGTCGGCCAGCCGGTGCAATGCGGCGACCTTGCCCGCCACCGCGCGCGCAAACCAGTGCGCCAGCCGGGTTTCGATGCGGCCACGGCTGGCGGGGTCAAGCCGGGCGATGCTGGCCTCAAGCGTAATCCGGGGCGTGGTCAGCGTCTTGCCGGGCTTCAAATGCGCAACGCGCATCCCCGTCCAGGCGATGTGGATGGGCTGGCCGGCCTCGGTCACAAGCGCAAAGGCGTGGTCTGCGGCCTCTGCCAGCAGCTGTGCGCGGCGGGCAAGTTCGCGCGGCAAATGGAGTTCGGCAGCGGCGAGCAGCCTTTTATGATCCTGCCCCCGTGCGGCGGCATCGGGCGCGAAGGTGAAGCCCGCGAGCGTGCCGATCATCTCGCCATCGACGAGAACGGAACCGGCCTCATCCACCTGCACGTCGAGCAATGCGGGGTCGTTGCCCACTGCCTTCATCAGCACCGATGTTCGCCGGTCGACAAAGCGTTCGGTGAGCTTTTGGTGGAGCGCGTCGGAAAGTTTGAGTTCCAGCGCGCGCGTCCGCCCCGCCCAGTGCGCGGGGTCTGCCAGCCAGTCGGCCCGGTGCGCGACATAGGCCCATGTCCGCACGGCAGCGATGCGTGCCGCCACGGTTTCGACATCGCCCTGAATGCTGTCGAGCCGCGCGATTTCGTTTGCGAACCATGCGGCAGGAATGGTGCCGTTGCCTTCCGACAAAAAGCCGAACAGCACCGCGATAAGCCGGGCGTGATGCTCTGGCCCGACCTTGCGGAAATCGGGAAGTCCGCAGACGCTCCAGAGCCGGGCGACCATCCGGGGAGACCGGGCGCGGTCGTGCACCTGTCGGTCGGCAGAAAGGATGCGCAGCACAGCCAGGTCGATGGCTTCGGGGGCCGCGCGCAGCAGCGGATTATCGGGCTTTTCCTCCAGCGAGGCGATGAGTGTGTCGATCGAGCGGAAATCAAGCGCGATATTGCGCCACATCAGATGATCGAGCGGGGCGAAGCGATGCTCTTCGATGCGCTCGATTTCGGTGTCGGTGAAGATCGCCTCATCCGGCCCGCCCGCAAGCGTGCCGAACGTGCCATCGCGCTGGTGCCGCCCCGCGCGCCCTGCGATCTGCGCCATTTCCGCCAGATGCAGCCGCCGCTGGCGCTTGCCGTCAAACTTGGTGAGGCTCGCAAAGGCGACATGGCCGACATCCATGTTCAGCCCCATGCCGATGGCGTCGGTCGCGACGAGATAATCGACCTCGCCTGCCTGATACATCGCGACTTGCGCGTTGCGCGTGGCGGGGGAAAGCGCCCCCATCACGACCGCAGCACCGCCACGCGTGCGGCGCAGCATCTCGGCGACCGCATAGACGTGTTCGGCGGAAAAGGCGACGATGGCGGTGCGCTTGGGCAGGCGTGAGAGCTTCTTGGGGCCAGCATAGCTCAGCTGCGAAAAGCGTGGGCGGGTGGTGATTTCAGCCTCTGGCACCAGTGCGCGGACGAGCGGCTTCAGGCTTTCTGAACCCAAGATCATCGTTTCTTCGCGCCCACGGGCGTGGAGCAGCCGGTCTGTAAACACATGGCCGCGTTCCGCATCCATGCCCAGTTGCGCCTCATCAAGCGCGACAAAGGCGGCATCGCGGTCGGTTGGCATCGATTCTGCCGTGCAGAGCAGCCAGCGGGCGTCGGGCGGTAATATCTTCTCTTCGCCGGTAATCAGCCCAACCGATTTTTCGCCTTTTATGCGGACAACGCGATCATACACCTCGCGTGCGAGCAGGCGGAGCGGAAAGCCCATGATGCCGCTGGAATAAGCACAAA
Source organism: uncultured Sphingomonadaceae bacterium (assembly GCA_937873035.1). Lineage (GTDB taxonomy): Bacteria > Pseudomonadota > Alphaproteobacteria > Sphingomonadales > Sphingomonadaceae > Aquisediminimonas. Next base: position 37,451 of record CALMVA010000068.1, on the reverse strand, counting down.
GCCGCTCCACCGCGAGATGCGTCTTGCCCGTATTGGTCGGCCCAAGCACCGCCGTAATCGCCGAACGCGCATATTCGCTCATTGGAGGTAGATTGCCCTTTGCGGGGCGCTTCGCAAGAGGCATCCGCCCGCGCGTCCACCATTATTTCGCACGGCCCGGCGCGATGTGCGCACAGCGGAGGCTTTGTCAGTTTGACATTAACCATTGCCGTTTACAGGAGCGTGTCACAGGGTCGCGGTCCAAAAGGGGGCAAGCAGGTTTGTTTCAGCGCAACGAACAGGGTTTCGGCGCCTTTGGGGCGACGGTGGCGCTCTCGCTCGACCAGAGCCTGCCTGTTCCGCACGACCTGTCGACATGGCGGGGACGCGCGGCTTATGCGTTTGATCGCGCCCATCAGCTCGATCTCGTGCCTGATCTGGGCACTGACATTGGCACCGCGCAATGGTTTCGCGGGCTGGCGACCTGCATTGCCCTGTGCGGCACGACAGTGGCGCTGGCACCCGGCATCCATCCGCTCATCGGGCGCGTGCCCACCCCGCTGGAAGGTCGCGCGCTTGATGAAAACCGAGCCCAGTCCATCGCGCCGCTCGCTTATGGCGCAAATACGGGCAAGCGCATGGCCGCGACTGATCTCGCCACGCCCATTGATGGCGCGCCGGAGCGCCCCACTATCGATCTGACGGCGACCATCGGACAAGGCGATGGCTTTGCCCGCGTGCTGGAGCGCGCCGGGGTCTCACCGGGAGAGGCCAGCCGCGCGGCGGGCATGGTGGCAAGCGTCACGCCCTTGTCGTCGATTGAACCCGGCACGGTGATGTCGATTGTGCTTGGCCCGCGCGCCAGCCAGCGTGTGGCCCGCCCGCTTCAGTCGCTTGATGTGCGCGCGCGGTTTGATCTCAAGGTTCGCATCAGCAGTGCAGGCGGGCATTTGCAGATGGTGCAGATGCCGGTGCAGGTGGATAGCACGCCTCTGCGTGTCGTCGGGCAAGTGGGGGACAGTCTTTATCGGTCGGCGCGCGCGGCGGGCGTTCCGGCAACAACGGTGCAATCGCTGATCCGCGCGCTTTCGCCCAAGGTTGATTTTGATAGCGATCTTCCCGCCAATGCGCGCTTCGATGTGATCGTGGAGCACAAGCGCGCCGAAACCGGGGAAACGCAGACCGGAAACCTGCTTTATATCGGGCTGGACCGTAATGGCCGCACGTTGCGGATGCTGCCCTGGAAGATTGGCGGCGCGACGGATTGGTATGATGCCGCAGGCGTCGGCCAGCGCCGTGCGGGCATGGTCCGCCCGGTCACGGCATCGCGCGTCTCCTCTGGCTTCGGGATGCGCTTCCATCCGCTGCTTGGCTATTCACGCTTCCACAAGGGCACAGACTATGCGGCGGTCACCGGCACGCCGATTCACGCGGTGACGGATGGCACGGTGCAGATGGCGGGCTGGGGCGGCGGCTATGGCAATATGGTCAAGCTGGCGCACGGGCGCGGCCTTGGCAGCGGTTATGCGCATATGAGCCGCATCCTGGTGCGCTCTGGCCAGACAGTCACGCAGGGCCAGATTATCGGCTATGTGGGCAGCACGGGGCTTTCCACCGGGCCGCACCTGCATTTTGAGGTGTATCGCAACGGCGTGGCCGTGAGCCCCGGTTCAGTTCTCTTTGAATCGACTTCACTTTTGTCTGGCCGCGAGCTTGATGCGTTCCGCGCGCGGTTGCGGGGCATCCTTGCAACGCCGGTTGCGGGTGTCGGCCAGCGCTAGAGCGATTTCGAGTGAGGTGGAAACACCGACCGTCTCGGAAATCGCGGAAAAACAGACAATCTGGAGCGATTTCGAGTGAGGTGGAAACACCGACCGGCTCGGAAATCGCGAAAAAACAGACGATCTGGAGCGCAGTTTTGAGTGCAGCAAACCCGAACCCGCTCCGGGAGCGCGGCTTTCCAGAATTAACGTATGTGTGACGTGGATCACACGGCGAATCGGAACTTTGTATCTAGAGAGGGGATGCGACCCAAGGCGCTTCCCTTTTCGGTCATTTGAGGGGGCGCCCCCTCCTAGACGATCCGGCAACTATCCCTGCCGGATCGTCTTTTTTCGGGCAAACGCCTCAGCGCACGGCGCCCTGACGCAGCAGCTGCGGCACAAGGAAGAGGGCGGCAACCAGCGGAAAGCGCCGTTGCCACGGCTTGATGACGATTTGCGTCCCCGCATGGCGATTGATCTTCCAGGCGAGATAATCGATCCCGCCGGCAAAGGTGAGGCTCGCCTTGGCCAGCCGCAGCACGCTCATCTGCTTGCCACGCCGTTTCAACGCCCGCCATGCGCGTTCGGCGGCGGGGCGCGTCATCGTGGTTTCAAGCGGGACGGCCGCGCCAAAGGCGGCGTAGCGTTCCGGCTCTGCATCGACGATTGATCCTGAGCGGGACGTGCGCTCGGCGCGCAATTCACATTCATAGGTCCGTGCAAAGCCCGCGCGCCAGATGTCCATCGGGGCAGCCGAGGGGGCAATGGGCCGTGCCAGTGCAAAGAGCGTGGGCGTGGCTGCCGCGATGGCATCAATCGCGCGGTTGGATGCCTCTTCATCAGCCGACCAGACAAGCCGGGCAGGCTGGGCAAAACGTGCCCAGACCGAAACGGTGGAGGCGTCTGCACTGTTGAGCGTGGCAAAGTCCGCCTCGCTCAAAACGGCATATTTGCTGGCCAGACCATCGCGCGTGAAGGGAAAGACGTTGGGCGGAATAAGCCGGTTGGCGCGCGCCAGCCAGCTATTGGGATAAGCGGCGTCATAGTCGGAGACGATCAGGTAAAAATCGAGCATCAGCCCATCGAGCTGCTGCTCGCGCAGGCATGAGCCGTAAAAGAGCACCGCGCGGGCGGCTGCGCCATATTCTGCGGCGATGGCGGCGGCCATTTCGGAAATGCGGGGCTGAACGGGCTGGGCAAGCTCGGCTGCGACCAGCGCCTTGAGCGCGGTCACGCCGCGATCTTGAGGAAAGGCAGGGGCGGCGTTGACCGCAGCACAATCGGGCGTCCCCGCGTGGCGTGGAAGGTCTCGCCGTCCAGAATCACGCTGGTATTGTCGCTTTCGATGCGGATCACATCGCCATGCTGCACATGGACGCCCGCTACATCTTCGCGCCCAAGCTTGCCTGCGATCGCGGCCATGAACGCGCGGGTCAGCGCGCGGCCCGATTGCTCGACGGCCAGCAGTTTCAGCCCCATCAGCCCCTTGCGTTCGGCCCGTCCGGTAATCAGCAGCTTTTCAAGCGTGGTGACGATCAGAAAGGAAAAGCGGCGCGTCGCTTCACCATCGCGGATGAGCGAGACGGAAACCGGGTTGGGTTGTGGCGGCAGCAGGCGGCCGCGGATGCCCGTCAGCATGGCGAAAATCGCGGCGATTCCGGCGAGCACGTGGCACAGACCATTGGGCAGGCCGAGCGGATAAAGTTTTTCGCGGCAGAAAAGGATCGTATCGGCGAGCCCGGCGCCGCCCAGAAACATCCCCAGCACGGGGCGGTTGCCCTGCTCACCTTCAGTGAGGGCGATCAACTCGCGCTCGACGACATGGTCGTTAAGGCTGCCCTGCGCGATTTCGACGATCCGTTCCAGCGTGCCGATGGGATCGCCATCAGCCCCCAGATCAAGCGCGATCAGGTTGGTCTTGCCATTGGGCAAAACCGCGACGGGCGGAAAATCCGTGCCGAACTGGCCGCCGTGATAAAGCTCGGTGAGCGCGGCCTGCACCGTGCCATCGCCGCCATTGACGACAAGCACGCGCGGCTTGACGCGGGCGATGGAGGTCAGCGCCTCACCAATCTGCCCGGCATCTTCCACCTCATAATGGAAAATCTCCGGGTGCTGCGCGCAAAAACAGCGGATGCGCGGCAGGATAGCCCGGTTGCCCGTCGAGTTGGGGTTGGAAAGAAGGGCAACCAGCGTCATGATCTAGAGATACCGCACAATGATGGGCACAATTGTGGTGCCATTGCCGACCGATACCTGCACCTCGCGCGCAGGCGGCTTTTTGCCGAACAGAATGTTGAACAGCGAAAATTTGGGATTGCCCGATGCGCCAACGCCATCCGAGCGGTCTGTATCGCCATTGTTATTGGCATCGTGCCGCACATCAACGGCGTAGGTGCCGGGGCCCGGCACGGGCACGCAAATATCGACCGGGCCGACGCTCGGCACCGTATATTCAACGCGAAGCTGCGCAAATTTCTTGTTGAAATAAGTGTCAGGGTTGCCGGTAAAGGTGCGCACGCGGATCTTGCCCGCACGGTCCTTCAGGCCCGACACATGGACGAGAATCGAGGGATCATTGCCTTGCGCGCACAGCGAAGGGTTTGGCCCCAATGCCGCCGCAGACCCGAAAGCGGGCAGCGCCAGAGCGGCGGCTGAAAGTCCCAATAGTGAACGACGCAGTTTTGAAATCATCCTACCACCTTGAAAAATGTCTCCGGCCGTTTGCACTCGCGCCCGGACTCACCTAATCCACGTTGGCACGATCTCTCTGGACTCCATTTGCGGCCAAATCATGGTCAGGAATCGACCCAAATCAGAAACAAGATGCTGACTTCGACCGATCGATACCTTGGCCGCCTGATTGCCCTGCCGCTCTTTTCGACTCTCGTCATCGCGGCGATGCTGCTTGTGCTCGACAAAATGCTGCGGCTTTTTGATTTCGTGGCGCAGGAAGGCGGGCCGGTGAGCGTGGTGTGGCGGATGCTTGCCAATCTCATCCCGGAATATCTCTCGCTCGGCATCCCCATCGGGCTGATGCTGGGCATTTTGCTGGCCTTCCGCAAAATCGCGATGTCATCCGAGCTGGACGTGTTCCGCGCGGTCGGCATGAGCTATGGACGGTTGCTGCGCGTGCCCTATATTTACGCGATTTTGCTGGCGCTCGTTAACCTTGGCATTGTCGGCTATGTCCAGCCCTATTCACGCTATGCCTATGAAGGGCTGCGCTTCGAGCTGCGCTCTGGCGCGCTGGGCGCGTCGATCAAGGTGGGTGAGTTCGCCCGCTTCGGCAAGCGCATGACAATGCGGATAGAGCGAAGCGAGGATGGCGGAAAATCGCTCCACGGCATTTTCGTGCGCGCCGTTTCCAAGGACAACAAGTCGCTGTCGGTCACGGCGGAGCAGGGCACCTTTTTGGCGACAGACGATCCTGATGTCATCATCCTGCGCCTGTCAAACGGCGTGCTCGTGCATGATGCGCCAAATTATAAGCAGCCCCGCGTGCTCTCTTTCACCGCGCATGATTTGCCGATCGATCTGCCGAAGATCGAGGCGTTCCGTGGGCGAGGAGACAAGAACCGGGAGTTGACGATCCCGGAGCTGGTGCAGGTGAGCTACGATAAGACGGCGACGGCGGAAGTCCGCTATCAAAGCGAGGCGAACTTCCACTTCCGGCTGGTCGAGGTCGCGATGATGCTGCTTTTGCCGCTGCTCGCCGTGGCGCTTGCCGTGCCGCCCAAGCGTTCTTCCTCAGCCTTGGGCGTGTTCATCTCCATCGTGATGGTCGTCACCTATCACAAGATCAATGAATATGCGGAGGGCATGGGGTCTTTGGGCCTTGTGGATCCGCTCTTTGCCTTGTGGACGCCGTTTGCGCTGTTTGCGGCGCTTATTTGCTGGATGTATTGGACGCTCGCACACAAGCCGGGTGGCCAGCCCATCGGTGCGCTTGAAAAGGGCTTTGAGGCTATCGGCAAGTCAATCCGCAAACTCCTGACCCGCAACCAGCCGAAAGCGGCCTCCGCCTGATGCAGACGCAGTTCTTCCCCTCACGAACCATGGCGCGCTACATGGCCAAGATGTTCCTGATCCGCAGCCTTGCGGTTCTGGCGGCGCTTGTCATCGTGTTGCAGGCGCTTGATCTGCTGGGGGAGTCAGACAAGATTCTTGGCGTCGCAGGTAATGATAATGGCGATTTGTGGCGCTACGTGTCGATGCGCACGCCACAGATCGCGGCGCGCTTCCTGCCCTTTTCGGTGCTGCTGGGCACGCTTATCACCATGGTGACGCTCAACCAGAACAGCGAAGTCGTTTCGATGAAGGCATCGGGATTGTCGGCGCATCAGGTGCTGGCACCGCTCATCCTCGCAAGCCTCGGTGTGGCGGTGGTGTCCTTCACCTTTAACGAGCGGATCGTCAGCCGCGCAACGGCCACGCTCAATCGCTGGCAAAAGGTGGAATATGCCCGCATCCCGATGGACAGCCGGACCCAGTCTGACATCTGGGTCCGCGACGGGACCAACCTCATCAATGCGGGATCGGTGGAAGGGCGCGGACCCGCGACACGCCTGTCTGACGTGACGATCTATGATCGGTCAGGCGGCGAGTTGAGTTCCATCGTGCGTGGAAAGTCGGCGAAGCCTGCCGGAACGGGCTGGGCGCTCACCGAGGCGACGCGCTTTGATGTGGCGCGCGGCGTGACTGACAAGCTGGGCACAGTCACGATTGGGGTTGGCGTTCGGCCCGATCAGTTCACGCTGGCAAGCGTTGATCCCGATGGCCTGTCTTTCATGAAATTATGGGATGCGATTGGCGATCTTGAGGCGGCGGGCCGCCCGACGCAATCGTTGCGCGCGTCGCTGTGGCACAAGATTTCCGGCCCGCTTTCAACCGTGCTCATGCCGCTGCTGGCCGCGGTTGCCGCCTTTGGCGTTGCACGATCAGGCAAGCTGTTCGTGCGCGCAGTTATTGGCATGGGGCTGGGCTTTGCCTATTTCGTGGCCGATAATTTCGGCCTCGCCATGGGTGGGCTGGGGGCCTACCCGCCGCTGCTCGCGGCATGGGGGCCGTTTTTCCTCTTCCTGCTGATCGGTGAATTCGTCCTCGTCAAAACCGAGGAATAATCAGCGCGGGGCAGGGGTTTCGGTCGCGGGGTTGGCCGAAGCATGGAACGTGCTTTTGACAAGCCTGAAGACCAGCCCCGGAAGCCCATCATAGCTGGCTTCGTGATAGTTGGAGCTTTCCGGCAGTGCCTTGACGAGGCGGCGATGCGCTTCTCCGAGCGCATGATAGGGCAGACCGGGCAGCAGATGGTGAAGCGCATGGTAGCGTAGCCCCACGGGCGCCCAGAGCGCGGGCAAAAAGCCCGGCGGCGGCACGTTGACGCTGTCGAGATACTGGCCGGTCACGCTCATCACTTCGCCCTCATTCGCCCAGAGGTGCGCGACCAGCGTGCGGAACTGATTGACGACGACAACGCCCGAATGAACGCCCAGCGCGATGAGAAAGGCGTGGAGCGGGATGACGCCGGTCGCGACCAGCGCGATGACGGTGATGGCCCACAAACTCGCGGCGGCCTCCTGCGCAATCCACATCCGGCGGAAAGCGCCTTCGGGCATCCGGCGGCGGAAATCGGGGTTGATCGACAGGCTTGAGTAACGCTCGACGATGGTCCGGCGCAGCGACTTTGAAAGCAGAGAGAGCGGCGAGAGCACGGCAAAGCGCAAGAGCACCGCCACCGGCCCCAAAACCGCGACCAGCACGAACAATGGCACCGTCCACGGTTTCATCAGCGCGAGCGGCAGATATTCAGGGTCTTCGTTGGTGCCATAGCGCGTGCGCGCGTGGTGCAGGCTGTGTACGCCTTCATACATGAAAGACGGCACCAGCAGCGGCACGCCGACGAGCGCGTTCCACGCAAAGCGGAAGCCGGGAAGTGCTGTCGGGCGGATGTGCGTGAGTTCATGGATAAACAGCCCGGCGCGGTAGAGCGTCAGCATCGCAAGCACCGCCCAGCCGAGCATCGCGGCGGTGGACGTCGCCATGATGGCGAGCGCCAGCGCGCCATAGCCGGTGATCGTGCAGGCCAGAAAATCGGGCCAGTAGATTTCGGGCCGCGCTGTCGTCAGGTCGCGCGTCAGTTCTGCTGCGGCGCGGATCATCGCGGCGTCATCGGGGTGGCGCGCGAGCGGAATTTTGCCGCTGCCAGCGTCGGGGTTGCCGGGAAGATCGTCAGCGGAGAGAAGCGAGCTGTTCATGGGCATTCCATTTCTTCGCCTTGGTCTAAAGCCGATCATAATGGCAGGATGATGGCGATGCCATGGCGACGGGTTGCATATGGCGCGCCTTGACATCGCTTCAAGAAGGCAGGACTTGCCGCATGGTCATCGGACGAAAAAGGGAAGACAGCATTGACCCAGATCAGTTTGAACATTCGTCCGGTTGCAACCAAGGCCGATAGAGCGGCCTTTGTCGACCTGCCCTTTCGTCTTTATGCCAATGATCCCAATTGGGTGCCGCCGCTCAAGGATGAGGTGTTTGGCCTTATCACGCCCGGCAAAAATCCGTGGTTCGAGCATGGCGAGGCGCAGCTCTTCCTCGCGGAACGTGGTGGCACGGTGGTGGGGCGCATTTCGGCACATATCGATCAGCTCGCGCTGACCCAGCCGCCCGAACAGGGCATGGGGCCGAGTGTCGGCTTCTGGGGCTTTTTCGAGGCCGAGGATGAAGAGGCGGGCCGCGGGCTGCTGGAGGCCGCAGCGGACTGGCTTCGCGCCAAGGGCATGAACCGGGCGATGGGCCCGCTGAGCTTTTCCTATTGGGATGAAATCGGCCTGCTCGTTGAAGGCTTTGAAGAGCCGCCGGTGGCGATGATGGGCTTCAACAGCGCGCGCTACCAGCCCTGGATCGAAGGCGCTGGCTATGGCGGCGTGCAGGATCTCTTCACCTATGCCGTGCCGATTGCGGACGGTTTTCCTGAGCTCGTCAACCGCATCGTGGCGATGGGCGACAAGAGCGAGCGCATCCGCATCCGCCGCGTCAACAAGAGCCGCTTCAATGAAGAAGCCGCGCTCATCATCGGCATATTGAATGATGCCTGGTCAGACAATTGGGGCTTCGTGCCCTTCACCCCGGCTGAAATTGCCTATGCGGGCAAGAAGCTCAAGCCGCTCGTCTATGAAGACCTGATCCGCGTTGCGGAGGTGGATGGAGAGCCGGTTGCCTTCATGATGACGATCCCCGACATCAACGAGAAGCTGAAGGGCTTTAATGGCGCGCTCTTCCCGTTCAACTGGGCCAAGCTGTTGTGGTGGCTTCGCGCGCCCAAGGTGCGCACGATGCGCGTGCCGCTGATGGGCGTGCTGAAAAAGCATCAGGGCAGCCGCCTTGCCAGCCAGCTTGCCATGATGATGATCGAATATATCCGCCGTGACGCCGTTGGAAAGTTCGGCGCAACACAGGGCGATTTCGGCTGGGTGCTCGCCTCCAACGGCCCGATGCGCTCGGTGGGCGAAGCCGTGGGTGGCGAGGTCAACAAGATCTACCGGGTTTACGAAAAGGCGCTGTAATCCGCCGTCAATCAGGCGGAAACGACACCTTCGGGCAACTCCTCGACCGGCGGCAACAGCCCGGCAAGCGCGGCCTCGAATTGCGGTCGGTCGAGTGCGCTTTCCCAGCGGCTGACGATTACCGTCGCCACCGCATTGCCGATGAAATTGGTGAGGCTGCGACATTCGGACATGAAGCGGTCTATGCCGAGGATGAGCGCAATGCCGGCGACGGGGATCGACGGCACGATCGAGAGTGTGGCGGCCAGCGTGATGAAACCCGCACCGGTGACGCCTGCGGCGCCCTTGGACGAGATCATCGCAACGCCGAGCAGCAGCACCTGCTGGCCAAGCGTCAGCTCGATATTGCAGGCCTGCGCGATGAAGAGCGCAGCGAGCGTCATATAGATGTTGGTGCCATCGAGGTTGAAGCTGTAGCCGGTCGGCACGACCAGCCCCACAATGGTTTTGGGGCATCCCGCGCGCTCCATCTTTTCGATCAGCGCGGGCAGCGCGCTTTCGGAGGAGGATGTGCCGAGCACGAGCAGCAGCTCTGCCTTCAGATAGGCGATCAGCTTGAAGATCGAGAAGCCCGCCAACCGCGCGGCGCTGCCCAGCACGACAAGCACGAACAAGAGCGAGGTAAGGTAGAAGGTCGCCACCAGTTCCGCGAGATTGGCAAGGCTGCCGACGCCATATTTGCCGATGGTGAAAGCCATCGCGCCAAAGGCGCCGATGGGTGCCGCCTTCATTACGATCGAGACGAGCTTGAAGAAGGCGATCGAGAGGTCTTCGAGCAGGTCGAACACATGGCGACCGCGTTCGCCGATCATCGCAAGCGCAATGCCGAACAGCACCGAGACGAACAGAACCTGAAGCAGATTGCCTTCGCTCACGGCGGCCAGAAAGGTGTCGGGGATGATGGCGAGCAGAAAGCCTGTGAGCGTCGTGTCATGCGCCTTGGCAGCATAGTCGCTCACCTTGCTGGCATCGAGCGTCGCAGGGTCGATATTCAGCCCTGCGCCGGGCTGGACGAGATTGGCGACGATCAGACCGACGATAAGCGCGAGCGTGGAGAAGAACAGGAAATAGGCAAAGGCCTTGGCCGCGACCCGGCCGACCGTTCCCAAATCGCGCATCCCGGCAATGCCGGTGACGATGGTAAGGAAGATGACGGGCGCGATCACCATCTTCACCAGCTTGATGAAGGCATCGCCCACGGGCTTCAGCGCCTCGCCCGTTGCCGACGCGAAATGACCGACGAGGACGCCTGCAAGGATCGCCGCCAGCACCTGCACATAGAGATGCCGGTAAAAGGGCCGCCGTGGTGGAACCGCAACTGCGATGATTTCGGTTGTGCGCATATTCTTTCCCCCGCTGTGCGACGGCACGCGTCCTGCCATAAACGGGGAGGCACGAAAAGCGGGACGCGCAAGCGCCGCTTTTGGGAGGCTATTTCACCTTTATGCGCCAGCGTATCAGCAAAAGGCCCCGCCCGGCGAGCGGACGAGGCCCTTTGTCTGAAGCCGATTTGGCTTAGGCGTAGGTGACCTCAAGCGCACGACGACGGCGCATCGCGCTCCCAACCAGCCCGAAGCCCGAAAGCATCAGTGCCCAGGCGGCGGGTTCAGGAACGCCGCCACCTCTGCCGACCGCAAAGCGCACATCGTCAACGGCGAGAATGTCGTTCTCGGCGTTGAGGCGAACCGATGCGATGAGGTTTGAGGTGTCGGTAAAACCGATAAAGCCCAATTGGCCGATATAGCTATTGGGATCGAGGAAGATCGTCTGGTCGGTGCCGTTGTTGAAGGCAACGTTGATCGACGAAATCTGCTGCCCGCCGACATACATACCAAAGGCACGAACGGCTGACGAGAAGGAGAAGGTTGCCTGGCCGCCATAGAGCGACAGGAAGTTGGCACCTCCTGACGTTATGTTGCCGCCGCACAGCGAATAGGTGCACAGCGGCGCATTCGCGATGCTCTGATTTGCACCATTATAGTCTACACCAGTGATCGTCAGGCCTGCTGCAGGGCTAAGCGACGAGAAGGAACCAACGGACTGGCTTTCGAACGTGACCTTGGTGGTCGGCGCGGCGGCCGCATCAAAGGCGGCGGCCGCGGCGTCCGAATTGGTCCACGGCCCGCCCTGTGCAGGACTCTGGTCGGTGCCCTGATACAGCGTCAGAGCGGCGTTGGCCGGAGAAACAGCAAACAGCGCAAACGCCGAAGCAGCAAGAAGGATAGATTTTGATCGCATATCAATGCCCCCAAAAAGATTGGAACCGAGCGGGCTGTTGTGCCCTGCTTCTTGCGACCTTGGGGAAAGTAAGACCCTGATGGCGATCAGAGTCAAGCAATTGCTAACCATCAGCTTTGCAAGATTTGTCCCGATACGGGACGCAGACCTTGTTCAATCGAGCTCGATCCATGTGGCGGCGTGGTCGCTTGCCTTTTCACGCCCGCGATACTCTTTGTCGACGCCGGCGGCGACAAGCCGGTCGGCAGCTTCAGGTGAAAGCATCAGATGGTCGATGCGAAAGCCGGCATCGCGCTGCCATGCACCGGCCTGATAGTCCCAGAAGGTCCACAGCCGCCCCTTGGGGTGCCGCGCCTCAAGCGCATCGGTGAGGCCAAGTGCGGCGAGCTTGCGAAATGCCGCGCGGCTTTCGGGCTGCATCAGCGCATCGTCCGCCATGGCCTTGGGGTTTGCGATGTCGTCATCGGTCGGGATGACATTGTAATCGCCTGCGAGCACCACGGGGATTTCGAGCGCCATCAATTCGGCGGCGCGCGCCGTCAGCCGCTCAAACCAACGCAGCTTGTAATCGAATTTCGGTCCCGGCTGCGGATTGCCATTGGGCAGATAGATGGAAGCGACGCGGATGCCGAAAATATCGGCCTCGATATAGCGGCTATGCTCATCTTCCGGTTCCCCGCCAAGGCCCTTCTGAACCTCGACGGGCGTTTCGCCGCGCGCGAGGATGGCGACGCCATTAAAGCCCTTCTGTCCGTGCCAGACACCCTTATATCCCGCCGCCTCAATGTCGGCGATGGGCAGTGTCTCGTCGCTCGATTTCAGTTCCTGAAGACAGACGATGTCGGGCTTTTGTTCATCCAGCCATTCGATGAGACGCGGCAGACGGGCCTTGATGCCGTTGACGTTATAGGTGGCGATCCGCATCGGCTGGCGCGTCAAACCGAGAAACTGGCGCCGCAGCCGCAACCGGACGCGGCATTGGGGTTGGTCACGCGGAACGCTGACCCGCCAAGATCCTCGACATAGTCGACTGCCGAGCCATCGAGCAGATCAAGGCTGACCGGATCGACGACAAGTTTCACCCCTGCGGTTTCGGAAACGAGATCATCGGCATCAACCGTTTCGGCAAGGCCAAAGCGATATTGAAAGCCAGAGCAGCCGCCACCATCGACCGAGAGGCGAAGAATGGCGGGCTTGCCCTGCTTGTTCGCAATAAAGGCAACGCGCGCGGCGGCGCTCTCGGTCAGGTCAACGTGTTGCATGAAGCCTAGATAGGCGCAGGAGCGAGAGGCGGCAAGGCACGGACTGTCCATGAGGCACCATGCCAGCGCAGGCTGGCATCTGTCGTGCGGGAGGGGAGACTCCAGCCTTCGCTGGAGTGACGGGTTTGCCTTGCGGCGTTGTCGGTGAGGGTCTGCCTGCCCATCCAGGGCCGTCATGTCAGCGCAGGCTGGCATCTTTCGGGAAAGAGACTCCAGCTTGCACTGGGGTGACGAACTTAGAGGTGAGACTCAGTCAGCCTTGGCCGGGCCGCCGAGCGCGACATTGCCTGCCGAGCGGCGTTCCATGGCCAGCAGATAGCCATCGGTGCGCAGGAAGGGCGTCGGGTTTACGGCGCGGCCATCGAGGCGCACTTCATAGTGCAGGTGGCTGCCCGTTGAACGACCCGTCGAGCCCATCAGGCCGATCAGCTGACCGCGCTTCACGCGGGTGCCGGGCGTTGCGATGATCGACGAGAGGTGGCCATAGCGGGTTTCGATGCCGCGACCATGTTCCAGCTCAACCATGTTGCCATAGCCGCCCACCCAGCCGGTGCGGCCAACAACGCCATCGGCAGTTGCGTAGATCGGCGTGCCGATCGGGCCGGGGATGTCGACGCCGCCATGCATGGCAGCACCGCCGCGGAACGGATCAGAGCGGACGCCAAAGCCGCTGGTGAGCGACACTGCGCTGCTGACGGGCTTGGCCGAGGGGATGGAAACCATCGCCTGCTGAAGCTGGTCAAGGCGCTTCCAGCTGTTGAACAGAGCGCGGAACTGCGGGTCGGCCTTGTCGCCAGTCGTGGACTTGAGATCGGCCGCCGTCACCGGCTCATAAGGGCCGCCCATGGCGAGGTGAAGGCGCTTGGGGTTAAGGCCCAGCTTGGAAACGGCGGCGGCCTTGGTGCGATATTCACTTTCGGTCGCGCTCAGCAGCTTGGTGGCGATCACACCCTGCTTGGCTTCAACCGGGGCGAAGGCTGCCAGAATATCGGCTGATTGCGGCGATGCCTGTGTCTGCGCCGGAACGAGCTGTGCGAGCGTCTTGGCATTGCCCTTGCCCGCCATCACGCTGGCAAGAAAGGCTTGGCGCTTTTCAAGGCGCTGCGCATGGGCGCGGGCATCACGGCGGATCGTATCGACTTCGGACTGGAGCTGCGCAACGCGCGTTTCCATGGCCGAAACCTGCGCCGTGCTATCGGCATAGTTGTTGATGGTGGCGGTCACGCCCGGCGCGCTGATGGCGACGCCAGCAGCCCCGGCGAGGCCTGAGGTTGCGCACAGCGCGACACCAGCGGCAGCCATGATCTGCGTGCGCGTGCTCACAGTCAGGCGGCGCATGGCTTTGCCGTCATGATAGAAAAGCTCTTTCGGCTTGAAGAATCCACGAACGCGATCCCATGCTCCGGCCGCTGCCGTGAACGAAACGAACGCCATTGATGACGACCCCCAAACATTTCGACCCGGTCCTGACGCCTTCGGTTGTGCGACGGACAATTTGTTGGGACGCTCAATGCGCAAGCGAATCCTATCCCGCAAGATCGGCGTAATATTCCCGCGTCAGACCGGCATGGAGGCGCGCCGAGTCGTTGAATGGGGGCTTAAGCGGCCCCCGAAAATGCGTTTTGACCAGCGATTTCCAATGGGCGGGGGCGTCGAATCCGTATGATTCGCATATGATCCGGAACCATTTGGAGCCGAAGCCGACATGGCGGATCTCGTCACGGTAAATGCGCGCAAGAATGGCGGAACTGCGCGCATCTCCCATGGTCGACAGGCGTTCTATCGTCGCCGGGCTGACATCCAGCCCGCGCGCTTCAAGCACCATTGGCACAATGGCGATTCGGGCAAGCACGCTGCCGGACGTTTCCGCTGCGGCCTCCCACAACCCGTCATGCGCCGGCAAAGCACCATAATGGCTGCCAAAGGCGTGCAGACGCCGCTCCAGCAGCATGAAATGCATCGCCTCATCGGCGCCGACCGACAGCCAGTCGTCGATAAAGGCGGGCGGCAGTCCGTCGCCGAAGCGCCCGGCAATGTCGAAGGCAAGATCGATGGCGACGAACTCGATATGCGCAAAAGCATGGAGCATCGCCACGCGCCCGGCGACGGACCCGGCCCGCCTGCGCGCGGGCATTTTGTTGGGTGCAAGAAGCTCCGGTGCTTCGGGGCGACCCGGCCGATCCGGCATGACGACGTCGAAGACATGATCGAGCCGCCCCAGACGCCAGTCACGCGCCACCTTGCGCGCGCGCATCACCTTGTCGCGCGGGGTATCGGCCTCCAATACCGTGCGGATGGCACGCGCGATGCTTGTCATGACCAGAGCTGGGCTGCCTTGATGAGATAAAAAATGCCGATGGCGGTGACGATCCACGCCGTCCAGCGTTTGAAATTGGCGTCGCTCATCCGGTCGAGCACCCAGCCGCCGGTCGCCGTGCCGAGCATCGAGACGGGGATGGCGAGCGCGAAGAGCCAGATGGGCGGAAGTCCACCGCCGGAGGCATGGGCGAGAAGCGGCGCACCATAGACGATGATCTTTGCCAGATGGCTGAACACCTGCGTCGCCGCCTTGGTCGCCACAATCTGGTGACGGGTGAGCGGGGTGCGCACGAAGAAGATGTCGAGCAACGGCCCCGCCACCCCGGCGGTGAGGTTGAGCGCGGTGACGAGAAAGCCTGAAATGAGTGCGTGCGGCGGGCGTGCAGCATCGAGTTGAAGCCAGTTGCGCGGCAGCCAGACGAGCATCGGCACAAGGCCGAGCAGCAGGAAGAGCAGGGGCCGCGACGGCGCAAAGGCGATGAGCGCGACAACGCCTGCCGCTGCCGCGGATGCGAGCGCATAGTTGAGGAGAATGGGCCAGGCGATGTGCTGGCGGTGCAGCACCGCGCGCCAGCCATTGGCGACAAGCTGGAGGATGCCATGCGTCACAAAGGCGGCGGACACAGGCAGCACAAAGGCGAGCGCGCCCATCAGCACCAGCCCGCCCGCCATGCCGAAAATGCCGGAAAGCGTGGCCGTCAGGAACGCGGTGGCGACCAGAAATGCAGCGATGCCCGCGTTCATCAAAGCGTTCTGGCTGCCTCCAGAACTTCGGCGGCGTGGCCTGCGACCTTCACCTTGCGCCAGATACGCGCGATTTTGCCATGGGCGTCGATCAGGAAGGTCGCGCGCTCAATGCCCATATATTTGCGGCCATAAAGCGACTTTTCGACCCATGTTCCGAAGGCTTCGCACACCGCGCCTTCCAGATCGCTGCCGAGCGTGAGCTTGAGGTCATATTTCGCCGTGAACTTGTCATGCTTGGCGAGCGTATCCTTCGAGATGCCGACAATGGCAGTGTCCGCCGCGTCGAAATCGCCGACAAGGGCGGTGAACTCCTGCGCTTCCTTGGTGCAGCCTGATGTATCGTCCTTGGGGTAGAAATAGATCACGAGCTTGCGGCCCTTATAGTCCGCCGCCGAAGCCGGGCCGCTGGAAGTCGCAAAGCTGGTGCTGGGGGCGGCGTCGCCGACATTGAGCATGGTTTCAATCTCCCTTGGTGTCGCTGATGGCGGCCCATTCCTGCGCAACGCTGTGCCGCGTGGTTTCCAGCCTTGCAAGCAGGTCTGCCCAGTCGGCAGCGCCGCACGCCCGTGCGATCACCGGGCGCGTCACATCTGGCGGCAGATCAAGCGAGGGAGCCATCAGCCGCACGGCGACGAGCGTGCGCGTCAGCAGCGCGTGCGCGTCCTGCATCTCCGGGCCGATCAGGCCTGTGTCTGCCAGTTGCCGGATCGCGTCGCACAGGCGGGGCGTCAGCCCTTGTCCGCTGCGCAACTGGGTGACGTGCGTCACGAATTCAAGATCGACAAGGCCACCGCTTGCCAGCTTCACGTCGAGCACGCCCTTGGGCGGCTTGTGCGCGGCCATATCCACCCGCATCTTGACGGCATCGGCGCGCAATTGGGCGGCGTCACGCGGGGCGTGGAGCACCTCGTCGATGATCGCCTGTGTCGCGGCGCGGGCCTGGGGGGAGCCATAAACGGGCCGCGCGCGTGTCAGCGCCATATGCTCCCATGTCCACGCATCTTCCTTTTGATAGCGGGCAAAGCCTTCAAGCGAGACCGACAAGGGGCCGTCGGCACCCGACGGGCGCAGCCGGGTATCGACTTCGTAAAGCGGCCCGGCGGCGGTCGCCACCGAGAGGCCATTGGTGACGCGCTGGCTGAGGCGGTTGAAATAATGGACCGCGCCCAAGGGCTTTGCGCCATCCGAGTCCGCCGCAAAGTCTCCGGTGAAAAGGTAGATGAGATCAAGGTCGGACGCGTGCGTCAGTTCTGCACCGCCCATCCGGCCCAGCGCGAGGATGACCAGCTCCCCACCTGGCACGCGGCCATGGATGCGCTCATATTCGGCAATCGTCGCGTCGGTGACCACGCAGATCGCGGCTTCGGCAATCCGCGCATAGCCGGACGCGACCTCCAGCGGATCGCGCGCGCCGCCAATCAGCTGGACGCCCAGCGCAAAGCGCATTTCGCCCACCACCCGGCGGACATGATCGAGCAGGTCTTCCAGCGTTTCGCCGCCGTGCAATTGTGCGGCGATCTCTTCAATGCTGCCGGGCGGATCGAAGGCGGAGGCGTCGATCAGCCGGTCGAGCATATCGGGGCGGCGGCCAAGTTGCTCGGCCAGCGTCGGCGCGTGGCAGAGAATGTCGGCGAGCAGCGCGAGCAGGCCGGGCCGGGCTTCGAGCAGGCGGAACAGGTTGATCGCGCTCGGCAACCGCTCGACGATCGTTGAGAACTGGTTGATCGCGGTTGTCGGGTCGGGGGCCTTGCCCAGCCCTTCCACCAGCCGGGGAAGCACGGCTTCCAGCGCATCGCGTGCAGCGGGGGTGCGCACCGCACGCACCGCCCCGCTGCGCCAATGCGTCACGCGCTGCATGGCGGCGACGGGATCGGGAAAGCCTGCCGCCCGAAGCGCGGCTTCAAGGCTTTCTTCTGCCACCGGGAGCGCATCGGAGTTGCTGCCATCCAGCCCATCATAAAGCTTGCTGACGGCCGTGATGTGCGGGGTAAGCCGCGCAAACAGGGCAGCGGCGCTCTCTTCGCCCGAAAGAAGCGCCACATTTTCCAGCGCCTCCTCGCTTTTCGGGAAGCTGTGCGTCTGCTGGTCATCGACCATCTGGAGGCGATGCTCGACGGCGCGGTAAAGCCGATAGGCGCCAGAGAGCGTGCGGGCGTCTTCCTCGGCGATATGTCCGGCCTGGGCGAGTGCGGCGAGCGCGTCCATTGTCGCTGGCACGCGCAGGCTGGGGTCGCGCCCGCCGTGGATCAGCTGATGGATCTGCGCGAAGAACTCACACTCGCGGATGCCGCCGCGCCCGCGCTTCAGGTCAAAGCCCGGCCCGAAGGACTGGCCGCTGGCATAATGATCGCGGATGCGGTGCGAGATGGAGCGGATTTCCTTGATCGCGCCAAAATCCAGCCCGCGCCGCCAGACAAAAGGACGCAGCGCATTGGTGAAATATTGCCCCAGCTCCATATCGCCCGAACAGGCGCGCGAGCGGATGAAGGCGGCGCGCTCCCACGCGACGGCCTGCGATTCATAATAGGTGATCGCCGCTTCCACGGGCATGACGATGGGTGTCACTTCGGGCGTCGGGCGCAGCCGCAGGTCGATGCGGAAGACATAGCCATGCTCGTCGCGCGCCTGCATCAGCTCAACCACGCGGCGGCCGATGCGCACGGCGGCTTCCACCGGCTCGTCGCGCTCGCGGCAGGGCAGCGTTGCGGGATCGAACAGCAATATCGGGTCGATGTCCGATGAATAGTTCAGCTCATGGCTGCCATGCTTGCCCAGCGCGATGGCGGCCAGCCCGCGTGGCTCGGCGCCGGGGCGATATTGCTCGATGGCGGCGCGAATCGCCTGGTCGAGCGCGAAATCTGCAAAGCGTGAAAGCGTGCCCGTTACGGATTCAAGATCAAGCAGCCCGGCCAGATCGCCCACAGCAACGGCCAGCGCCAATTGCCCCTTGGCGCGGCGAAGGGCGGCCCCGACCGGCGCTGCGGGATCAAGCGGCGCGTTGTGGAAGGCGATTGCGCGCTCCAGATCGCCCGCCGCCAGCGCGTCGCGCACATCGGGGTGCTTCTGCATCAGCAGCCGCAAATGGGGGGAGTGCCGTTCCGCGCGCTCAAGCGCGTCGTTCAGCTTCTTGAAAGACTGATCCGCCATGCTAGTCCCATAGACCATTGAACATATCTGCCAAGGAGTTCGACATGATCCGCAAATGGGCCGTTCTGGCCGTTGCCGCCACGGCATTGCTCGTTACGGGCTGCAATACGGTGAAGGGCCTTGGCCGCGACATCGAATCAGTCGGCGACGCGGGCGACAAGGCAATCAACAAATAACCGCTAAATTCGGCTTTGTTCGGCAGCGGGCGCGTCTTCCGGCTGTCGGCGCTTCCTGCCGGTTATCATGATGGCGATGATCGCCAGCTCATAGAGCATATACATCGGCACGAGCAGCAGGATCTGCGACATCAGATCGGGCGGTGTCAGCACGGCGGCAATGGCAGCGATGCCGACCACCGCATAGCGCCTGCCCGCCTTGAGCTGCGCCAATGTGACAATACCAACCCGCTCCAGCAGCATCAGCAAAACCGGCAGCAGAAAGGCGACGCCAAAGCCGAACAGAAATTTGGTCGCAAAGCTGAGATAATTGCCGACGCCGGGCAAAGCTTCTTGCTGGATACCGCCGACATTGCCCGAATAGCCCAGCAGAAATTTGAGCGCGACGGGCATCGCCATATAGTAAGCGAGCGCCGCACCGGCTGTGAACAGAACCGGCGTCATCAGCAAAAAGGGGAGAAACGCCCGCTTTTCCTGCGCATAAAGGCCGGGGGCGACGAACCGCCAGATTTGCGTTGCGATCACCGGAAAGGCGACCATCGTCGCTGCAAAGAACGCGACTTTGATTTCGACGAAAAACGCCTCGAAAATATCGGTGTAGATAAGCTTGCCGTGCCCCGCCGCGAGCAGCGGCTGAACAAGGAACGCAAAGATCGGCTTTGCAAAATAAAGGCAGACGCCAAAGGCGATCGCCAGCGCAAAAACGCACCACAAAAGCCGATTGCGCAGCTCGATCAGATGATCGAGGAGCGGCATCTTGGTTTCATCAAGCTCGCTCATTGCGCAGACGTGCCCGGCGGCGCTTCTGGCGGCGGCGTATCAGTTGCCGGGCCGTCTGCCGGAAGCGGCGGCGGAATGGCGGGATGCTCGCGCATGATGCGCTCATTTTCTTCCTGCCATTTGCGTTCCATCTCGCGCAGTTCGGATTCGCGCACCATTTCATCAAATCCGGCGCGGAACTGGCGGGCGACGCCGCGCGCGCGGCCAACCCAATGGCCCACCGCCCGCATGACGCGCGGCAAATCCTTGGGGCCGATCACGATAAGCGCGATCACTGCCACCAGCATCAATTCCGTGGGCGCGACGTCGAACATCTATCGCGCGATCAGGCTTGCTTGTCGGCCTGCTTTTCGGCTTCCAGCGCGGTGGGCGCGGGGGCGGCGTCGATGCGCGCCGCGGGTTTGGGCGCTTCGTCTTCAGCCATGCCTTTCTTGAAGGCCTTTATGCCTTTGGCAACGTCACCCATCATATCGGAAAAACGGCCCTTGCCGAACAGCAGCATCACAAGGATGCCGACCACGAGCCAATGCCAGATACTGAAGCTACCCATCAAATTTCTCCTCGGCGACCCGGACGCCCTATACGAACTGCGCCAGACCGGACAGTGCCAATCTAGGCGTTTTCACCATCGCTTTCCAGATTGTCGTCAACCTCTTCGGCGCGAACCTGAACTTCCATGGCATCAAATGCCAGATCGACGGGGTCAAGCAGCCCGGCAGCCCGCAAATCCTCGATGCCCGGCAGGTCGCGCCGTGTGGCGAGGCCGAAATGGGCAAGGAAGGCGGGTGTGGTCGCAAAGGTGAGCGGGCGGCCCGGCGTCTCACGGCGACCGGCGGGGCGCACCCAGCCCGCTTCCATCAGCACGTCGAGCGTGCCTTTTGAAATCTGAACCCCGCGGATCGATTCGATTTCGGCGCGGCTCACCGGTTCGTGATAGGCGATGATCGCCAGCGTCTCGATGGCGGCGCGGCTCAGCTTGCGGTTTTCCTCGCGCTCGCGGCGCAGGATATGGGCCAGATCAGGCGCTGTCTGGAAATGCCATTTGCCGCCGCGCTCGACGAGATTGACGCCGCGCGTGGCATAAAGCTCAACCAAAGACCGCAACGCCGCACGCACATCAACATCGGGGCCGACATAGGCGGCAATGTCTTGCGGGCTCATCGGCTCGGCGGCGGCAAAGAGCGTCGCCTCAACCGCGCGGGTCACATCGGCGGCAGGGTCAAGCGGCGCGCCCGTCATGCGGCACGCACATAAAGCGGGGCAAAGGCTTCTTCCTGCCGCAGCGCGATGCGGCCCTGTCGCGCCAGTTCCAGCGTGGCGAGAAAGCTGGAGGCAAGCGCCGACTTGCGAAACTGCGGATCATCGCTGTCGGGCAGAAAACGCTGGATGACCGTCCACTCGACCAGCGAACCGACGAGCTTCGAGACGCGCTCGATCGCCTCTTCCAGCGTCAGCACATTGCGCTGGTGGACGATATGGAGCGGCGGCTCGGCACGCGCCTTTACGTGGCCATAAGCCTGGATGAGTTCAAACAGGCTGGCATCCCACAACGCCTTGCGCACAACGCGCAGCCCTTCCGGCGCGGAGCGGGCAAACACATCGCGTCCCAGCCGGTCGCGCGCCATGAGCCGCGCGCCCGCCTCGCGCATCGCATTGAGGCGCTCAAGCCGGAGTTGCAGGCGCAGCGCCAGCTCTTCCGGGCTGGGCTCGATCTCAGGGTCCTTGGGGAGCAGTAGGCCGGATTTGAGATAGGCAAGCCACGCCGCCATCACCAGATAATCGGCGGCGACTTCCAGCTTCAGCGCCTTGGCGTCGTTGATATAGGCCAGATACTGGTCAACGAGCGCGAGGATCGAGATTTCGCGCAGGTCCACCTTTTGTGTGCGCGCCAGCGTCAGCAGCAGATCAAGCGGGCCTTCCCAGCTGCCCAGCTCCACATTCAGCCGTTCTTCGTCTGCCGGGGGCGGCATATCGAAATCATCGAGAACGAGCTGTTCGGCTGTCACGGCGCGCCTCTCATGCGGCGAGCGCCAGAAGCGCATCACGCTTGGCGGCAAGCTCTGCGATCCGTTCAAAATGCGCGACGGGCTTGATCGTCGCCATCGCGGCATCAAGGCGCGTGCGGGCATCGGGCGTGATCTCTGGCAGAAGATTGGCGATGGCGACCATTTCGTCAAAGCGGCCCCAGCAATTGAGCGCCACGTCGCAGCCGGCGGCCACGCAATCGGCGGCGCGCTGGGGCACATCTCCCTTCAATGCCTTCATGTCGAGATCGTCGCTCATGAGAAGCCCGGTAAAGCCAATGCGCTTGCGGATGATCTCATCGAGCACGATGGGCGACATGGTGGCGCAGCGGTCCTTGTCCCACGCGGTGAAGACGATGTGGCCCGTCATCCCCATCGGCGCATCCTTGAGGGCTGCAAAGGGCGCAAGGTCCTGCGCCAGATCGTCCTCGCCCGCTGTCACGGTCGGCAGTTCGAGATGGCTGTCCACCACCGCACGGCCCTGACCCGGCATATGCTTGACGATGCCGACGCCGCCGCCTGCGCGCAGCCCGTCTATCACCGCGCGGCCAAGGGCGGCCACGCGCATCGGATCGCTGCCAAAGGCGCGGTCGCCGATCGCGTCATGCGTTTCGGGCACGCGCACGTCGAGCAGCGGCAGGCAATCGACGGTGATGCCGACTTCGGCCAGCATCAGGCCTATGGCTTCGGCATTGGCGCGCGCGGCTTCGATGGCGGACATGGGGGCGATGTCATAAAGCGCGCCAAAGACGCCGCCGGGCGGAAAAGCAGGCCATTCGGGCGGCTGCATCCGCGAGACGCGGCCCCCTTCCTGATCGATGAGGATCGCCAGATCATCGCGCCCCGCAATGGCGCGCAGATCGTCGGTCAGCGCGCGCAGCTGGGCGCGGTCCACGATGTTGCGTTTGAACAGGATATAACCGGCAGGGTCGGCGTCGCGGAAAAAGGCGCGCTCGTCATCGGTTACGCGATCACCGGACAGGCCGAAGATGACGGGTTTCATGCAAATGTCTTTAGGCGACGGCGGCCCCGTTGTCGAAGGCGGGGCCGCCGCTTGTCCCGATAATTGGGGATTACTTGACGACGATGCAGTTTGCGCCGCCTGCCTTCAGCTTGGCGCAGGTGTCATCGGCTTGAGCGCCTGCCGAAACGCGCAGGCGATAGAAGGTCGTGCCACCAACCGAGGCCTGCACCACCGATTTGGGCATTGTGCCAAGGAAGGCATAACGCTGGGCAAGTGCATTCCACGCCTGATTGGCCGTTGCTTCCGAGCCATAGGCACCAAGCTGGACAAGGCCCGTGCCGGGGGTCGCAGCGGCCGCCTGTGCCACCGGACGCGGGGCGGGAACGCTTGGCTTGGGCGCTACGAGCTTGCCGCCCGAAGTAACGGCAGCACTGGCCTTCTGGCCCATGGCCACGGGTGCTGCGGGCTTTGCCTCTGCCACGCGATGTCCAGCGACGGGGGCTTCTGTTTGCGCACCAAGATCAAGCTTGCCATTGGCGTCAGCGCCTTCGGAGGCGGCAAAGGCGGCATCGCCCTGGCCTTCCACCTTCATGCCGCCGGTTTCATCGGGCTTGACCTTGTAATCGCCTTCCTGCGCGGCAATCAGCTTGCCATCGCCTTCGGGTGTCTGTTCCTGACTGCGCAGCCACCAGATGCCGCCCACGACGATGCCAAGCGCCAGCAGTGCGGCGACCACAAAGCCGACGATCTTGCCGGTATCAACCTTGGGCTCTTCGTCATCGCTCTCCACGGCCTCAAGCCACGGCAGACGATCTTCATCCCCCAACGACAGTTCCTGATCGTTGTCCGACATACGCGTTACATCTCCTGAGCGGCTGCCACCCCCATGATCGACAGGCCGTTGGCGATTACTTGCCCGATCGCGGAAGCCAAGAAAAGGCGGGCAGAAGTGGTTTGTGCCGAATTAACCAAAAATATCCGCCGTTCTGGATCGTCATTGCCTGCGTTCCAATAGGCGTGGAACGCCGCAGCAAGGTCATAAAGATAGAAGGCAATGCGGTGCGGCTCGCGCGCCACAGCCGCCGATTCGACGATTCGCGGGAACTGCGCGGCAAGCTGCGCCAGCTGAAGATCGGTCGCGTCGAGCAGCGAGAGATCGGGCGTGCCCGCGTCGATCCCCGCTTCGGCCACCTTGCGCTTCAACGAGCAGATGCGTGCATGGGCATATTGCACGTAGAATACGGGATTGTCCTTCGAGGCTTCGACAACCTTGGCAAAGTCGAAGTCCATCTGCGCATCGGCCTTGCGGGTGAGCATGGTGAAGCGGACGACATCCTTGCCCACTTCGCGCACGACATCGGCCAGCGTCACGAAATTGCCCGCGCGCTTGGACATCTTCACGGGTTCGCCGCCGCGCAGCAGGCGGACCATCTGGACAAGCTTGACGTCGAACGGCTTGGTGCCGCCGGTCAGCGCCTCGACCGCGGCCTTGATGCGCTTGACGGTGCCGGCATGGTCGGCCCCCCAGATGTCGATGAGCGCGTCGGCATTTTGTGCCTTCTGGAAGTGATAGGCCATGTCGGCGCCGAAATAGGTCCAGCTGCCGTTCGACTTCCTGATCGGCCGGTCCTGATCGTCGCCGAACTGCGTCGAGCGGAAGAGCGGCAGCGTGACCGGCTCCCAATCGGGATCGACCTCGCCCTTGGGGGCTTCCAGCTCGCCATCGTAAACCAGCCCGCGCTCGCGCAGAAAGGCTTCGGCGGCTTCGGGCTTCTTTTCACGCTGGACGACCGCTTCGGACGAGAACACGTCATGATGGATGCCGAGTAGCGCCAGGTCTGCGCGGATCATGTCCATCATGTCGGCAACCGCCGTTTCGCGGAACAGCACCAGCCAGTCGCTTTCGGGCGCGGTGACGAACTTGTCGCCATGGTGCGTCGCAAGCTTGTGACCGACGGGGACGAGATAGGCGCCCGGATACAGTCCTTCTGGAATCTCGCCAATGTCTTCGCCCAGCGCCTCGCGGTAGCGCAGATGGACCGAGCGGGCGAGCACATCGACCTGACCGCCCGCGTCGTTCACATAATATTCGCGGATGACCTTGTTGCCTGCATATTGAAGCAACGAGGCAAGTGCGTCGCCGACGACGGCTCCACGGCAATGCCCCATGTGCATCGGGCCGGTGGGATTGGCTGAAACATATTCGACGTTCACCGTCTTGCCCGCGCCCATGGTCGAGCGGCCATAATTGTCCGCCGCGTCGGCGATCATGCGGACTTCGCTGCGCCAGGCATCTTCGCTGAGCCGCATATTGATGAAGCCGGGGCCAGCGACATCGACCGATGACACCTCATCGAGCGCGCCAAGCTTTGCTGTGAGTGCGTCTGCCAGCACGCGCGGGTTCATGCCCGCAGGCTTTGCCAGCACCATCGCGGCGTTGGTTGCCAGATCGCCATGGCTGGCATCGCGCGGCGGCTCAACCGTCACATTTCGGCGATCGACGCCAGCGGCAAGGATGCCCTCCGCCTCAAGAGCGTCGAGCGCGGCATCGATGTGCGCGGCAAAGCGGGCGTAAAGCGTGGTCACGGCAAACAACTTCCAAAGCTACGGGAAAGCGGGGGCTTTAGCCGCGCTTGGGCCAAGGGGCAATGGCGCAGGCGGCGCGGCCATGCCGAGTGCGTCTCTTGCCCGGCTGCGCCAAGCCGTTAAACGCTCATGCCATGGCTCAAAAAGGTTCCGCATTTTCGCTTCCCCGCATTGGCGCACTGGTTGGCAAGGCTGTGCTTGGCTTCATCATCCTGTCGGTTGTCTGGGTTGTCCTTTATCGCTTCGTGCCGCCACCTGTTACCGCGACGATGCTGGGCGATGTCGTCGCCGGGCGTGGCCTCACCAAGGACTGGATGAGCCTGTCCGACATGGACCCGGACATGGCGCGTGCCGCGATTGCGGGTGAGGATGGCAAATTCTGCACGCATGACGGCTTTGACCGCGAAGCGATTGAAAAGGCCTTCGCGCGCAACCAGCGCGGCGGGCGCATCCGGGGCGGCTCGACGATCAGCCAGCAGACCGCCAAGAATGCGTTTCTCTGGCAAGGGGGCGGTTATTTCCGCAAAGGGCTGGAGGCGTGGTTTACGGTCCTCATTGAGAATATCTGGGGCAAGCGCCGCATCATGGAGGTTTATCTCAACATCGCTGAAACGGGCATTGGCACCTATGGCGCCAATGCGGGCGCGCAGCGTTATTTCAACCATGATGCCTCAAGGCTGACGCCGGTTGAGGCCGCGCGCATCGCCGCCGTCTTGCCGCTGCCCAAAAAGCGCGAAGCGAGCGACCCCGGCGGCTTCACGCGTCGGCATGGCAATCGAATCGCCGCCAATATCGGCGTTGTAAAGCGGGACCGGCTGGACGCCTGTTTGCGGTAAACTGTGCCAAAATTGGGCGTTTTAGTCGATTGATGCCAGTTTTTATACTTTCTGCCGTCTTAACCTCCGTCTAAAAGACTGATGTGCAAGTCAAAATATAAAAGACGCACGGGTCGCAGCAAAAACTGACTTTCAGTCTGGGAGCTGCATTACAATGAAAACCATGATGAAAACGCTGGCCAGCGCCAGCATCCTCTCCGCCCTTGCTGTCGCCGCTCCGGCGCACGCCGATGGTGGCCTGACCTTCCTGATCGACGGCGATACCTTCAGCCTGCCGTTCACCATCACCAACACCTCGACGGCTGGTGAAAAGGTGACGGGCTTTGGCGTTTCGCTCAAGTCGCCGTTCGGCTTCGACACGGTGAATGGCGGCTTCGGGGTTGATAACTCCACGGCTTTTGCCCCGCAGGGCGGGTCTGCCGCTGCAACAGGCTATACCGGGCCTGCTGCGTTTTCCGATGGCTCGACCTCAATTGCCTTTACCTTCAACGATTTCGGCGTTGGCAAGAGCTTCGTGTGGCTCATCGACGTTGATCGGCCCAATGTCGCAACGGTCTATGGCGATGAGTTGATCGGCTCGACCGGCTATGCTGATTTCAGCAATGGCCTGCGCGGCCTCGGCGTGTTTGAAGCCGTTCAGGGCAATAGCGATGCGGCGCAGTTCGTGATCCGCACCTTCACGCCCACGCCCAATGGCGTGCCGGAACCGGCTGCCTGGGCGATGATGCTCGGTGGCTTCGGCCTGGTCGGCTCGGCAATGCGCCGCCGCCGCGCCAATGTGGCTGTGACCTACGCATAATCGCTGCGCAGAGGCACAAAAAAGGGGCGGTCCGGTTCGTCCGGGCCGCCCTTTTTATTTGGTGGTGGGCCGATCGCGGAAGACAGACATTCTGGAGCGTGGTTTTGAGTCCCTCAAAACCGAACACGCCCAGAGCGATTTCGAGTGAGGTGGAAACACCGAACGGCTCGGAAATCGCGGAAGACAGACATTCTGGAGCGTGGTTTTGAGTCCCTCAAAACCGAACACGCCTAGAACGGCAGCTTGAAGCCCGGCGGCAGCGGGATGCTGCCTTTCATCTTGCCCATTTCTTCGGACGAGACAGCGTCGGCCTTGGTCCGCGCATCATTGAAGGCGGCGGCCACCAGATCTTCCAGCATCTGCTTTTCGGAAGGGTTCATCAGGCTGTCGTCTATCGAGACGCCAATGATGCGGCCCTTGGCGCTTGCGCGAACCTTTACCAGCCCGCCGCCTGAGGCGCCCTCGACCTCGATGGAATCGAGATTGGCCTGCGCCTTTTCAAGCTCGGTCTGAACATTCTGGGCCATCTTCAGAATTTCATCGATCGACTTCATGATGCAATGCTCCGCAATTCGGTGCCGGGTTGGGCGGCCTCATAGTCGATAAGCTCGGCTTCGGGAAAGGCTTCGAACGCGGCGCGGACGAGCGGTGTCGCAAGAATACGCTCTTTTGTCGCAGCTTCGCGGGCGTGCTCTTGCTGGAGCAACGATGGCGCGGCCTCGCCATCGCTGATCGAGACTTCCCATATGATCCCCGACAGCGCCTTGAGGGCCGCCGCCAAATCCCGCGCGAAATCGCTTGGCAGCGGCTTGACCGGGCGGATGGCGAGCGCGCCCGGCGCAAAGCTCACCAGCCCCGCATAATCATGCAGTTGCTGCGCCATATGGGCGCGGCCATTTTGCGCCAGATGCTCGATCATCGCCGAATAGTCGGCGGGCAGGATCGCCGCAGGCGCCGCATCTGACGCGGCGGGAGCCTGCGCTGAAGGCGCTGCCATGGCCAGCGGCGCACCGCTGGCAAGTCGCCGCGCAAGTTCTCCCGGATCGGGCATCTGGCTGGCGTGGATGATGCGCAGCACCGCCATGTCGGCGGCTTCGGACGGATCAACCGCGCGCGCGATTTCATCATGGCCTTTGAGCAGCAATTGCCAGATGCGGTGGAGCAGCTGGAAGCTGAGGTCCGCTGACCAGCGATCATAATCGGCGCGCTCTTCCACCGACTGCGCAGGGTCGGCGGGTGCGCCAACCTTGGCAAGCGTGGTGCCGTGGCAGGTTTCGAGCAGACCCTTGAAGATCGCGGCAGGCTCGACGCCGAGATCATGCTGGTCACGCAGTGCAGCGAGCGCCGCCTGCGCATCACCAGCGAGCAACAAGCCGAACAGGCGGCGCACTGCCCCCCGGTCTGACAGGCCCAGCATCGCGCGCACCTGATCGCCCGAAACAAGCCCCGCGCCTTCCATATCGGCATGGGCGATGGCCTGATCGAGGATCGACAGGCCATCGCGCACCGATCCTTCCGCCGCGCGCGCCACAAGCGCGAGCGCTTCAGGCTCTGCCGAAACCTCTTCGGCTGCGCACACTTTTGCAAAATGGCTGGCGAGCAGGTCGGCCGGGATCCGGCGCAGGTCGAAACGCTGGCAGCGCGACAGCACGGTGACGGGCACCTTCTGGATTTCGGTGGTCGCAAAGAGGAACTTCACGTGCGGCGGCGGTTCCTCAAGCGTCTTCAAAAGCGCGTTGAACGCGTTCTTGGTCAGCATATGGACTTCGTCGATGATGTAGACCTTGTAGCGCGCCGAAACGGCGGCGTAGCGCACCGCCTCGATAATTTCGCGCACATCATCGACGCCGGTATTGGAGGCGGCGTCCATCTCGATCACGTCGATATGGCGGCCTTCTGCAATCGCCCGGCACGGCTCGCACACGCCGCAGGGGTCAATCGTCGGGCCGCCCTGTCCATCGGGGCCGACGCAGTTCAATGCCTTGGCGATGAGCCGCGCGGTCGATGTCTTGCCGACGCCGCGCACCCCGGTCAGCAAAAAGGCATGGGCCAGCCGCCCGCGCTTGATGGCGTTGCCAAGCGTCGTCACCATTGCATCCTGCCCGATCAACTCGGAAAAGCGTTGCGGACGATATTTGCGCGCCAGCACGCGATAGGCCTGCGCCGCTTGCGGTTGCGCTTTGGCGGGCTGCGGCGGTTCACCCATGTCGAAGCCGGGGCCTTCGTCGTCGTGCATTTCGGTGTCGTCGGACATGAGCGCACTGATAGGCGCGGTGGCGGCGATTGTCGAAGGGATAGTCATGCCGCGATGGTGGGAGCCGGAACGACCCGCGGCGAATTCGTTGTGGCTGCTTCCTTCCGGACCTGACCAGGTTGGCGAAGACCTCGTCCGCCCGACTCCCGCCGCGCATATGGCGATGCTTGGCCTAAAGGGCAAGGGGGGCGGCGCTAGCGGCCCTGCATATTCCGGCTTTCAGGCGGGATGCGCACGGTGAGCCCGTCGAGCGTCTCATCGAGCAGGATCTGGCAGGCAAGGCGGCTGTGGCGCGTGGCATGGGCCGCCAGATCGAGCATATCTTCCTCGTCCTCGGTCGCGCGGGCGAGCTTGTCGAACCAATCCGCCTCGACGATGACATGGCAGGTGGAGCAGGCCATCTGGCCCTCGCACGTGCCTTCCAGCGGCTGGCCGCAGG
The DNA here is from genome assembly GCA_937873035.1 of uncultured Sphingomonadaceae bacterium. Classification (GTDB taxonomy): domain Bacteria; phylum Pseudomonadota; class Alphaproteobacteria; order Sphingomonadales; family Sphingomonadaceae; genus Aquisediminimonas. The sequence goes on along the minus strand of CALMVA010000068.1, from coordinate 7,570 downwards.
CCTGGCCTGCTTCCAGCAGCGACTGGCCTGCCGGGGCCTGTGCCTCCGTCACCTTCTCGCCGTCCGCGCCGATGAAGCGTATCCGAATCATGCCATCGTCCGTTGTTGTTGTGCCGACTGGAATATCCGCTGGAGCGCGCGGCGCAACGCGTCTTCGGTCGTGTAGCGGCCAAAGCCGATGCGGATGGAAGAGCGGGCTTGCGCATCGCTCAGGCCAAGTGCGCGCAGCACATGGCTGGGGCGGCCCGATCCGCTGGCACAGGCCGAGCCCGCGGAAAAGGCAATGTCGCGCAAGTCCGAGATCAACCGGGCAACATCGACGCCATCATGCCGGATGTTGAAATTGCCGAGGTAGCGGTGCGTGGTGGAGCCGTTGATCGCCCAGCCCGTCGGCAGTTCGGCATTGGCGATGGCCCATAGTTTTTCGACGTGTGCGGCCTCATCGGCCATGCGCGCGGCTGCCAGCCGGGCGGCGGCACCAAAGCCTGCGCACAGCGCGGGGGAGAGCGTGCCAGATCGCAGGCCGCCTTCCTGTCCGCCGCCGTGGAGCAGCGGTTCAATCGAGACGCCCTCGCGCACCCAGAGCGCGCCGATGCCCTTGGGGCCGTGGATCTTATGTGCGCTCACCGCAATCAGGTCTGGCCCATCGGGAATGGGCATCCGGCCAAAACCCTGCACGGCATCGCACAAAAAGAGCGCGCCTGCCGCGTGCGCCTGTTCTGCCAGCCCGGCGATGGGCTGGATGACGCCAATCTCGTTGTTGACGAGCATCGCGGCGACCATGGCTGTGCCCGGCGCGAGCGGCGGATGCGGGGAGGCAAGCCCTTCGGCATCAACGCCCAGAAGCGCGACCTTGCGGCCCTGAGTGCCCAGCCAAAGTGCTGTATCGCGCACGGCGGCGTGTTCTGTTTCTGGAAGGGAAATGCCGCCGCCATGCCCGGCGCAGCGCAATGCCCAGTTGAGCGCCTCGGTTGCGCCGCTGGTAAAATAAACGCGGCCGCCCGGCGGGAGCAGTGCCGCCACCGCCTCGCGCGCCACTTCCACCGCGGCGGCGGCCTCTCTGCCGGGACGGTGCGGAGAATGGGGGTTGGCGAATTTGTCTGCCAGCCAGGGCTGCATCGCCGCCAGCGCCTCAGGGGCGAGCGGGGTCGTCGCCTGATAGTCGAGATAAACGCTCATCCCCGGATGCGCTGCCATGTCTCGATGAAGCGGTAAATGTCGGCGCGGCTCGTTTCGGGGCCAAAGCTGACGCGGATCACTTCGGCGGCCTCCTGCACGTCGCGGCCCATGGCGCCCAGCACCCTGCTTGTCTTGAGCGTGCCCGAAGAACAGGCGCTGCCGGCCGATACCGCAATGCCCGCCATGTCGAACTGGATAAGCTGTACCGACGCCGCCTTGCCGGGCATCTGATAGCTGGCAATGGTGGGGATGCGCTCTGCGCCTTTGGCCACCACCTGACCGCCTGCGGCCTCAATCGCGGCGTCAAGATGCTGGCGCAGGTCCGCTGCGCGCGACATCCAGCCGCGCCCGGCTTCCACGGCGGCTGCAAAGCCAATCGCGCCGGGCAGATTCTCGGTGCCGGGGCGATAGCCTTTTTCCTGCCCGCCTGATGGCGTGATCGTGCCAAGGTCGCGCACCAGAAGCGCGCCTATGCCCGGTGGCCCGCCCAGCTTATGGGCTGAAACCGCGATCAGGTCTGCGTCGGGCAAGGGCAGCTTGCCCGCCGTTTGTGCGCAATCGGCAAAGAAGATGCCGTGCTTGTCGCGCACCGCTTGCCCCAATGTGTCGAGCGGCTGGAGGACGCCGGTTTCATTGTTGGCGTGTTGGATGGCAACAAGCGGGCGGCGCGCGCCCAGTGCTGATAGTCTGCCATAGAGCGCATCGCGCGCAACCAGCCCGTCGGCTGATACGGGCAGCGCATAAGCCTCAGGCGCGACCCGGTGGACGGCATCATGTTCAACGGCGGAAACGAGCGTTGCATCGCCCGTGGTGCGCGCAAGGGCGATGGAAATCGCCTCGCTCGCCCCGCTCGTGAAGATCAGCTCATGCGTCCAGCCGAGCGCCGCCTTGATCCGCGCACGCGCCTCTTCAAGCGCCGCACGCGCCGCGCGTCCTTCGGCATGGGGCGAGGAGGGGTTGGCCCAGTTTTCCATCGCGCTGGCCACGGCATCGCGGGCCACGCGCAGCATCGGCGTGGTCGCGGCATGGTCGAGATAGAGGCGTTCCGGCACGGTCCCACCCAAAAGATTGCGAAATCGGTCCCTCTTCCTATATAGGCCGCGACCAAGGCGCAAAGCCTGCGCCGCTCCCATTCACGTTTTTCTTGTGCGAGACCTATGCCTGAAGTCATTTTTCCCGGACCCGAAGGCCGTCTTGAAGGCCGCTTCAACCCCGGACCGCGCCCCCGCGCACCCGTTGCGATGATCCTTCACCCCCACCCCAAAGCGGGCGGGACGATGAACAACCGTATCGTGCAGGCGCTCTACCAGACGTTCGTGCGGCGCGGTTTTGCCACGCTGCGCTTCAACTTCCGTGGCGTTGGCCGCAGCGAAGGCACGTTCGACAATGCGATTGGCGAACTGTCTGACGCGGCAGCGGCGCTTGACTGGGTGCAGTCCATCCATCCCGAAGCGCAGCAGACCTGGGTGGCGGGCTACAGTTTTGGTGCGCTCATCGGGATGCAGTTGCTGATGCGTCGCCCGGAGATTCGTGGTTTCATCTCAATTGCGCCGCCGGCGAATATGTATGATTTCAGCTTCCTCGCGCCATGCCCTTCATCGGGCATCCTCATTCAGGGCACGTCGGACGAAGTGGTAACGGCGGGCGCCGTCCAGAAGCTGGTCGATAAGCTGCGCACGCAGCGCCACATCACGATCCATCATGATGAGATTAAGGGCGCAAATCACTTTTTCGAGAATGAGATGACGGACCTTATGGGGTCGGTCGACAAATATCTCGACTTCCGTCTCGATCCGGCCTGCACCATTCGGTAGCAGCTCGGCCGACAACGGCCCAACCGGGCAAAGCGGCGTCGACGATTAGGGGATCAAGAGCACGCGATGAATACGCCCAATGATGAACGCACGGTCCTGCATCTCTTTACCGAGATGGCGATTGTCGAGCATCTGTTGCGCAACCGTTATGACCGGGCGACCCCTGCGGGCATGACAACCGGCCAGTTCGGACTGCTGGGGCATTTCATCCGCAATGGCGTGCCGCGCGAGCGGTTGTCGCTGCTCGCCTGGGCGTTTCAGGACAGCGATGAGTATATGGCGGAAAAAGTGTCGACGCTCGTTGCTCGTGATATGCTCTCGACTACGCCTGTCGTTGACACGAATGACGACCACTGGGTTGAAATCACGGATGTGGGGCGCGAGGCGCACGCACAGGCGCTTGCCGAGATCAAGCCGGAGGTGGAGCAGTTCATCGAAGGCATCGGCATGGAAGATTTGCGCACGACGCTGCGCGTCGTGCAGGAAATTCGCCGCACGCTCGACAATCTGCCCGATCGCTAGAGCCGGGTGTGCAGGGCTTAATAGCCCATCAGGCTCATCACTTCCTTGCGGCTGCGCGGGTCATCAAGGAAGCAGCCGTGCAGGCGGCTCGTCGTCATGGCGACACCCGGCGTGCGCACGCCGCGTCCGGTCATGCAGCCATGCGTCGCTTCGATGACCACCGCCACGCCATGCGGGTGGAGATTGTCCCAGATGCATTTGGCGACTTCTGCGGTTAGCCGTTCCTGCACCTGAAGGCGGCGGGCAAAGCCATGGAGCACGCGCGCCAGCTTCGAGATGCCGACAACGCGATCACGCGGCAAATAGGCGATCGAGGCCTTGCCGACGATGGGCGCCATATGGTGCTCGCAGTGCGACTGAAAGGGAATGTCCTTCAGAACAACGACTTCATCATAGCCGCCAACCTCTTCAAAGGTACGCGACAAATGGAGCGCCGGGTCTTCGCCATAGCCTGCGCAATATTCCTTCCACGCCCGCGCCACGCGCTTGGGGGTGTCGAGAAGACCCTCACGATCAGGATCGTCGCCCGACCAGGTGATGAGCGTGCGAATTGCGGCTGCCACTTCATCGGGCACCGGAATCTTGTTGTCGTCAGCCATAACGGCGCTCCCCTACGCGATGTTTGTTCCAAGGGCCATACAGCGTGTGCGCGTGAGGTGCGGCAAATCCTTTCTTTGGTGGTGCAAAATCGCAACACGGGTGCGCGAGGCGCGGTTTCCCTTGCGTCAACTGGTGAAAAGTTGACCTGAACGTCAACCAGAAGCGCCAAGCGCGCTGATTTGCTGCGATTTCGGCCATTGACGGACTGCGAATCGTAACGCACGATGCGACCGACAAGCGTAAATTGCGCGAGAAGCCGGCAAACCGGCATTATGTATGGGAGATGGGGAATATGAAGCAATTCTACGTCACGGGTGTCTCTGCTTTTGCCATGTTGATGGCATCGCCGGCCCTGGCACAGACCGCGCAGGCGGACGACAATGCGGTCAACAACGATGAAATCATCGTTACCGCCCAACGTCAGGCGCAGAGCCTGCAAGAGGTTCCGATCGCGGTTTCGGCCTTCTCCGCGGAATCGCTTGAAAAGCAGCAGATCAAGAATTCGAGCGATCTTCAGCTCACCCTGCCGAACGTCACCTTCACCATGGGCAACTTCACCAGCTCCAGCTTCACCATCCGCGGTATCGGCGACCTTTGCGTCGGCGTGTCGTGCGACAGCGCAACCGCAATCCACCTCGATGGCACGCCGCTTCTCGGCACCCGCCTGTTCGAAACCGAGTTCTTCGATCTTGAACGCGTGGAAGTTCTGCGCGGCCCGCAGGGCACGCTCTTTGGTCGCAACGCGACGTCGGGCGTGGTCAACTTCATTCCCGTTCGCCCCGACATGACTGCCTTCAAGGCGTCGGGTGAAGTCGATTACGGCAACTATAACCAGATCAAAGCCAAGGGCATGGTCAATGTGCCGATTGGCTCTACGCTGGCCGCGCGTGTCGCGGGCTTCTACATGAAGCGCGACGGCTACACGACCAACGTTTATAACAACACCAAGATGGATGACCGCGATATGTATGCGGTCCGCGGTTCGTTGCGCTGGGAGCCGACCGACAGCACCACGGTTGATTTGTCGGCCTATTATTTCCGCGAAAACGACAACCGTATGCGCATCCAGAAGCAGATGTGCCAACGCGACCCCACCGGGGTTCTCGGCTGTCTGCCCAATGCGCGCGAATATGGCATGACCAATGCCAACTCGACCTTTGTCGGCACGCTCAGCTCGCGTGAATTCCTCACCGTAAACGGCATCCCCAGCGGCCTTGGCCTTGGCAGCCTCTACGGTCCCGACGCTTATTCGGGCGTTGTGAACCCGGCCGATCCGCGCGTCGTAAACACCGATCATATGCCGACCTATTTCACGTCGGAATCGCAATATCAGGCGCGCATCAACCAGGAGCTGGGCAAGATCAACGTTCAGCTGACCGGCTTCTATCACACCGCCAAGGTTGATTCCTCGCAGGATTATAACCTCTCGGTCCAGAACCGCGCGGGCTATGCAACAGGCCTCAACACGCTCGCGGCTCTCGCCGGTGGCGCCGGCGGCGCGCTGCTTGCGTCGTATCTGTCGCCAATGGCGGCGGCGATCATGCCCAATGGCCCGACAGGCAATCTCTGCACCTCGCTCGCCGAATATACCGGTACGGGTTCTTATGGCGGGCACAAGGTTTGCTCGGCCACGCCGCAAGACTTTGACCGTTCGACCTCGTACAGCAAAGACTGGTCGGCAGAGGCGATCATCACCTCAGATCTGGACGGCAAGTTCAACTTCCTGCTCGGCGGCATCTATGTCGACTCGAAGCTGACCGAAAACAGCTATTTCATTAACTCGTTCGGCATCGACTATGTCACGGGCATCCTCGGTTCGTTCACCAGCTTCGGCACGCGCACCGACGCCAGCACCGCCAATGACATTCCGCCATCCTATCTCGGCACGCCGTTCTACCGGAACAATTCAGACTATCTGCGCGTCAAGTCCTATGGCCTTTTCGGTGAAGCCTATTACGAGTTCAGCGACAGCGTGAAGCTGACCTTGGGTCTGCGCTACAATAACGACAAAAAGTTCGTCCGCGCGCGCACCACGCTGGCCAGCTTCCTCACGCCCTATACCTCAACTGACGCCTTCTCGTCGCCTTATGTCGGCAGCTTTGATGCCGACCCGGGCATTGCGGGTAATCAACTGTGGCAGGAGCGCAATGTTGGCTTCCACAAGTTCACCGGTCGCGCTGTGCTCGACTGGAAGCTGAGCGAAGACAATCTGATCTATGCCTCCTACTCGCGCGGCTACAAGTCGGGCGGTATCAACCCGCCGCTCAGCCCGGTCTTCTCGGTGTCGGAAGCCTTCGCCCCGGAATCGGTTGATGCTTATGAAATCGGCTCGAAGAATGTGTTCGCCAATGGCAAGTTCACGTTCAACGCTACGGCTTTCTACTACAGCTATTCGAGCCTTCAGCTGAGCCGCATCGTCGCCCGCACCTCGGTCAACGACAATATCGATGCGACCATCTACGGCATCGAACTTGAAAGCATCATTCGCCCGACGCGTGAATGGGCTATCAACATGGGTGCCAGCTATCTCAAGACCAAGGCTGGCGACTCGGGTGATCGCCTCACCAACCCGCGTGATCCGTCGGGCGGCCGTGCGGATGCTGTCATCATCAAGGACATCACCAACGGCTCGAACTGCGCGGTTGTCTCCAACTCAGGCAGCGTTGCTGGCGTCAACGGCTTTGTCGCGGCAATCAACCCATCGCTGGGCCTCCAAGGGCCGACGAGCTTCGGCCCGAACAGCGGTCTGAGCGCGAATGGCGCATTCGGCATCTGCTCGGTGCTTGCGGCTCAGGCTGCCGGCCCGGTCGGCACTGCCTTTGGCGGCATCTCGGTTCTGAACGCGGGTGTTCCCGTCAATGTGAAGGGCAATGCGCTTCCGCAGGCCCCGAACTACAAGTTCTCGATCGGCACCCAGTATACCGCTGAACTGTCGAACGGCATGAGTGTGGTTCCGCGTGTCGACCTGACCTACACGGGTGACAGCTACGGCAATATCTTCAACAGCCGCGTCAACAAGATCAACGGCTATTCGCAAGCGAATGCCCAGGTCCAGTTGAATGGCCGTGATGATCGCTGGTTCGTCCGTGGTTACATTCAGAACATCTTCAACAGCAGCTCGATCACGGGTTTGTATGTGACCGACCAGTCCTCTGGTCTGTTCACCAACATCTTCACGCTTGAACCGCGCCGCTACGGTATCGCTGCCGGCTTCAAGTTCTGAACCGAAACCTCAAGGGGAGGTTGCCTGGCCCCGGTGCAAATATGCACCGGGGTTTTTTTTTTTTGTCTGTCGTGCGTGATGCCTGCCCTGCGGCACGCTTCGGGCGCGGTGTTCAGAGCGCCGTATTCGGGCCGTCCTCACACATCGCGTCACCCCAGCGCAGGCTGGGGTCTGGTCGGGTTGGGTGCATGAGATGCCAGCCTTCGCTGGCATGACGGGAGGAGGTTTTGGC
>CALMVA010000067.1 GCA_937873035.1 uncultured Sphingomonadaceae bacterium | reverse complement strand
GCTAGAGGCTCGGCCTATGAGCGATACTGTTTCCTTTGGCTATGAAGAAGTCTCTCCTGAAGAAAAGACCGAGCGTGTGGGCGCGGTCTTTTCCAGCGTCGCCCGCCGCTATGACGTAATGAACGACGCCATGTCGGGCGGGATGCACCGGCTTTGGAAGGATCGTTTTGTGCGTCTCGTGAAGCCGCGCCCCGGCGAGATGATCCTCGACATGGCAGGCGGCACAGGCGACATCGCCTTTCGGATGCAGGCGCAGGGCGCGCTCGTTACCGTGTCAGACATCAACCCCGATATGCTGGCCGTCGGCATGGAACGCGCCGCCGAGCGCGAGATTGGCGGGCTGAGCTGGTCTGAACAAAATGCCGAAACGCTGACGTTCGATTCCAGCAGCTTTGATGCCTATACCATCGCCTTTGGCATCAGAAACGTGACGCGCATCGACTTGGCCTTGAAGGAGGCGCACCGCGTTTTGAAGCGCGGCGGGCGCTTTTTCTGCCTCGAATTTTCGACGACGACCTGGCCCGGCTTTTCGGACGTGTATGACTTTTACTCCCACAAGATCGTCCCCAAGGTCGGCAAGCTGATTGCCGATGATGAGGAAAGCTATCGCTATCTCATCGAATCGATCCGCCGCTTCCCGCCCATGCCTGAATTCAGACGCATGATCGAGGATGCTGGCTTTGTGCAGACGCGCGTCGAGCCGATTCTTGGTGGCCTGGTCGCCATTCACAGCGGCTGGAAGATTTGACCTCGCGCCTCGTCCATTTCTGGCGGCTCCTCAAATGGGGCCGCACGCTGGCGCGTCACGGCGCGCTCTTGGGGCTTGAGCGCAGCCCGACAACACCCATGGCCTTCCGCCGCATCGCACGCCTTGCGCGGCTGGGCGCTTTTCTGCCCGCCCAGCCCGATTATGCGGGCGCTTTCGAGAAGATCGGCCCGGCCGCCGTCAAACTTGGGCAGACGCTGGCCACCCGGCCCGATCTGGTGGGCGAAGAAGCCGCGCATGATCTGCTACGGCTTCAAGACACGCTTGCTCCCCTGCCCTTCGCCAAGGTGCGCGCCGCCATTGAGCAATCGCTCGATGCCCCTATCGAGACGCTGTTCGCCTCGATTGATCCAGATCCGGTTGGCTCTGCCTCAATCGCGCAGGTCCACAAGGCCGTTACAACCGATGGGCACTCCGTTGCCGTAAAGGTCTTGCGCCCCGGCATCGACGAGAAGTTTACGAGCGACATCGACACCTATGAGTGGATTGCCGCCCATGCAGCCGCACGCGGTGGAGAACTGGCCCGCCTGCGCCCACGAGAGGTGATCGCCACCTTCCGCCAGTGGACGATGCGCGAGCTTGATCTGCGCCGCGAAGCCGCCGCTGCTTCCGAGCTGGCCGCGATGATGAGTGCCGAGGACGGCTATTTCGTTCCCGCCATCGACTGGAAACGCACCAGCCGCCGTGTGATGACGCTCGACTGGATTGACGGCATCAAGCTGACTGACCGGCAGGCGCTGGCCGAAGCCGGGCTTGACCTCAGCCATATTTCGCGCACGCTGGTGCGCACCTTCCTTACGCAAGCAATCACGCACGGCTTTTTCCATGCTGACTTGCATCAGGGCAATTTGTTCGTGCTGCGTGACGGGCGGATCGCCGCCATCGACTTTGGCATCATGGGCCGCATCAACCGTCAGGCGCGCATCTGGCTCGCGGAAATCCTCTACGGTCTTATCACCGGCAACTATCGCCGGGTGGCAGAGATTCACTTCGAGGCGCAATATGTGCCTGCCCACCACAATGTCGATGAGTTCGCGACTGCACTGCGCGCTGTAGGCGAGCCAATTCGCGGCGCTGCCGTAAAGGACATCAGCGTCGGCAATATGCTCGACGGCCTTTTCGCCATCACCCGCGAGTTTGATATGCAGACGCAGCCGCATCTGCTGCTCTTGCAAAAGACGATGGTGATGGTGGAAGGCGTTGCCTCCTCGCTCGATCCTGAAATCAATATGTGGGACGCCGCTGGCCCCTTTGTGGAGCAATGGCTGCGCGACGAGCTTGGCCCAGAAGCCCGGCTTGCCGACAGCATTCTGCGCGGCGTGCGCACGCTTGCGAGCCTGCCGGACCTGCTCCGCCGGGTCGATGCGCATTATCCGCCCCCCGGCGCCGCCCCGCCGCTTCCACCGCTGCCTGACGTAGAGGTGCGCCCAAGCGGCTGGTGGCGTTATGCACTGGCAGCACTTGCAGGCGGTGGACTGGTCGCAGCCCTTCACGCCCTAACTTCATTTTAACCAAACCGCGCTAGCCCGGACCGCACGTTCCCCAAGCGGAACGAGGGCAAGGAATTCGCGCGCGTGTTGCATGAAAATCTGATCGTTGAAGACGCCCGCGCAATAACCGCGCGTCCGCTTGAACTCGCTGTTATCATCCCGACATTCAATGAAGCCGCCAATGTGCGCCCGCTGCTTGAAAAGCTCGCGATTGCGCTTGCCGATTGCCATTGGGAAGCGGTTTTTGTCGATGACAATTCGCCCGATGGAACGTCTGATCTTGTCCGCCAGATTGGCCGCCACGACATCCACGTCCGCATCGTCCAGCGCATCGGGCGGCGTGGTCTTTCAAGCGCGGTGGTTGAAGGGATGCTGGCGACTTGCGCGCCAATCCTCGCCGTTATCGATGGCGATATGCAGCATGACGAAACCATCCTCCCCCGCCTTGTGCGCGAAATTGCAGGGGGCGGTGCCGATATTGCGATTGGCACCCGCTATGCCGATGGCGGCAGCGTGGGCGAATGGGATGAAAGCCGCCACGCCGTCTCGCGCGTCGCCACGCGGATCGGCCAGTTCGTGCTCAAAGCACCAATGTCTGACCCGATGAGCGGCTTTTTTGCCATTCGTCGCGAAACGCTGATGGCGGCAATGCCGCGCCTTTCGGCCATTGGCTTCAAGGTGTTGCTTGATATCGTCGCCTCATTGCCCGCGCGCCCGCGCATTGCTGAAGTGCCTTATCGTTTCCGCACCCGCGTGGCAGGCGACAGCAAGGCAGGCGCCCTGATCGCCGCTGAATATCTCTCGCTCCTTGCCGACAAGAGCATCGGTCGCGTCGTGCCCGTCCGCCTGCTTGCCTTCCTGCTCGTCGGCGGACTTGGCGTGGGCGTCCATCTGGGCGTGCTCGGCGCTTCCCTGCGCCTTGGCAGCGCCTTTCTGCCTGCTGAGGTTGTTGCAGTTATCGCCGCAATTGCCTTCAACTTTGCGCTCAACAATCTCTTCACTTACCGCGACCGACGCCTTACTGGGTGGAAGATGGTTCGCGGCCTGCTTTCCTTCTATGCTGTCTGCTCGGTTGGCGCACTCGCCAATATTGGCATCGGCACGTGGATGAATGGGCAGGACAGCCGCTGGTGGGTCGCAGGGCTTGCCGGTGTTGTTGTCGGCGCTGTCTGGAACTTCGCGGCATCGTCTGTCCTTACTTGGCGAAAATGAGGTCCGAAGCGTCTCGCTTCGCAGGGCTGCCGCGCCGCGCTGCACTCGCCGTGCTGGCGCTGTTTGCCATTGTGATGACCGTGAGCCTGTGGGAGCCGTCTCCCGCGCATCTCAAGCTGGCGCAGCAAACGGCGGTGAAGAAGGATGCGGACCTTGCGCTCTACCGCGCTATTTCCACCCGTGTAGCGCAGGGCGAAAGCTATTACCCAGTTGCGGCCGATGAATTGCGCAAGGGTGATTATCCGCTCAAGCCGTTCCTCACCTTCCGCCTGCCGACCTTCGCCTATTTGACGGCCTATGCCGGACCTTCAGGCATGATGACGCTGCGCTGGCTGTTGGTGCTGGGTACGCTCTATGCTTGGTGGGCGCGCCTCGCAGGCACCTTTGTTGATCCAGGGCGGCGTGTTCAAGGCGCGCTTCTTGTGATCGCCGGGCTGGCCGTTGCCGTTTCAAACCGGCACGTTCAACTCCACGAATTCTGGGCGGGCACGCTTCTGGCATTGTCGATGGCGCTGCATCGGCAAGATCGCTGGTGGCCGAGCCTTTTTATGGCCGCCTGCGCGCTCGCGCTCAGAGAGCTTGCGCTTCCCTTTGTGCTGCTCATGGCGGCGTTCGCCCTGTTTACCCGCCGCTGGAACGAGTCGGCCGCATGGGGGGCGCTCGCGCTCATCTTTGCTGGCGGGATGTGGCTTCATGCCCGCGAGGCCGCTGCCGTTGTTCTTCCCGGCGATCCGCACTCACCCGGCTGGGCCTCGCTTGGCGGCTGGCCAGAATTTTTGCGCTTCATGCATATGACAGGACCTGTGCGGGCATTGCCGGACTGGATTTCGGCGATCCTCACCGTCTTGTCGCTGTTCGGCTGGATTTCATGGAAATCGCGCACCGGACTGTTCGGCGCACTGCTGTTTCTTGGCTATGGGTTGATGTTCATGCTGCTTGGCCGCCCCAGCAATTTCTATTGGGGGCTGATGATAACGCCCGTCTTTGCGCTCGGCCTGGTGTTTCTGCCGCGCGCTTTTGGTGATCTGCGCGCCGCCATCTGGCCGCATCAACTGGACTCAAAGGCTGACTAGGGGCAAAGAGCCGATCTCATGAACGGCAAGCGTATTCTTCTCATCGTTGGCGGCGGCATCGCTGCCTATAAATCGTGCGAACTCATTCGCCTGCTCCGCAAGCAAGGTGCCTCGGTACGCTGTGTCGTCACCTCGGCAGGACAGAAGTTCGTGACCCCGATGGCCCTTGCCGCCTTGAGCGAAGACAAGGTCTATACCGATCTGTTCGACCTCAAGGACGAAGCCGAGATGGGCCATATCCAGCTTTCGAGGCAGGCGGATCTTGTCGTCGTCGCCCCGGCGACCGCTGATCTGATGGCACGGATGGCTGCTGGCATCGCCGATGATCTGGCGACTACGTTGTTGCTCGCCACTGACAAGCCGGTTCTCGCTGCCCCTGCCATGAATGTGCGGATGTGGCTGCACCCGGCAACGCAGCGCAATGTCGCCACGCTACGTGCCGATGGCATCACCGTGCTTGAACCTAATGAAGGCGCAATGGCGTGCGGCGAGTTCGGCCCCGGTCGTCTACCTGAGCCGGAGGCAATTGCAGCAGCGATCATGGACCGCCTCTCCAGCCCGGCCTCATCGCATCGCCTCTCTGGCAAGCATATCATCGTTACAGCAGGCCCCACACACGAGCCAATTGATCCGGTGCGTGTCATCGCCAACCGCTCTTCCGGCAAACAGGGATTTGCCATTGCAGGCGCCTTGGCTGAAGCTGGCGCGCGGGTAACGCTGGTGGCAGGCCCCGTAAATCTGCTGACGCCTGCGGGCGTGAACCGTATTGATGTTGAGTCAGCACGCGAAATGGAAGCGGCTGTAACGTCGGCCCTTCCTGCCGATGCCGCCGTTATGGTTGCCGCCGTTGCCGATTGGCGCGTCGACGCCTCTCCCCAAAAGCTGAAGAAGGAAGCCGGGCCTCCTGCGCTCAACTGGCAGAAAAACCCCGACATTCTTGCCAATCTCTGCGCCTCCGCCGCACGCCCCAAGCTTGTGGTGGGCTTTGCGGCAGAAACCGAAACCGCCATCGAACACGCAACCGCCAAGCGGCTCCGCAAAGGCTGCGACTGGATTGTCGCCAATGATGTGTCCATCGACAAGATGGGCGGCGAGCAGAACCGCGTCCACCTGATTTCGGCAGGCGGCACCGACAGCTGGGACCGGATGGACAAGACCGAAATCGCCCGAAAACTTGCCGAAAAGATTGCTGATGCGCTTATCTGACATTTCGATTGCCCTGCAACGCCTGCCGCATGGTGATGGTCTGCCCATGCCCGCTTACGCGACCACCGGGGCGGCGGGGATGGACGTGGTTGCCGCCGAAGATCTCGATCTCGCTCCCGGCGCGCGCCACGCCGTCGCCACCGGCTTTGCGATGGCCATTCCCGAAGGATATGAGGTGCAGGTTCGCCCGCGCTCTGGCCTTGCGTTGAAGCACGGTATCACGTGCCTCAACACGCCCGGCACGATCGACAGCGATTATCGCGGCGAAGTGAAGGTGATCCTTGCCAATCTGGGTGACGCGCCCTTCCCCGTTCGGCGTGGCGACCGCATTGCCCAACTGGTTCCGGCGCCCGTGCAGAGGGCGATTTTCGTGGCGGTCGACAGCCTTGACGATACCGCGCGCGGCGCAGGCGGGTTCGGCTCGACCGGAGTATGAGCCTGACCGACGAAGAGCTTGACCGTTACGCCCGTCATATTGTGCTGCGCGATATTGGCGGCGCGGGCCAGATGAAGATCAGCGCCGCGCATATGCTTGTGATTGGCGCTGGCGGCATAGGCTCTCCCGTGATCCTCTATCTTGCAGCAGCCGGCGTCGGCACGCTGACAATTGTCGATGATGATGTGGTGAGCCTTTCAAACCTGCAACGGCAGGTGCTGTTCACCACCGCCGACATCGGCCACCCCAAGGCGGAGCTTGCAGCGGCGCGCGTTCGTGCGTTGAACCCCGGCGTCCACGTCAACATCATCGCCGCGCGTGTCTCCCGCGACAATGCGGCCACATTGTTGGATGGGGTGGATGTCGTCATTGACGGATCAGATAATTTCGCAACACGGCTAAGCATAGCCGATGCTGCCAATGCTGCGCAGGTTCCGCTCGTTTCTGCGGCCATCGGGCAATTTCACGGGCAGATTGGCACATTCAGGGGCTGGGAGGCAGATAAGCCGTGCTACCGCTGCTTTGTGGGCGATGCGCATGATGCAGAGGACTGCGACAGTTGCTCAGATGTCGGTGTGCTCGGCGCGATGGTCGGCATGATGGGCAGCATGGCCGCGATGGAGGCCATTCGCGTCGTCACCGGCTTTGGGCAGGATCAGGCGGGCAAATTACAGATTATCGACGGACTGGACCTGACGATGCGCGCGATCCGTCTTCCGAAAGACCCGGCCTGCTCAACCTGCGGGAACAGTGCGGCGGGATAAGCACGTCAGCTTGCCGTGCGGTATCCACAGATGATGCCGAGAATAAAGGCCAGAAACAGCCCCAGCTGGATATGCGAGTCACTCTCTGGCCAGCCCAGCCATTTGTCTCCGAAACCGAACAGGGCGATGAACATCGCCAGCGCCAAACCACCCACGGCAACTACCTTCGTGAAACAAGTCGTTGAAACAGCCTAGCATCCATCTTTGCATGGTGGCACTAATAAAACATGAACTTGCCCTTCGCCCGTCGCGCGGGCATAGGCGCCGCACTCACAGATTTTTGAAGGACTCGCCCGCGATGAAAGCCCGCGTCACCATCACGCTCAAGAACGGTGTTCTGGATCCGCAGGGCAAGGCGATCCATCATGCGCTTGAAGGCCTGGGCTTTGACGGCGTCAACGATGTGCGGGCGGGCAAGATGATCGAACTCGATCTCGCCGACGGCACGACCGACGCGGAAATTGAAGAGATGTGCAAGAAGCTCCTCGCCAACACCGTCATGGAAAACTACCGGATCGAGCGCGCCTGACCATGAAGACCGCCGTCATCGTCTTTCCCGGCTCAAACTGCGACCGTGACCTTGCCGTTGCATTTGAGCAGGCAACCGGCCACAAGCCGCACATGGTCTGGCACCGTGAAACGCAGCTGCCCGATGGCATTGATCTGATTGGCGTTCCCGGCGGCTTTTCTTATGGAGACTATCTGCGCTCAGGCGCGATGGCCGCCCAATCGCCCGTGATGCGCGCCGTTTCGGAAAGCGCCGCCAAGGGGGCCTATGTTCTCGGCATTTGCAACGGCTTTCAGGTTCTGACCGAAACCGGGCTTCTCCCCGGTGCGCTGATGCGCAATGCGGGCATTTCCTTCGTCTGCCGCGATGTTAAGCTGAGCGTTGCCAACAGCCAGTCCGCCTTCACCAGCCGCTATGCCGCTGATGAAGAAATCACGATTCCCGTCGCGCATCATGACGGTAATTATTTTGCAGATGCCGCAACGCTCGATCGGCTCGAAGGCGAAGGCCGCGTGGCCTTCCGCTATGCCGAAGAGGTCAACGGCTCGGCACGCAACATCGCAGGCGTTCTCAACGAAGCTGGCAATGTGCTGGGCATGATGCCCCACCCGGAACGCATGAGCGAAGCCGCGCATGGCGCCCTAGACGGCAAACGCCTGTTCGACGCGCTGGCGAGCGTTTGATTTAAACTGAAACCGGCTTTTACCGCATCGTTTGCCCTGAGCTTGTCGAAGGGCTGTTCTTCACCTGTGCACCAAAACTCAAGGACAGGGCTTCGACAAGCTCAGCCCCAACGGGCTTGGTAGAAAGCCTGTCCTTAATTCCAGCCTTCCAGAACCTGATCCGGCGGGCGATGCCCATCCACCCAGGCGCGGATATTGGCGATCACCTTTTCACCCATGGCCGCGCGGCCTTCATAGGTGGCGGAGCCCATATGCGGCAGCAACACCGTGTTGGAAAGTTGCAGAAGTCGCGGATCGACGTGCGGCTCGTTGGCATAGACATCAAGCCCGGCCCCGGCGATGCGCCCCTGCTCAAGCGCCTCAATCAGCGCATTTTCGTCCACAACTTCGCCGCGCGACGTGTTCACGAAATAACTGTCCGCCCGCATTTGTGACAGGCGCTGCGCGTTGACCAGATGGTGCGTGTCAGGTGTGTGCGGGCAATTGATCGAGATGATGTCGGACTGGGTGAAGAGCGTGTCGAGATCAGCATAGCGCGCGCCAAGTTCCGCCTCGACGCTTTCAGGCAAGCGGTGGCGGTTATGGTAGATCGTCTTGATGCCAAAGCCCTGCGCGCGCTTGGCGACCGCACGACCGATGCGGCCCATGCCGACAATACCGAGTATCTTGCCATTCACACGGTGCCCCAACATTCCACTGGGCTTCCAGCCATCCCACTGCCCGGCGCGCATCAGCTTTTCGCCCTCACCCAGTCGGCGGGGGACCGAAAGGATAAGCGCCATCGTCATGTCCGCCGTATCTTCGGTCAACACGCCGGGCGTATTGGTGACGATGATCTTGCGCTCACGACAGGCGTGCAGATCAATATGATCCACCCCCACGCCAAAATTGGCGATCATCCGCAACCGGGGCGACGCCTTTTGGAGCAGCGCTGCATCAATGCGATCCGTGATCGTCGGCACCAGCACATCGGCATCGGCGACGGCAGCTTCAAGCTCGTGCGTCGTCAACGCACGATCAGCGCGGTTGAGCACCGCCTCAAACAGCTCTTCCATACGGTCCATTACGCCATCGGTCAGTTCACGCGTGACGACGATTTTGGGGCGAGCGGGGCGATCTGGTGAAGTCATGCTTCCATCGCTAGGCGCGCAGCCTTACGCCTGCAAGCATCGGTTGAAGCCACCTGCCACTTTTGGCTAAGGACAGTGATCCTCGAATCCTTTGGAGAAACCTTGAAGATGCGGATGCGCACCTGCCTTTCGATTGTCGCTCTACTTGCCACGTCGACGGCGGCGCTCGCAGACAACAAGACGCCCTATTGGGGCTCCATTGGCGCCGGCAAGGCGCGGATGCGCACCGGCCCCGGCCAGCAATTCCCCGCAAGCTGGCTCTACCAGCGCGCCGGGCTTCCGGTGAAGGTCATCGCCACCTACCCAAGCTGGCGCAAAATTGAAGACCCGGATGGCACCCAAGGCTGGATGCAGGCCAACCTCTTGTCAGACAAGCGCACCGCCATGGTGCGCGGGGAAGTGCGCGCGATGCGTGAGCGCCCGGCCCTTGCGGCCAAGATCGTCTGGCGCGCGGAACCGGGCGTTGTTGGCAAAATCACCGATTGCATGAATGGCTGGTGCAAATTCGATGTTGCGGGCCGCATCGGCTATATCGAAACGGCCCACATCTGGGGCGCGAACTGATCGCAGCCCCCCGCTCAATCGCGGCGGGTGATGCGCTCAGTTTCGGCGCGGGTTGATGCAGGGCCGGTGTTCCGCTTGTAGATGCCGCCCTGCCCTGCCTGACGGTTGAAAAGGTCAGGATCACCGTCGCGCTGCTGAAGCCCGAAGAGCGGAAAGAGGCCGGGGTGCCGACCCAAGCCGCCGTAAAGATCAAGGCAACGCTCAATCCAGTCCCGCAGCGGATCATCCTCTGCCAGAACAGGCGTCTTGCAGACTGACGCCGTGAAGAGAATTCCGCCCATGATGCGATAATCAGCGTAGTTGGGCGCATCACCGCCCAGCCATGCGTGCTGGCCAAGCGCCGCACGCAGTGGCTCTAACGCGGCTGAAATGCCCGGCAGCCGATTCTCGCGCCCGGCCTGAACATCCTCCAGCTTGCGGCCCAGCATTTTCTCTCGGCTGAAGGTGACATATTCATGATCCTGCGGCAGCGAGAGATCACGATAATCCTGACAGAAGCAGAACATCCACGGGCCGACAGCCGCGTTCCAGAACCAGTGGTCGAGCGCCTTCAACGTCGCTGCGACGCTGGGATGCGGAATGAGGGCCGGACGATCAGGATATGTGCTGTCGAGATACTCCACGATGCCCCAGCTATCGAGCACCCAGTTTCCATCATCAACAATTGCGGGCAGCCGCTCGGTCATGCCGCCCGTGCGCTCCATGATGCCCGTAAACCCGCCGGGAACCACCTCAATGTCAAAGCCCTTGTGCTTGAGCGCATATTTGGTCGCCCAGACAAAGGGACTGATCGTCGCCCCTGTCGAAAGCGCCAGATCGTAGAAAGTAATTTTGTTGTCCTTCGCCATGTCGCACCCTCTCGCCCTTGAATGGCGGCCTGATCGCATAACCGCACCAAGGATGCACCCCATGAGGGCGGGACTTTGCGACATTGCCCGTAGTGAAATGGAAAGTGGCGCAAAAGTGGGGAATTCCGCCTTGTGGCCATCGCCGCGACCATTTGTAGCTGGAAGTCAGCACTGGCCGTCAACTCTGTGCGAAATCAATGCCCGATTGTTCGGCACGGTGCCTTTCACATCTTGGGTATCCAGGCGTAAATAGGCGTTCGCTTGGTCTGCTAAAATGCGCCGCCAGCAGCAGTTAGGCTTTATGCAAGATTGCAAACCGTTTTTATGTTATTATCGTATTTTAGCAGCTTTGCCGTAACGGAATAGGAACGAGATTGCCACCTCCGACCAAACCGCAAAAAGATCGCTGCGCCATCCTGAAGATTGTCGCTGTCTATGCGCTGTTCGCGGGGCTGTGGATTTTCCTGTCTGACAAGGCGGTAGGGCTTGTCGTCAAAGACCCGGAAGCGCGGATCGAAATCGCGATTCTGAAAGGCTGGGGCTTTGTGGCGATCACCTCCGCCCTGCTCTATTTTCTCATCCGCCGCTTCTTTCGTGAAGCCGCAGAACGCACCCAGCAGCAATTGCGCACGCTCGGCTTGCTGACGGTCATCGCCGAAAGCTCTGACGACGCCATTTTCGCCAAGGATCTTGATGGACGCTATCAACTCTTCAATCGCGCGGCGGGAGAGTTTGTGCACCTACCTCCAAATGAGGCGATCGGGAAAGACGATTTCGCGCTGTTTTCGCAAGACGTGGCCAACGACCTGACGGACTATGATCGCAGGCTCATGGCGACCGGCGTTACCGAAACCCGCGAAGAATCGGTGGAAACCCCCAGTGGTCTGCGTGTCTTTCTTGCTACCAAAGGCCCGGTTCGCGGCCCTGATGGGACCATCTACGGCACATTCGGCATTTCGCGTGACATTACCAATTGGCGGCGCAGCGAAGCTGATATGATCCAGCTCAACCGCGCGCTGCGCCTGCTGGGCGATAGCAACATGGCGTTGACCCACGCGCGCGATGATGCAGAGTTGGTGAATGAGATCGCCCGTCTCGTCACAGTGTCGGGCGGATATGTAATGGCGTGGATCGGCTTTCCGCAACAGGATGCCGAAAAATCAATTCAGGTCGCAGCTGTTGGTGGCCGCGCGGGGGAATATCTCAGCGACAACCCTATCACTTGGGATGACGCAAATCCCAGTGGCCAAGGCCCCACAGGACGCGCTGTCAGAACGGGCCTGACCCAGATCAATCAGGATGTTCTCGAAAACCCGGCGATGACTCCGTGGCGCGATGCCGCACAAAAATTCGGCTATCGGTCCAGCATTTCCTTACCCCTCATCTATGAAAACAAGCTGCTGGGCATTTTCGCGATATATTCTGCCGACACGCACGCTTTTGTGATCGAGGAAATCGCGGTTCTTGAGGAGATGGCCGCAAACCTAGCCTTTGGCATACACTCACTACGCGAACGCCAGGGTCGGCGCGATGCAGAAGCGGCAAGTGAGGCGAAGAGCCAGTTTCTCGCCAATTTGTCGCATGAAGTGCGCACACCGCTCAATGCCATTTCTGCGATGACCAACCTGCTCAGCCGAACCCATCTGACCGCCAAGCAGAAGGAATTGGTGAGCAAGGTCGATCAGGCGGGCGAGCATCTTCTGGAAGTCGTGAGCGATGTTCTCGACCTCTCAAAGATCGAGGCTGGCAAGATTTTGCTCGAAGATTTGCCGGTTGATCTTCATGAGGTCATTGCGATCTCGGTGTCGATGCTGCGTGATCGGCTGAACGGCAAGCCCGTTACGCTTGAGGTATCGCTTGCTCCCTTGCCCTGCCCGCTGCGCGGAGACCCGACACGCCTTCAGCAGATATTGCTCAACTTCCTCAGCAACGCGATCAAGTTCACAGACAAGGGGCGCATATCGGTTTCACTCAACATCGTTGAAGATCTGGACGATGCGGTGATGATCCGCTTTGAGGTGGAAGATACCGGCATTGGCATTGCGCCAGACGTTTTGCCCCGCCTGTTCGGAGCCTTTGAACAGGCCGATGAAACCATCAGCCGTCGCTACGGCGGAACCGGACTTGGCCTCGCCATCACGCGACGCATGGCCATATTGATGGGCGGAGATGTCGGCGCGGCCAGCACACCCGGCGGCGGCAGCCGCTTTTGGGCGACGGCGCGACTGGCCAAGGCGCTCCCCGCGGATGCCCCGATGATCGCTCCCGTGGATGACGAGCCAGAGCGGGAACTGGAAGCGCATTATTCCGCGCGCAAGGTGCTCTTCGTCGATGATGATCCCATTAATCGGGATGCCGCCTCAATGCTGCTGCGCGACTTTGCCGGACAAAGTGTGACGCTTGCCGCGAATGGGCATGAAGCCGTGGCACACGTGGCGACAACACGGTTCGACGTGATCCTGATGGATGTGCAGATGCCCGGCATGGGCGGGCATGAAGCCTCGCGCCAGATACGCACGCTGCCCAATGGCACGGACGTGCCTATTATCGCGCTGACTGGAAACGCCTTTCCAGACGACATCCAGCGGTGCCTTGATGCGGGCATGAACGAGGTTTTGGCGAAGCCTTACCCGCCCGAAATGCTCTTCAAAACGCTGCTCTCCTGCTATGCCCAGTCAGACAGCGCCTGACCGGGCACACCCCAAATTCCCTATTTTTGGTGATTTCCGAACTGTTCGTATTTTCACCTCACTCGATCAGGCTCTAGCGGAATGTTTTTGAGAGGATGACCAAAGTCGGGTCGCCATCCATTGCTTCCGGCACGAACCCCTTTTGACGTTCGAGCAGAATGGCCGCGTGATTGTCGCGGCTTTCAATGGCAACCACACGCCGCACGCCCCGCTGTTCTGCCTCGCGCCCCAGCAAGTCGAGCAGCGCCCAGCCAACGCCCTTGCCTTTATAGTCTTCGCGCACAGACACCGCGATCTCAGCCGTATCGAGTTGTGCGTCGCAGGCGAGCAGCGCCGAGGCAATCAGCTCGTCATTCTCCACGTCAAATGCAAGGAAGCTCTCGCTGCGAAAATGATCGGCATGGATCAACGGCGCAAGCTGCTCATGGCTGATATGCGCCGCCGCCGAGAGAAATCGAAAGCGGCGATCCTCAGCCGTCACCCGTTCAAAAAAGGCGGCCAGCGACGCCTCATCATCTTCATGCGCGGGGCGCGCCGCAAGCTCGATGCCAGAACGTGTGGCAAGGCGGATCATCGTATCAACACTCATGGGGAAACTCCGTTTCTATTCCCTCCGCTCTCACCAAAAAGCACCGCCTTTTGCATTGATTTGGCGCAAGATGATGCAGAAAGACAGCGCGATGCGACCCGTCCTTATTCGCAACTGACTCTTGCGCCGCGGCCCTCGGCCCGCCATCATCGCCGCAAAATAGTCGAGGGGAATTACATAATGGCCGTTACGCAAGATCAGATGCTGGCCGTGCTCAACGCACAGCGCGCTGCCTTTACCGCTGAACTTCCGGTGCCCGCATCCGCCCGCAAAGACCGGCTGAAGCGTTCAATCGCGCTGCTGGTCGATCATGGCGAAGCCTTTGCCAAGGCGATGTCAGAAGATTTTGGCCATCGCAGCCATGAACAATCGATGATGACAGACATTGTCGCATCCATCCGCACGATCAAGCACACCATCAAGCAGCTCGACAAATGGATGCAGCCAGAGCGCCGTAAGCTGGATTTTCCGCTGGGCCTTTTGGGAGCCAAGGCAATTGTCGAATATCAGCCCAAGGGCGTGGTTGGTGTCATTTCACCGTGGAACTTCCCTGTGCAGCTTACCATGGGGCCGATTGCAGGCGCGTTTGCTGCCGGCAACCGCGTGATGGTGAAGTCGTCCGAATATACCCCCACGGTCGCTGCGCTGTTTGAAGAGGTGGTCCCAAAATATTTTGCCGATGAAGAAGCGGCCTTCTTCTCAGGCGGGCCGGATGTCGGGCAAGCCTTTGCGGGGCTTCCCTTCGATCACCTGATCTTCACCGGCGCAACGGGCATCGGCAAGCACATCCTCCATGCCGCGGCTGATAACCTCACCCCGGTAACGCTGGAACTGGGCGGCAAATCGCCCACCATCATCGGCCGTTCGGCGAATGTTGAAAGCGCAACGCAGCGCATCGCGCTCGGCAAGATGCTCAATGCCGGGCAGATATGCCTCGCGCCCGATTATCTGATGGTGCCCAAGGATAAGGAAAATGAAGTTGTGACAGGCATGACCAAGGCTGTGTCGGTCATGTATCCCACGCTGCTCGACAACCCCGACTATACCTCGGTCATCAATGCGCGGCATCGGGATCGCCTTAAGGGCTATCTTGACGATGCACGGGAAAAGGGCGCCGAGGTGATTGAGGTCAATCCGGCCAATGAGGATTTTTCAGCCTCCAACGGCAACAAGATGCCCCTCTATATCGTCCGCAACCCGACCGACGATATGAAGGTGATGCAGGAAGAGATTTTCGGCCCCGTGCTGCCGATCAAAACCTATGAGCGCGTCGAGGATGCGATTTCCTATGTCAATGCACACGACCGGCCTTTGGGCCTCTATTATTTCGGTGAGGATGATGGCGAAAAGCGCACCGTGCTTGATCGCACAATCTCTGGCGGCGCAACGGTGAATGACGTGATCTTCCACGTCTCGATGGAAGAACTACCCTTTGGCGGGGTCGGCCCGTCAGGCATGGGCGCCTATCACGGGCATGATGGCTTCAAGACCTTCAGCCACGCCAAGAGCGTCTATCACCAGCCCAAGATCAACATCTCCAAGATTGCGGGATTCATGCCGCCTTATGGCAAGGGCACCAAAGGCGCGATTGAGCGGGATTTCAAAAATTAGGCAACGCTACGAAGGTGCGGGCGGGCGGACACAGGCTCCGCTTCGTCCGCCTTTTCTTGCGCCTCACTGGCAAGCAGAGCTTCAAGATGCGCGGCCGACATGGGTCGGTGGAAATAAAAGCCCTGAATATGCGTAACCCCTGCCGCCTGCACGGCGAGCAGTTCGGCATCGGTCTCAATGCCTTCCGCCACCACTTCGCGTCCCAGAATACGGCCAAGGCCGACGATGGCGCGGATAATTTCCAGCGCACGACTGGTATTGCCAAGCGCGGTCACAAAGGCGCGATCGATCTTCAACCGGTCAAATGGGAAGTCGCGGATATAGGCAAGGTTTGAATAGCCTGTGCCAAAATCATCAAGCGCAAGGCTGAAGCCCGCATCCTTCAGGATATTGAGCGTCCGCAACGTCC
Organism: uncultured Sphingomonadaceae bacterium; assembly: GCA_937873035.1. Classification (GTDB taxonomy): domain Bacteria; phylum Pseudomonadota; class Alphaproteobacteria; order Sphingomonadales; family Sphingomonadaceae; genus Aquisediminimonas. Next base: position 15,483 of record CALMVA010000067.1, on the reverse strand, counting down.
GCTCATCTTTACCCATCAGCATGGACTCGGTGATTTCAAGCGTGATGCCCGCTGGCGACACACCGTGAACGCGCGTCGGCTCCATCAGGTCTTGAAGCACAGAGGCGGACCGCAGCTGCGCAGCAGAAATGTTGATCGACGTTGCGATGCCGGACCAGCGTTTGCTGTCACGAACCGCCTGATCGATCACGAAGCGCCCCAACTCCGCCATCAGCCCGGTTTCCTCCGCAATCGGAATGAACACGCTTGGCGGCACATTGCCGTGGCGCGGCGAGGTCCAGCGCAGCAGCGCCTCGACCGAGGAAATGCGCCATGTCGCGGCTTCGACGATCGGCTGATAATGGAGCGTCAACTCTCCCTTGCCGATGGCGTTTTTCAAATCCATTTGCAGCGCCCGCCGCAATTCTATTCGCCGAGCCATATCTTGCGTGAAGCGCACAGTGCCCCCGCGATTGCGTTCCTTGGCTTCGCTCACCGCAATATCCGCATTGCGCAGAAGATTGGTGAGAGCCCCTCCCTTGTCTGAGATCGCTATCCCGACAGAGGCCGACACATCTATGCTATGCCCTTCCACCTCAAAGGCAGGCGCAAATGCCGCCATGATCTGCAAGGTGAGTTCATCCGCCGCCCCCGGCGCATCACACAGCCGCAGCAGCGCAAATTCATCGCCGCCAATGCGCGCCGCACAGTCGCCGCCCAACTGGCGCATCCGCAGGGCGACCGCCTGCAACAGCACATCGCCTGCTGCCCTGCCAAGCGTGTCGTTGATTTCCTTGAACTGATCGATGTCGATGACGGCGGCGATAATATGCCCACCAGAAGCGTGCGCCTTTGCCTCCATCTCCGCGAGACGGGCGTTGGCGTTCCGCAAATTGGGCAAGCCCGTCAACACATCATGATTGGCCAGATGATGCGCCTCTGCCTCGTGCAGCGCGAGCGCCCGGCGCGCACGGACCGTCTGGCCGACCGCAGCCGCCGCCATAGAAGCTGCAGCCATAACAAGACCCGCCGTGTAGATCATACAGGCACACGCGCTCGTGCAACGCTGGCACGGACGGCTTCATGGTTGAGAATGTCGGTCATCATATGCGCAGAGCTAAACGACGTTGGTTAACGCATCGTTCACGACGGTAAACGGGTGCTGCCAATGCCCTTTGACGGCCAACGCAAATGAGGGCCAGCGTCGCCGCCGGCCCTCACTACGCGGGTCGATCCAGAAATTGCATCCTGGCCTTTCAGCCGATCAACAATGCCATCTCGCCTTCGCGTGTCGTGCGGACATTCCACCCCGCGGCGGTGCTTCCGCACCGGGGTTCTCAGGATGGCTTGCATCTACATGGCTTGCGCCAGAGCTGCGTCGCGCCCTCAAACACCCTGCCTCGGCTTTTCGGTTTGCATCGCTTGCGCTCAACCACCTGTCATCCTTGGCGAAACCTTCGATCAAAATTTTGATTTCTCTCAATCTTTTCTCTCTGGCTATGGTGTGAGGCTCTCATGCACCGCTGAGTCGGTCAAACACTAAAGTGCAGCTTGCGCCTGTGGATTACGTGGATATCGTGGATGAAATTTGATGCCGCACAGACGGCATGAGGGAGGAGCAGAATGACCATAACCCCATTACTCGCCACCAATTTCGTCATCCTTGCTGCCACGATGATAGCGCTATGGCTCTATTGTGTGCGTATCCGCGATGTCTCGGTCATCGACAGCTTCTGGCCGTTCGGCATGGTGGTTCTGGCAGGAACAAGCTTCCTGCTGACCGACGGCAGCTCCGCACGCAAAACCGCCCTGCTCGCTCTCACCGCCATCTGGGGCCTGCGCCTGACGGCGCACCTTTTTTCCCGCTGGCGCGCTCATGGTGTCGATCCGCGCTATGCCGCCATTCTGGGGCGCCTCATGGAACGTCGGGGCTGGAGCTTTGCCAAGGCGTCGTTCATTCAGGTCTTTGCGATGCAATGCATCCTGCTGTTTCTCGTCTGCTTGCCCGCTCAGCTTGGACAAATCCCCTCAGAACCGCAGGAGCTTGGCACGCTTGGTTGGGTTGGCATCGTCATCGCCAGTATCGGAATTCTCTTCGAGACAATTGGAGATGCCCAGTTGAAGGCTTTTCGCAATGCTCCTGATTCCGCAGGCAAGGTGCTCAGCACCGGGCTTTGGCGTTACACACGGCATCCCAATTATTTTGGCGATGCCTGCACGTGGTGGGGCATCTGGCTGGTGGCGGCTGAAACACCGCTAGGCCTCTACACGATCGTCAGCCCGATGCTCATCACCTTTCTCCTGATGCGTGTTTCGGGCGTGCCGATGCTGGAGCACAGACTGAAAAAGACGCGGCCCGGCTATGAAGAATATCTGCGCCGCACCTCGTCCTTCTTCCCATGGCCGCCACGCTCTGCCTGATAATCGAGGCAGATCAACGCACTCGTTGCCAAGGGTTCAGCTTGGCCTTGGCAATATTGCCTTCAGTCCTTGGGATGAAGACAAAGGAGCCCTGTTCATGCGTAAGACAATTCTAACACTTTCGGCTGCTGCAATGACGCTGACCGGCATTGCGCTTTCCTCGCCCGCAATGGCGGGGAATGGCCATCGTTACCGCGAATGGCGCGGCGATGATGGGCGTATGTATTGCCGCAAGTCAGACGGCACGACTGGTTTGGTGGTCGGTGCGGCTGGCGGCGCACTTCTTGGCCGCGCCGTCGATACGCGTGGCAGCCGTGCAACGGGCACGATCCTCGGTGCCGCCGCAGGGGCGCTTGTCGGCCGTGAGATCGACCGCAAGCGCCGCTGCCGCTAACCCGTCGGCAGGACGGGCTCAGCTATATTTGGGCTCGTCCATCCACGGCGAGAAGTGCGGCATATGCTCACTGACCTTGTCGGGATAAGCCGCAGGCCGCTTTTCAAGGAAGGAAGAAACGCCTTCCTTGGCATCCCCCGCCGCACCGCGCGACCAGATCGCCCGGCTATCAAGACGATGCGCTTCCATCGGGTGCGGCGCACCCAGCATCCGCCACATCATCTGGCGCGTGAGCGCGATCGACACAGGTGCGCTCTCCGCCGTCAGTTCCTTGGCGAAGGCACGTGCTGCGGGCAGCAGGTCTTCGGGCGCGTGGACCGAGCGGACAAGACGACCGCGCAATGCTTCTTCTGCATCAAACACCTTGCCCGAATAGCACCATTCAAGTGCCTGGCTGATCCCCACAAGACGTGGCAAGAACCAGCTTGAGGCTGCTTCCGGCACGATACCGCGACGCGCAAACACAAAGCCGAAGCGTGCCGTGCTGCTCGCCATGCGGAAATCCATTGGCAGCTGCATCGTCACGCCAATGCCAACAGCGGCCCCGTTGATCGCGCCGATCACGGGCTTGCGGCAGTTGAAAATACGCAACGTCAGGCGGCCACCGCCATCGCGCGCGCCTTCATGGCTGAGATCAATGCTGCCATCGCCACGCACCGCGGACGAATTGTCACCACGGTCGGAGCGCTTGGCATAATCGAAGGTCGCGCCACCGGCACCCAGATCAGCGCCCGCGCAGAAGGCTTTTTCGCCAGCACCCGTCACAATCACCGCACGCACCGAATCATCGGCATCGGCGAGATCGAAAACTGAAATCATTTCCTTCATCATCGTTTCAGTGAAGGCGTTCATCCGGTCGGGACGGTTCATCGTCAGGGTCAGGATACCCTCGGAAATGTCGACCTTGATCGTTTCGTAGTCAGCCATATCATCCTCTCTATTTTGCCATATCTCCATGGCTTGGATGCGGGGCGCTTGCAACAGCGCGCCGCAATTGACTTCGCCCGCGGCTTTGCCCACCTCTCGCCCTCATGACCGAGAACATCAAACTGCACGAAAGCTGGAAGCAGCATCTGGCCGACGAGTTCGCGACACCCCGGATGCAGGCGCTGCGCCAGTTTCTTGTCGACGAAAAAGCGGCGGGAAAGCGCATCTTCCCCAAGGGAAATGAATGGTTTCGCGCGCTTGACCTGACCCCGCTCAATCAGGTGCGCGTCGTCATTCTGGGGCAAGACCCCTATCATGGCGAGGGACAAGCGCATGGCCTGTGCTTCAGCGTGCGCCCCGGCGTCCGCACGCCGCCTTCGCTCGTCAATATCTACAAGGAGTTGAAGTCCGATCTTGGAATTGAGCCCGCGCGCCACGGCTTTTTGGAGCATTGGTCAAAGCAAGGCGTACTGCTGCTCAACAGCGTGCTGACGGTAGAAATGGGGCAAGCCGCCTCGCACCAGCGCAAGGGCTGGGAAGAATTTACCGATGCGATCATCCGTGCCGTCAATGCCCAGCCCGCGCCGGTCGTATTCCTGCTCTGGGGTGCCTATGCACAGAAGAGAGCCGCCTTTGTCGATAGCAGCCGCCATCTGGTGCTAAAGGCCGCGCACCCCTCGCCGCTGTCGGCGCATAATGGCTTTCTGGGCTGCCGCCACTTTTCAAAAACGAACGAGTATCTCCAATCAAAGGGGCTTACCCCAATCGACTGGGCACTTCCTGAAAACCCCGCCTGACGGAGCGTTCCGCTTATTTGTGGACGAGCGTTCCCGCGCCACCACGCGTGAAGATTTCCAGCAGCGTCACGTGCGGCACACGCCCATCAAGGATGACGGCGGCATCAACGCCGCCTTCAACCGCCGTGATGCAGGTTTCCAGCTTGGGGATCATTCCGCCCGACACCGTGCCATCTGACTGAAGCTCGTTGATCCGCGCGGGATCAAGGTCTGTAAGCAAATTGCCCTGCTTGTCGAGCACACCTGCGACATCGGTGAGCAGGAAGAGACGAGCCGCCTTCAGGTGCGCGGCAATAGCACCTGCCATGGTGTCGGCATTGATATTGTAGGTCGCCCCGGTTTCATCCGGCGCGATCGGCGCAATCACGGGGATAACGCCATTGTGCGTCAGCGTTTCGATGATCGCCGGGTTTACCGCAACGGGTTCTCCCACAAAGCCAATATCGACATTGCGTTCGATGCCGCGATTGGCATCCGCCTCGCGCCCTTCAATCTTGCGCGCGGTCACGAGCCCAGCATCCTTGCCCGACAAGCCCACTGCCTGCCCGCCCGCCTGCATGATCCAGCCGACGATTTCCTTGTTGATCGCGCCAGAGAGGACCATTTCGGCCACATAGGCCGTGTCCTTGTCTGTCACGCGCAGGCCGCCGACGAATTTCGATTCGATGCCAAGCTGCTTGAGCATCCGGCCGATCTGCGGGCCGCCGCCATGCACGACAACGGGATTGATGCCGACCGCCTTTAGCAGCACCACGTCTTCGGCAAAATTGCGTGCCGCCTCAGGATCACCCATGGCGTGGCCGCCATATTTCACGACGAAGGTCTGCCCCGCATATCGCTGGATATAAGGCAAAGCCTCGGTGAGGATTTCGGCTTTGGCGAGTGCGGTCTGGTCGGGCGTATGGTTGCTCATGATGCGGCGGGGGCTATGCGCTCTGGCCGCTCTGGTCAAGATTGCGGCCCAGCTTCACCATCATTGTCACGAGCAAGGGCACCAGCAGAATCGATAGAATGATCTTGGCCGTCATCTGCCCGATCATAAGGTCGGCAATCTCGCGCTCTCCATAAAAGGAGATCGAAATGAAGAGCACGGTATCGAGTATCTGCGACAGAACACTCGCAACACCGGCGCGGAGCCACAGCAAGCCCCCCTGTGGGCGCGCCAGCTTATCGAACACATAAACGTTGAGCGTCTGCGACAACCCGTAGGAAATCAGGCCCGCAAACATCATGCGCCCGCCCTGACCAAGAATGATCGGGAACGCCTCGACGGCTGGCGGATACATCCCCTTGTCGGTCGGCAACGCAAGCACGATCTGTATCAGCAGGATCGACGCCACCAGCGGAATAAAGCCGAAGCGCACCAGCTTGTCGGCCACATCCTTCCCATGAATTTCAGCAATCGCGCTCGATGTAATGACGAGCAGCAGGAAGGGGAAAATTCCCGCTTCAACCGCAAGCGGGCCGAGTGCCACCTGCTTTGCGCCCAGCACCCCGGCAATGCAGACCATGCCGCCATAAAAGATCGAGAAAATGAACAAAGAACGCGGCATCGAGCCCCCCGTGGCAAAGCCATATTTTGACGCTGCCGCGCCCCGTGTCAAATCAGCGCGTGGGAACTGGAACCGGGCCCGCATAGTCGTAGAAGCCACGGCCCGTCTTACGCCCCAGCCAGCCGGCTTCCACATATTTCACCAGCAGTGGTGCCGGGCGGTATTTGCTGTCACCCGTGGTGTTGTAGAGCACCTTCACAATATCAAGGCAGGTATCGAGCCCCACGAAATCGGCAAGCTCCAGCGGTCCCATCGGGTGGTTAAGGCCGATGCGGCATCCCTTGTCGATGTCCTGAATATTGGCTGTGCCCTGCCCCAGCACGAACACCGCTTCGTTAATCATCGGCAGCAGGATGCGATTGACGACAAAGCCCGGCTCGTCCTCGGCATAAACGATTTCCTTCTTCAGGCTGTCACAAAAGGCGCTGACTTTTTCTACCGTCGCCTTTGACGTCGCCAACCCCGGAATGACTTCAATCAACCCCATGACGGGCACGGGGTTGAAGAAGTGGATGCCAATGAAGCGCGCGGGATCGGGCGAGGCCTGCGCCATGCGCGTGATCGGGATGGAAGAGGTATTGGAGGCAAGGATCGCATCGGCGCGGAGAACCTTGCCGACATCGGCAAAAATAGCCCGCTTGATCTCTTCCTTTTCAGTCGCAGCCTCAATCACAAGGTCTGCATCGGCAAAGGATGCGCTACCCTGCACCGGGGTGATCCGCGCCAAAGCGGCATCGCGCGCAGCTTCATCAATCTTTTCGCGGTCAACCAGGCGCTGGAGGCTCTTTGCGATGCCCGCCTTGCCAGCTTCCGCGCGTGCGAGATCAACGTCTGACAGCAATACGGCATAACCGGCCTGCGCCGAAACCTGCGTAATGCCAGCGCCCATCTGACCTGCACCAATCACGCCAATAGTTTTCATGATCTACGACTCCAAGGGATGGTCTTATCTTGTTTTGCGGGCCATCTATCGACTCGGCGACGCTTGGGCTAGCTATATCGGATGGTGGCGGTCACGGTGCTGGCGGCGGCAGTGGCAACATTGCCAAAACCCGGCGAACTCAAGAGTTTTGAAGACTGGGCGGTCGGCTGCGACAATGGCCGCGCGTGCACCGCCGTTTCTCTTATGGAAATGGAAAGCGGCGAAAACCAGTTGACCGTGCAAATCCTGCGCGGGCCGGGCCGGAATGACGTGGCAAAGCTGCGCATCGCCAATGTCGAAAATCGCCAGCCGGGCAGCGATGTGAGCTTCATCCTCGATGGAACGACGCAAATCGCGACCGCGCAGATGCCAGGCGATGACGCCGCACTTGAAATCGCGCTCGATGCCAAAGCTGTGACCGCGCTCAAAAATGGCAAGGCGCTTGAACTGCGCGATGCCAGTGGCGCATCGCTTGGAAGCACATCGCTTCAGGGCATGGCCGCGGCGCTCCTTTATATCGATGATCGACAGTTGCGCGCGAAATCAGTGACGGCGCTTGTCGCGAACGGCCCCTCGCCCGCCAATGCTGTTCCCCTGCCGCCACCATTGCCCGCAATCGCGGCCGCCACGATTGGCAAGGCGGATACGCTCAAGCTTTCGGCCCAAGACATGGCCCGCATCCATGCGCGAACAAGCTGCGATGCCGAAGATGGCAGCATCGAGGCGCGCGAAGCGTTTCGCATCGACAGGAAAACCTGGCTCGCGCTCGTGCCCTGCGGCGCGGGGGCGTATAATTATGTGACCGTGCCCGTTCTCATCTCATCCACTGCAAGTATCCGCAAAATGAAGGTGGCTGAGTTTGATTTTGCGCCGGGCTTTTCAGAAAATGGCGGGCCGCCACTTCTGGTCAACGCAGGCTGGGATGCCGCAACCGGCCATCTCAGCAGCTATGCCAAAGGTCGCGGCCTTGGCGATTGCGGAAGTGCTGAGGATTATGTGTGGGACGGCAAACGCTTCCGCCTCATTTCAAAGGTCGCCATGGAAGAATGTAGGGGCGTTATCGACTGGATTCCCGTCTGGCAGGCCAAAGTCGTCAAGCGATAGTGCCGGACCCGCAAATGCCGTGGCGCCGCGCAAAGCCGCGACGCCATGACATTTGTGCAATCAGGCCGTGACCGTGTGCAGGCCCCGACGACGCATCGCGCTGCCGACAAGACCAAAGCCCGCAAGCATCAACGCCCAAGCCGCCGGCTCAGGAACGCCGGTGCCCGCCAGACGGACATCGTCGATGTAGATGCCGTAGGAATCGTCCGTCCCGGCAGCCCGCAGGCTGAGCAATGAGGCCGTGCCGATGGTGAAAGCCACATAACCATCCACCCAGGAGGTGTCGGTCAGATTGCTCCCATCAAGCGCCCCGGATGAAATCACGCTGCCGTTAATCAAGACCTCAAGCACGCTTGAGCTGCTGGGAACGCCCGGACGGCCAGAGCCCTTGAGCGTCAGCACATATTTGCCGGCATCAATCATCCGGCTCATCGTGCTGTTGTTGTAGCTGTCCAGCTCGACCAGATTCGGTTCTGAATAAGGGCTGCCCGCCGCATGATTCTGAACTTCGATCCCGGCACCCGCCGTTGTCGTCCAGCCTTCAATCGACTGCACCACAGTCCAGCTTCCCGTGTCGATGGATAGCGAATCAAAATTGGTGAAAAAATTTGTTGCGGCCGATGCCGGTGCGGCTCCGGCCAGACCGGCAAGGGCGCAGCCAGCGGCCATAAGGGCTTTGATCTTCATAAATAATCTCCACAAAAAGCACGGTTGGACCAGCCCTCAAGCCAGCATCAACCACCATTTTGCGACCCTTTTATTTGATGCGAGTGTTGCATAATCCGGGCAATTATCAACACCTCATTTACCAGCTGGAGGCGCGATATTGTCTCAATTCAACACAGATTAACGGCTGCTGCCCGGCACCCAGAGAATATCGCCTGCCCCTTGTCCATTGGCGTAGCGCGCGGCGACAAACAGCCAGTCCGACAGGCGATTAATGTAGCGTCCCGCTTCTGGATTGACCGGCGCCTCACGTCCGGCGGCGACCAGACTGCGCTCGGCACGCCGCGCGACCGAGCGGGCGACGTGCAGCGTCGCGGCCAAGGCACCACCGCCCGGCAAGATGAAGCTGGTGAGTGGCTTCATCCCGGCGTTCATCTCATCAATTTCATCTTCCAGCCGCACGACTTGTGAAGAAATGATGCGCAGCGCCATTTCAGACGGTGCGAAATCCTCACCCGGTGTGGCCAAATCTGCCCCAAGGTCGAACAGATCGCTTTGGATCGTCCGCAACCGGGCAAGGAGCGCCTCTCCCGCGTGGAGCGCCGCCACGCCGATGCAACTGTTCAACTCATCCACATCACCGATAGCGGCCATGCGCTGCGCATCCTTGCGCGTGCGGCTGCCGTCGACAAGGCCGGTCGTCCCGTCGTCACCAGTGCGGGTGTAGATTTTCGTCAGTTTGACCACGCGCTAGCCCCGTGCGGCGAACAACATGATAACGACGACGAGAATGGCCAGCGCCTGAAAGATCACGCGCTGCATCATCGCCTTGTTCTGCTTCATGCTCGACGCACTGGGCCCAGTGCCGTCATTTTTGAGATCTTCCTCGGTCGTCTTGAGAAAAGCGACAACGCCTCGAACAAGAGCCACCAAGGTGGCGATCATCGCCGCGACGAGAAGGAGGGTGAGTGCGATATTTCCCATAGTCTTTCCGACATAGGCTCATGGTCGGGCGGGGCAAGGCCTTTCATGCGCGCCCTGCCCGAATGGCTGTTCGGCACTCATGTCGAAAGCGCATAACCAGCCGGAAAATCGCCCCGGCGAATTGCCTCCATCAGCTGCTGCGGATCAACCCCTGTATCACGAAGCGACGCAATTGTGGGCGAGGCGCGCCGCTTGGCAAGCCGTGTGCCTGCGGCATCGAGCACCAAGCGGTGATGATGATAGCGCGGGGTCGGCAAGTCGAGCAACGCTTGCAGCAGGCGGTGGATGTGCGTCGCTTCAAACAGGTCTGCCCCGCGCACGACATCCGTCACGCCCTGCCAGCCATCATCGACAACCACGGCAATGTGGTAGCTTGTCCCGGCGTCCTTGCGGGCAATCACCACATCGCCGAGCAGATCTGGACGGGCCGCGATGGACCCTGCGGCCTCATCCACCCAAAAGAGCGGCCCGGTAAACGCCAGCGCCTTTGCGACATCAAGCCGCCAGCAAGCGGGACGCCCATCACCGGGGTCCACCCTGCCCTTACAGATGCCCGGATAGACGCCTCCTAAATCGCCCTGCGGCGCGCCTGCACTCGCAGCGATTTCGGCGCGGGTGCACCAGCATTGATAGGCAAGCCCCAACGCCTGAAGCCGTGAAAGCGCATCGGCATAGGCCGCCTGACGCGCCGATTGAAATATAACATCACCATCCCAGCAAAGGCCAAGCCAGCGCAGGTCTTCCAATATGCCATCGACAAATTCAGCACGGCAGCGCGTCCGATCAATATCCTCCATCCGCACGAGAAAAAGGCCGGAGTTGGCGCGCGCCACGTCATGTGCCATCATCGCCGAATAGGCGTGGCCCAGATGCAGCCGCCCAGTCGGGCTTGGCGCGAAACGCGACACATGATTTGCGCTCATTTGGCCACTTGACCCCAAGATATTGTGGGGGCAGTCATAGCGGTGCAATCTTTCCGGTCAAAGGAGGGCTTGCCGAAAGGAGAATGAGAGGGTCCATGTATCACCCCGATCTGATCCGCCACCCGGATAGCTGTCCGGCGCTTGTGCTGAATGCGGATTATACGCCGCTCTCTTATTATCCCCTGTCGCTCTGGTCTTGGCAAACCGCCATCAAGGCTATGTTTCTCGATCGGGTGGATGTGGTCGCCCATTATGAGCGGGAGGTGCGAAGTCCCACCGCGCGATTGCAGCTTCCCTCGGTGATCGCGCTCAAGCAATATGTAAAACCCTCCGCGCATCCGGCCTTCACGCGCTTCAACCTCTTCCTCCGCGACCGCTTTCAGTGCCAATATTGCGGCTCACTCAAAGACCTGACGTTCGATCACGTCATCCCGCGCGCACAAGGCGGTCGCACGACATGGGAAAATGTCGCCGCCGCCTGTGCCCCCTGCAATCTCAAAAAGGGCGGCCGCACCCCGCGTGAGGCAGGCATAAGGCTGATGCAAATCCCCTATCGGCCAACGACCTGGGATCTTCAGGAACATGGCCGCAGCTTCCCGCCTAATTATCTGCACGAAAGCTGGCGGGACTGGCTTTATTGGGACATTGAGCTAAGCGCCTGACACTCCCTATTTCTTGTCATAGGGGTTCTTGCCGCCGCGCAAGGTGAGCCGCACCGGCACCGCGCCAAAGCCCAGCTCCTTGCGGATGCCGTTGACGAGATAGCGGCGGTAGCTTTCAGGCAGTTCATCCACGCGATTGCCGAACACCACAAAGCTGGGCGGGCGTGACTTGATCTGCGTGATGTAGCGCAGCTTGATGCGCTTGCCGCCCGGCGCTGGCGGTGGGTTCTTTTCAATCGCCCGCTCGAACCAGCGGTTTAGCTGGCCGGTTGAAACGCGCTTGCTCCACGCCTCACGCACCTCGAAAGCAACTTCGAGCACCTGATCCATGCCTTTGCCGGTCGCCGCAGAAACGGTGAGCAATGGCACGCCTTTGACCTGTGCAAAGCCCTCATCAAGCGCGGCGCGAATTCCTTGGAAGAGCGCGCTGCCCTGCTCAACGGTGTCCCATTTGTTGAGGGCAATAATCATCGCGCGGCCTTCGGCAAAAACCTGATCCGCGATGCGCAGATCCTGTGCTTCCAGCCCACGCGTCGCATCGAGCAGCAGCACGACGACTTCGGCAAAATCGATGGCGCGCTGCGTATCAGCAGCAGACAGCCGCTCCAGCTTGTCATCCACCTTCGCCTTGCGGCGAAGCCCCGCCGTATCAATGAGGCGAACAGCCTTGCCCTGCCATTCCCAATCAACACTGATCGAGTCGCGCGTGATGCCCGCTTCCGGCCCGGTTATCATCCGGTCTTCGCCCAGCATCTTGTTGACGAGGGTCGACTTACCGGCATTGGGGCGGCCGACAATGGCGAGTTTCAGCGGTGCGTCAGGCGCATCGTCATCCTCGTCCTCAAATTCCTCTTCCTCGCGCTCGACAAAGGGCAAGAGCGACTGGAACAGATCGTCCAGCCCTTCGCCATGTTCGGCGCTGAAGGGAATTGGGTCGCCAAGCCCAAGGCCATAGCTTTCAAAGATACCGCTTTCGCCCGCCTTGCCTTCAGCCTTGTTCGCCAGCACGATGATCGGCGTTGAAAGGCTGCGCAGCCAGTTCGCTATTTCTCGATCAAGCGGCGTGATGCCCGCGCGCGAATCGATCACGAAGATCGCGACGTCGGCACCTTCGGCAGCCGCTTCAGTCTGCGCGCGCATACGGCCCGGAAGCGTCTGCGCTTCCTCATCTTCAAAGCCAGCGGTATCGACAATGCGGAACTCTAGGCCAAGCAGGTTTGCTTCACCCTCGCGCCGGTCGCGCGTTACGCCCGGCCGGTCATCCACCAGCGCAAGACGCTTTCCGACCAGCCGGTTGAACAGCGTCGATTTGCCAACATTGGGTCGCCCGATGATGGCGACCACGGGGAGCGCGGAGGCCATCTCTCAGCCCCTCCTTAGCGCCAGGCCGTCAGGCGGCCGTCATTGTCGAATACGAAGAGCGTATTTCCGGCAACGATGGGCGGCAGCAGCACAGGGCCGCTCGCCTTGGTCTTGCTCTGGATGGTGCCATCAGCAGGCGACACGTTGACCAGCTGACCTTCAGAACTGGCGACGATCAGGCGATCGCCCGCAAGCACGGGCCCCGTCCAGGTGATCGGCCCCTTTTTCTTCTTCTCGACGTGATAGCGCGGCAATTGCGATGCCCAGCGGACCTTGCCGCTGCCGCGCGCAATGCACAGCAAGCGCGCATCATCAGTGACGACAAAAAGCCATTCCCCCGCAACCCATGGCGTCGAAATCCCCGCAACGTTGATTTCCCAAAGCCGCTGGCCGGTCACAAGCTCAAGGCTGACCATGCGTCCGCCCTTGCCCACCGCAAAGACGCGCCCGCGATCAACCACCGGGCTCGCGTCAATATCCGCCAGTGACGACACTGAGGTCGAGATGCTTGTGCGCGTCAGCGCATCGCCCCACAGAACGCGGCCATTTTCATAGCGATAGGCGTTGAGTTCGCCCGACGAAAAGCCTGCAACAACCGTGCCCTGCGCAATTGCAGGTGCCGCAACGCCGAACACACCCGTCAATTCGGTCGCGCCGGCTTCGGTCCACTCGGTCGATCCGTCAGACGTTTTGAGCGTGAAAATCTGGTTATCGGCAGTCATGGCATAAACATTGCCATTGCCAAATGAGGGGGCGCCGCGCATCGGGCCTGCCGGACGCTTCTTCCAGATCGTGCTGCCGTCAGACGTTTTGAGTGCAGCGACATCGCCAAGGCCGTTAGTCGCATAGAGCACGTCGCCATCCACGCTGACGCCACCACCCCATGCGGCGCGCTTGTCCTTGCCGCCCTCATTGAAACCGACCGACCAAAGCTTTCCGCCTGACTTCACATCAAAGGCATGGATCGTCGCGTCGGTATCCATGACGTAGATTTTGCCGCCAGCGACAACGGGGGCTGAGGCAAGGCGCTGCTTGCTGGTGCTGCCCTTTACCGATACGCGCCACACCTCGCCAAGCGCAGTGCCGAGCGCGGGATGCTCCATCGACTTTGCGCCATTGCCGCCGGGCTGCGTCCAGCTTTCATTGGGCTGGGCGGGTGGCAACAAAACGGCGACTTCGGCCAATGCCGGATCCGCTTCTGCCGCAGCTTCCGCCGTCAAAATGGGAACCCGCTGGCCAAGGATCGGCGTTTTGGGCTTTTTGCTGCCGCCGCCACCAAGCACACCACAGGCGGCCACCGCCAGTATCATCGGCAGCAAAAGAAGCGTTTTGTTGCGGATCAGCGCCTTACCATTCATTGCTTATTTCCTTGCTTGGCAGCGCCGCTATCACGTGCCTTGAGCGATGCCGCCATGTTGGCCGCACGCCCACGAATTGTTTCGGGAACGCCTTCATCGCTTGCAATATCAGCAAACATCTTTGCCGCAGGCTGAACGCGATTTTTCTTGAGATAGGCAATGGCAACCAGTTCGCCCGCGCTGCCAAACCAGGGATTGCCCTTCACGGCAAGCGGCGAAAGGCGCGCAATGGCTTCATCTGGCGCGAGACGATCAAACTGCACTGCCGTCTGCCGCACAAGCGCCAGATCACGCCATGGCTGCGGGATCGCTTCATCCTTGGCGACCTGACCGTAAATCTTGGCAGCGCCATGAAGATCAGCCTTCTGGAGAAGAAGAGCGGCTTCTGTCAGCATCGCGGTTGCCCGATACCCCGCATTGGATGAGGCTTTGAGCGGCGCAAGCGCCTTGATTGATGCCGCATCACTGCCCGAAGTCGCTTTACGCAACGCCTCGTCAAGCTGCTCACTTTCGGCGCTGGCCGCTTTCATCTTCTGGTCGTTCCAGATCAGCCAGCCAGCGAGTGCGGCAAGGCCCAGCCCCACCGCCGCGATGATCCAGCGGCCATAGGTTTTCCAGAACCCTGTCAGCTGGTCACGCCGAAGCTCCTCATCGACTTCGCGGATAAAGCTGTCTTCAGTCGTATTGATGGGCGGCAGCGCCAAAACAGGTCTCCCTGAACAAAGATGTTGCTCCCTTAGCCGCGCCTAGGGCCAAGGGGAAGCGTCAAGAGAGGATCAGGGAAGGTAGAGCTGGTCTTCACCGGGGAAGCTGCGATTGCGCACGTCATTGGCATATTGCTGAACGGCGGCATCGACAAAACTCGACATCCCGGCATAGCGCCTGACAAATTTGGGCGTGCGCTCAAACAAGCCAAGCATATCCTCAGTCACAAGCACCTGCCCGTCGCACTGCGCAGAAGCGCCAATGCCGATGGTCGGGCAGGCAACCTTCTGCGTAATTTCAATGGCGATAGGTTCCAGAACACCTTCAATCACCATGGCGAAGGCCCCCGCCGCATCCATGGCGATGGCGTCTTCCACAATCGAGCGCGCTTCCTCGTCGCTCTTGCCGCGCACGCCATAGCCACCAAGAATGTTCACCGCCTGCGGCGTGAGGCCAACGTGCGCCATCACTGGAATACCGCGCGACGTGAGGAACTCAACGGTAGGCGCAAGAACCTTGCCCCCTTCCACCTTGACGCCCGCCGCGCCCGTTTCCTTCAGCAGCCGCGATGCATTGGTGAAGGCCTGTTCGGGTGAGCCCTCATAACTGCCAAAGGGCATATCGACGATGACGGCGGCGTGAAAACTGCCACGCACAACGGCGGCACCATGGGCGGCCATCATCTCCACCGTCACCGCCACAGTGTGCGGCAGGCCATAAATCACC
>CALMVA010000066.1 GCA_937873035.1 uncultured Sphingomonadaceae bacterium | reverse complement strand
CGACTTCGGCTTCCTCGACGATGCCGAGGATCCACTTCTTGGCGGCTTCGATCTGATCGAGGTCGGACGAGCTGATCTTGATGATGCCTTCATCGTCAATGTCGACCTTGGCACCCGTGGTCGCCACGATTTCGCGGATGACCTTGCCGCCCGTGCCGATAACGTCACGGATCTTCGACTTGTCGATGCTGATCGTTTCGATGCGCGGTGCGTGCGCCGAAAGCTCGCTGCGGGTTTCGCCGAGCGCCTTGTTCATCTCGCCAAGGATGTGCGCACGGCCCTGCTTGGCCTGCGCGAGCGCCTTTTCGAAGATTTCCTTGGTGATACCGGCAATCTTGATGTCCATCTGCATCGTGGTGATGCCGAGTTCGGTGCCGGCGACCTTGAAGTCCATGTCGCCCAGATGGTCTTCATCACCCAGGATGTCCGACAGGATGGCGAAATCTTCGCCTTCAAGGATGAGGCCCATGGCAATGCCCGAAACCGGGCGCTTGATCGGCACACCAGCATCCATCATCGCAAGCGAACCACCGCAGACCGACGCCATCGACGACGAGCCATTGGACTCGGTGATGTCGCTGGTGAGGCGGATGGTATAGGGGAATTCTTCCTTGGTCGGCAGCACGGGGTGCAGCGCGCGCCAAGCGAGCTTGCCATGGCCCACTTCACGACGACCCGGTGCGCCAAAGCGGCCCACCTCACCGACCGAATAGGGCGGGAAGTTGTAGTGCAGCATGAAGTGCTCGTAACGCAGGCCAGTGAGGCCATCGATCATCTGCTCCGCATCCTTGGTGCCAAGGGTGCAAGTCGCGATGGTCTGCGTTTCACCGCGCGTAAACAGCGTCGAACCATGTGCACGCGGCAGAAAGTGCGTTTCTGCAAGGATCGGGCGGATCTGCGTGGTGGTGCGGCCATCGATGCGGGTGCCATCCTTTAGGATAGCGCCACGGACGATTTCGGCTTCGAGCTTCTTGGTGAGCTTGATGCCCGCCATCACCATCTGCGGCGAAAGACCATCCGCGGTGAATTGCGCCTTGGCCTTGTCGCGCGCCGCGCCGAGCGCGTTCGAGCGGGCCGATTTGTCGGTCAGCTTGTAGGCGGCGGCAATGTCGGCGCCGATGAGGTCCTTGAGCTGCTTCTTGAGATCGGCCAGATCGTCCTGCGCGGCCATTTCCCAAGGTTCCTTGGCGGCCTGCTCAGCCAGCTTCACGATTGCCTTGATGACTTCACGACAGGCATCGTGCGCAAAGAGCACGGCGCCCAGCATGACTTCTTCCGACAGCTCATTGGCTTCGGATTCAACCATCATCACCGCGTCGTAGGTGGCGGCGACGACGAGATCGAGATCGCCTTCGGCAACCTGCTCATCGGTCGGGTTCAGGATGTATTCGCCGTTGACATAACCAACGCGCGCAGCGCCGATCGGGCCCATGAAGGGCACGCCCGAAATGGTGAGCGCAGCAGAGGCGGCAACCATCGCGAGAATATCCGGCTCGTTTTCACCATCATACGAGAACACCTGCGCGATGCAGTTGATTTCGTTGTAGAAGCCTTCGGGGAAGAGCGGGCGAACCGGACGGTCGATCAGGCGGGAGACCAGTGTTTCCTTTTCGGTCGCGCCGCGCTCACGCTTGAAGAAGCCGCCGGGGATGCGGCCCGCCGACGAATATTTTTCCTGATAGTGGACAGTCAGGGGGAAGAAGTCTTGCCCTTCCTTCACCGACTTGGCGGCCGTGACGGCGCACAGAACCACGGTTTCGCCGAGCGTCGCCACAACAGCGCCGTCAGCCTGGCGGGCAACCTTGCCCGTTTCGAGCGTCAGCGTCTGTCCGCCCCACTCGATTGATACAGTTTTCGTGTTGAACATCTTGTTTCCTTCAAACCGGCGGCCCCATGCCTGCCGGCTTCCTTCAATTGCGGACATCTGGTCCGCTCAACCGCACCTGCCACCGGATTGTGACAGGCCGGAATTTCCCCGGACCTCGGCCCGGATGACAAAAGGGCGCCCGAAGGCGCCCTTCCGGTTACTTGCGAAGGCCAAGCTTCGCGATAAGCGCCAGATAACGGTCCTGATCGATCTTCTTGAGATAGTTCAGGAGCGAACGGCGGTTGTTGACGAGCATCAGAAGACCGCGACGCGAATGGTTGTCCTTGGCGTGCGACTTGAAGTGTTCGGTCAGGTTGGAAATGCGCTCGGTGAGGATCGCGACCTGAACTTCAGGCGAACCCGTATCACCTTCGACGCGAGCGTGTTCCTTGATGAGAGCGGCCTTGCGCTCAGCAGTAATCGACATTGTTCATTTCCTTCGACATCGGGCTTTTACAGGTTGAAGCCGCGTTCCACCGTAACGGTCCCATCCAGCACATCCACCAGCGCAACCGGCACATCGGCGAGCGTCGCAAGGTGGAGGCCGTCTGGCGCGGCAACCCCGGACAGGACACGCCCCTGACGGAGCGCCAACGCCTGACCGGCTTCGAGAGCGAGCGCCGGGATGTCGTCCAGCGCCGTTCTCAATGGCGATACAAGCTCGCCAAGCGAGCGGGCCTTAGCGTATTCGTCCAAAATGTCCAGCGAAATTGCGCTTTCCAGCCCGAACGCCCCCGCCTTCACCCGCCGCAGCATCGTCACATGGCCAACCGTGCCGAGCGCCCGCGCAATATCGCGCGCGAGACTACGGATATAGGTGCCCTTGGAGACGTGCGCAGTGAGGGTAATGTCATCAAGTCCCTCTGCCCGCGTGGAATAGTGCTCGCGCGGAGACGCGGAGATGCGGAGCGAATGGATCACGACATCCCGGCCTGCAAGAACCACGTCCTCACCTGCACGCGCCAGATCATAGGCCCGCTTGCCATCAACCTTCAGCGCCGAATAAGCGGGCGGCACCTGCCGGATCGGGCCAGTAAAGCGCGGCAAGACAGCCTCTATTTTCGCGAGCGTGGGCCGCACGTCGCTTTCGGCAATCACTTTGCCTTCCAGATCGAGCGAGTCCGTCTCAGCCCCGAAGCAAATGGTGAAATCATAAATCTTGGACGCATCGAGCATCCGCCCGGCAAGTTTGGTCGCCTCGCCCAGCGCGACCGGCAGCACGCCCGTCGCCAGCGGATCGAGCGTGCCGCCATGGCCGATCTTGACCTTGGCATAGCCGCCCTCGCGCAGCGCGCGCTTGACCCATGACACGACATTGGTCGATCCCATCCCCAACGGCTTGTCGATGACGATCCAGCCATGAAGCGCGTGCAGCGCGTCAGCCACCGACCTTTTCCATGAAATGCTTGCGGCAGAGCGCGACATAGCGGTCATTGCCGCCGATCTCGGTCTGCGCGCCTTCCTTGACCGCGTTGCCTGCCGCATCAACCCGCAGGTTCATCGTCGCCTTGCGGCCACATTCGCACACCGCTTTCAGCTCGACGAGCGTATCGGCAAGCCCCAGCAGCGCCGCTGATCCGGGAAACAACTCCGCCTGAAAATCGGTGCGCAGACCATAAGCCACGACGGGCAACTTCGCCTCATCCGCCAGCCGCGCGAGTTGCAGCACCTGCGCGCGCGAAAGGAACTGCGCCTCATCCACAAACACACAGGCCAGCGGCCGCCGTGCATTTTCCGCTGTCACATCGGCCCAAAGGTCGGTTTCGGGCGTAAACATATGCGCATCGCTGTGCAGCCCGATGCGGCTGGTGATCGCGCCCGTTTCATAGCGGTCATCCAGCGCCGCCGTCCACAGCATCGTCTCCATGCCGCGCTCGCGGTAGTTGAAGTCTGCCTGAAGCAGCGTGGTCGATTTGCCCGCATTCATGCTGGCATAATAGAAATAGAGCTTGGCCACTCAGCCCTCGTCGTCGCCCTGGCCAGTATCGCCCTGCCCCGTTTCGCGTAGATCCTGCGCCACCTTGGGATCGCGCAACAGCTTGTCGATATGCGTGCCTTCGTCAAAGCTTTCATCGGCAAGGAACTTGAGCTTGGCCGCATATTTCTGCCGCACCTTGGAGGCGACTTCGCGCTGGAGATAAGCAGTGTTGGTGCGCAACGCCTTGAGCACCGCCGCTTCATCCTTGCCCAAAAGCGGCTTCACAAACACGGTCGCGTGTCGCAAATCGGGTGACATCCGTACTTCGGTGATAGACACCGGATGCGTGGCCAGAACATCGTCATGCACGTCGCCGCGCATCAGAATATCCGACAGCACATGACGCACCTGCTCACCAACGCGCAGCACGCGGACGGACCGGGTTTCTTCTGTGTTGGTCATAGCGTTCTCCGCTCCCTCCCCCCGAAAGGAGAGGGACGCAGGTTAGATCGTCCGCGCGCGTTCCTCGACTTCGAAGGTTTCGAGATAATCGCCGGGGCGGATGTCCTTGAAGTCGGTGAAGGTGACGCCACATTCCAGACCGGCGCGCACTTCGGGCACATCGTCCTTGAAGCGACGCAGCGACGCGATTTCGCCCTTGTAAACGATAACGTCGTCGCGGGTGATGCGGGCTTTGAGCGCCTTGCGGATAAAGCGTTCCACAGGGAGGTCCCGCGCGGCCTTGGCCTGCTGGCCTGCGGGGAACCCGTCTTGACTGGCGGCCCGGCCAACCCCTCTTTAAAAATATTCAGGCCCAAGCTCGCCCGCCATACCCGCGCGAATTTCATCGAGCAGGTCATAGATGACATCGTAATATTTGAGCGCAACACCATTGCGCTCGGCAATTTCGCGCGCCTTGGCGTTGGGACGAACGTTGAAGCCGATGATCGGCGCGCCCGATGCCTTGGCAAGCCCGACGTCGCTTTCGGTGATGCCGCCCACGCCTGAATGGAGGATGCGCACCTTGATGTCGTCATTGCCGATCTTGGCGAGCGACGAGACGATGGCTTCAACCGAGCCCTGCACATCACCCTTGACGACCAGCGGATATTCAACCGCCTGCTTTTCCTTGAGCGCAGAGAACATCGATTCCAACGAGGCCGGGCCGGAGCCGGTGCGCTTACGGGTTGCGACTTCGGAGCGATAGGCCGCAACTTCGCGGGCGCGCGCTTCGCTCTCGACAACGGTCAGCGTGTCACCCGCAGAGGGAACGCCGCCAAGGCCAAGCACTTCAACCGGCGTTGACGGGCCAGCTTCCTTGAGCTGCATCCCCTTGTCGTTGACCATCGCGCGAACGCGGCCGCTTTCTGCGCCGACGACGAAGATGTCGCCTGTGCGCAGCGTGCCACGCTGGACGAGGATGGTGGCGACCGGCCCCTTGCCCTTATCGAGCTTGGCTTCGATCACCCTGCCTTCCGCCGCGCGGTTGGGGTTGGCCTTCAGTTCCGAGATTTCCGCTTGCAACTGGATCTTCTCGATCAGTTCATCAAGACCCTGCCTGGTCTTGGCGGAAACTTCAACATCCTGCACTTCACCCGAAAGCGCCTCGACGATCACATCATATTGCAGAAGCTGCTGACGCACCTTGAGCGGGTCCGCCTCATGCTTGTCGCACTTCGTGATGGCCACGATCATCGGAACGCCAGCGGCCTTCACATGGTTGATCGCTTCCACCGTCTGCGGCTTGGGACCGTCATCGGCGGCGACAACGATGACGACAACGTCGGTCACATTGGCACCACGCGCGCGCATTTCGGTAAAGGCTTCGTGGCCCGGCGTATCGAGGAAGGTGATCTTCGACTTGTCCTTCATCGTCAGCTGATAGGCGCCGATATGCTGGGTGATGCCACCCGCTTCGCCGCCCACAACATCGGTGCCGCGCAGGGCATCGAGCAGCGAGGTCTTGCCGTGGTCAACGTGCCCCATGATGGCAACAACGGGGGGACGCGGCAGAAGCGTTTCCGCCGCGTCCACGTCTTCCTCGTTCACGATGTCGACGTCTGCATCAGACACGCGCACGATGTTGTGGCCAAATTCAGTCACGAGCAGTTCGGCCGTATCCTGATCGATGGTCTGCGTCAGCGTGACGGGCATCCCCATCTTGAAGAGCGCCTTGACGAGATCGGCGCCGCGTTCCGCCATACGGATCGCGAGATCCTGCACCGTGATCGCTTCAGGCACCTGCACATCGCGGACCTGCTTGACCGAGGGGCCGCCAATCTGATGGGCGCGCTTGTCCTTTTCACGGGCACGGCGCAGCGCGGCGAGCGAGCGGGCGCGCACGTCGCCATCATCACCCAGCGCACGGGTAACCGTGAGCTTGCCATGCTGGCGGCGATCATCACCGCCGCGTCCACGATTGGGACGCTCCGGCTCGCGACGCGGCGGGGCCGACGGATGACGACGCGGAACACCGCGATCATCACCGGCATCAGCGGCAGGCGCTGCGGCGGGGGCCGCCGCCACAGGCGCGGGCGCAGGCTGGCTTGCAGCGCGCTCGGCCTCAACGGCGGCGACGCGCGCGGCTTCTTCAGCGGCAAGACGGGCAGCTTCCGCCGCCTCTTCTGCCTTGCGATTGTCTTCGGCACGGCGACGCTCTTCTTCGCTGTTCTGGCGCTTCGCCTGCTCTTCGCGACGGCGCGCCTCTTCAAGCGCGGAAAGGCGTGCTTCCTCAGCCTCACGCAGCAGTTTTGCCTGCAATTCCTGACGCGTCAGCTGCGGCTCAGGCGCCTTGGGCGCAGGAGGAGGCGGGGGCGGAGGAGCGGCCTGCACCACTTCAGGCGCGGGTGCCGCAGCTTCGGCGACAGGCGCAGCCTCGCCCTCACCCGGCTTGCCGATGAGGCGACGGCGCTTGACTTCGACCACGACGGTGTTCGACCGCCCATGGCTGAAGCTCTGCTTGACCTGGCCGGTTTCGACCGTGCGCTTGATTCCAAGCGGCGCGCGCATACCCAGCTTCGGTTTATCGTTCGAGTCGCTCATTCGCTTTTTCCGCGTCCTTCAGTATCAATATGCGCCGCGCCCCCGTGGACCTTGAACGCAGTTTGCGCAAGGCCATCGAGGGTTTGGCGTCCTATAAAATGGTGCCAGCGATCCACAGCCTGCCCGATGCGTTCGGCAGCCTGCCGATCGGTCACAGCAATATGAACCACGTTTTCGCGCCCAAGAGCTGCGCTAAGCATAGCGCGTCCGGCTGAAATTACCAAGCCCGCCTTGCCAGAGCCTTCCGCATCCGACCCGACTCGCCACGCCTGATCGAGCTTGCGGTTGCCATCTGCACCGGCATCGCCCGCATGAAGAAGCAACTGCACCCGCCCGGCGCGCGCCTGCTCTTCTATCCGGTCTGACCCGGTCAGCAGCGTGCCGGCCCGCGCCTCCAGCCCCAGCCGATCAAGCGCCGTGCGTTCCAGCGCCTGCTCGATCCGTGCGGGAAGATCGTCTGGATAAGAGACGGCACCCGTCTTGAAGGCGCGCGCAAGCGCACCCTTTAGCTTGCCTTTGGCAATCGCGGTTTCCAGCGCCGGACGATCCACGCCGATCCACGCCCCTCTGCCCGGCGCGCGCGCGCGGACATCGGGGGCGACAATCTCGTCAGGCCCCAGCGCAAGACGAATGAGGCCCGATTTCGGACCCCGTTCGCCGGAGATTATGCAGCGACGTTCTGGCTCATGCTGAGGTTCCCGCATCGGCGGTCTCCTCGTCGGCGAACCAGTGGGCACGGGCAGCCATGATGATCTCGTTGCCCTGCTCTTCGCTCAGTGCATATTCGGCAAGCACGCCACCGCGCGGTTCAGACGCGTTGGTGCGGTTACGACGACCTTCGTCGCGGCGCTTGCGCTCAACGAGTTCATCGGTTGCGAGATCGGCCAGATCATCAAGCGTCTTGATGCCCGCCTTGCCGAGCGTGACGAGCATCGCTTCGGTCAGGTGCGGCAGCTCTGCCAGCGCATCATCGACGCCCAGTTCCTTGCGCGCTTCGCGGTTCGCGGCTTCGCGACGGTCGAGCGCTTCTTGCGCACGGCTCTGGAGTTCAGCCGCGATTTCGTCGTCCAGACCCTCGATCGAAGCGATTTCATCCGCTTCGACATAGGCGATTTCTTCCATCGTGCTGAAGCCTTCGGCCACCAGCAGCTGGGCGAGCGTTTCATCGACGTCGAGTTCCTGCTGGAACATTTCCGACTTTTCGATGAATTCGCGCTGGCGCTTCTCGCTTGAGTCCGTCTCGGTCATGATGTCGATGGCAGACGCCGTCAGGATCGAGGCGAGGCGGACGTTCTGGCCGCGACGACCAATGGCGAGGCTCAGCTGGTCGTCGGGCACGACAACTTCGATGCGCTCTTCTTCTTCGTCAATCAGCACGCGGCTCACCGTTGCCGGCTGAAGCGCGTTGACGACGAAGGTCGCCATGTCGGTCGACCAAGGGATGATGTCGATCTTTTCGCCCTGAAGCTCCTGCACGACCGCCTGAACACGGCTGCCCTTCATGCCGACGCACGCGCCGACCGGATCGATCGAACCATCATGGCTGATGACGCCAATCTTCGCCCGGCTTCCAGGGTCGCGGGCGCAGGCCTTGATCTCGATGATGCCATCATAGATTTCGGGCACTTCCTGCGCGAACAGCTTCTTCATGAAGTCGGGATGCGCACGGCTCAGGAAAATCTGCGGGCCACGGTTTTCGCGGCGCACATTGGAGATGAGCGCGCGGACTCGATCATTGATGCGCAACACTTCACGCGGGATCTGCTGGTCGCGACGAATAACGCCTTCCGCACGGCCCAGATCGACAACGACATGGCCGAATTCAACGCGCTTGACGACGCCGGTGATGACTTCACCCGCACGATCCTTGAATTCTTCATATTGGCGCTCGCGCTCGGCATCGCGCACCTTCTGGAAAATGACCTGCTTCGCGGCCTGCGCGGCGATACGACCAAATTCAATCGGCGGCAGCGGATCGACGATGAAGTCGCCAAGCGCTGCGCCCGGCTGAAGCTTCTGGCCGTCCTTCAGGCTGACCTGCTTGAAATAGTCGTCAACATCCTCGACCACTTCTACAACGCGCCACAGGCGCATATCGCCCGACTGCGGATCAATCTTGGCGCGGATGTCGTTTTCGGCGCCATAGCGCGCACGGGCGGCGCGCTGGATGGCGTCTTCCATCGCCTCAAGCACGATCGCCTTGTCGATCAGCTTTTCGCGGGCAACCGCGTCGGCAATGGCAAGAAGCTCGGCCTTGTTGGCAGAGACTGCGTTGGACATGGGTCTTACCTTTCCACAGAAATGACATCCGCTCCATCAGTCGAGAGCGGGGTGGTGGCTTTTATCAGCGCATCGGTGAGCAGCAGCTTGCCACTGCCGATGGCAGAAAACGGAATGTGCAGCGTATCGCGCGTTTTTACGGTCGTGATGATGACAGCATTGTCCTCAACGCCATTCAGCCGACCATCAACCTGCTTGCGCCCCTCGACGACTTCGACCAGCCGCAGACGCGCATCAAAGCCCGCCCAGTCGGCATAATCCTCCAGCCGCGTCAGCGGACGGTCAATCCCTGGCGAGCTGACTTCAAGGCGATATGCCTCTTCAATCGGGTCGGTCGCATCGAGCACATCGGAAATCCGGCGTGAAAGCTCAGCGCAATCCTCAATGACAAGCTGGCGCGTGTCGGGGCGCTCCGCCATCACTTGCAGGGTCGGGTCGGAGGTTCCACCAAACATCTTCACGCGCACGAGCCGAAGCCCCAAGGCTTGCACCTCAGGCTCGATCAACTGCGTCAGGGCGTCAATATCCGCCATTAAAACTCCGGCATAAAAACAATGCATCTTTGCCGCCGGAACCTGCTGGCTCCGACCTCAACACTTTTAACGATGTCGAGAAGACACAGTCGCTATAGGGCGAACGCCGGATTTGGGCAAGGGGAGTCTTTGAGCACCCCCTTTGACGCGCGGCCGCTGCTCCGCTACGGAACAGAAAAGGAACGCATCCAGCAGGCAGGGCAATGGACGAAGCGCGCATACGCAAGGTCATCCATATCGACATGGATGCCTTTTTTGCGTCTGTCGAGCAGCGGGACAACCCCGATCTGCGTGGCAAGCCCGTGGCCGTAGGGGGCGGCGGACCGCGCGGCGTGGTCGCAGCCGCAAGCTATGAGGCCCGCACCTTTGGCGTCCGCTCCGCCATGCCGGCCTCGCGCGCCCGGCGGCTTTGCCCCAACCTCATCTTCGTGCCGCCCCGTTTTGAAGTTTATCGCCACGTCTCCGCCCAAATCCGCGAGATATTCCTGAGTTGGACGCCGCTTGTCCAACCCCTGAGCCTTGACGAGGCCTATCTCGACGTGACCGACAATCTCAAAGGCGAGCCATCGGCCACACGGATCGCTGAGGCCATTCGTGCCGAGATAAACGCCGTCACCACGCTCACGGCATCGGCGGGCGTTTCCTACAACAAGTTTCTCGCCAAGATCGCGTCGGACATGAACAAGCCTGACGGACTTTACGTCATCACCCCCGCGCAGGGGGCTGATTTTGTGGCCGGGCTGCCGGTGCGCAAATTCCACGGCGTTGGCCCGGCGACAAGCAGCAAGATGGAGAGGCTCGGCATCATTACCGGGGCAGACTTGCGCGCGCGCAGCCTTGACGCTCTCCAGCAGAGCTTTGGCAAGGCCGGTCACTATTATTACTGGGCAGCGCGCGGGATAGACCATCGCCCTGTAAACCCAAGCCAAGAGCGCAAATCAATCGGGTCAGAAACGACCTTTCATGATGATCTGACGAGCTACGAAGCCTGTATGGAGGCATTGCAACAGCTCATCGCAACCGTCGCGCGCCATTGCGCCAAGCGCGACATGGCCGGCAAAACTGTGACTTTGAAGCTGCGCTATGCAGACTTCCGCACCGTCACACGCAGCCGCACCGTCGCCCGCGCCATCGCAGATGCGGTGTCGATTGAGGAGGTTGTCGCACTGCTCCTCAAAGGCTTGCTTCCCTTGCAACAAGGCATCCGCCTGCTGGGCGTCACGCTGTCAGGCTTTGGCGAAACCGAGAAGGACGCACTCAACGCCCAGCCAGCCCTGTTTGATGCGCAGGATTGAACCTGAAAGGCGCACAATCGCCGCCAGTTCGGCTTGACCAAACACACAGCCCAACCCAGCTTATTTCGCCATTCAACTGGTAAAGGCGCGCCTAACCATCCCGCCATGCGCCAAACTGGCATCAGTTCACGTTGATTGGCCCAGGCATAAATGGAAGACGAAAAGCCTGTTCGTGGCCAGTCCACGTTCGGGTCGCACAATCTTGTCACTACGCATAATGACAGTCATGACGCAGGTGGCCCCGCCACCTGCGTCCTTTTTTATAAACGCAACATCTGCCTTTGGGGCTGGATTATGACGCGGCATCCCCTCACATCGACGCCCGCCCGTTCCAGTATCAGACTAGCAGACGTGCTGCACCTGCTGGTGATCGCCGCCTGCGCCATCTGGACGATGACACTCATCCTGCGTGAGCATTACGCCCGCCGCCCACCATCGAGCGGGCAGGCCGTGCGCACCGACGCCGTCGCGCTCACGATCCGGCTTGATGAAAGCCCGCATCAGGGCCTGACCGATTAGGGCGGACACGCATGGCGTTTCCGCCGCGACCGTCGATCAGGCTCTCATCCTTGAGACGAGACCATGCTGGCAAAGTCCAGAATATCGGCGATGCGCGCGGGCTTGGTCAGGCAGCCGACCGGCTTGATGGGAAGTCCATCCAGCTCCCCAGCGTCCGGCGTGCGCCCGCTGAGAACGAGAAAGCGCAAGCCACGCGCCAACAGTTCGGCATCTTCTGCCGCACGTTGAATGAGCGTCAGCCCGCTTTCGCCGGCCAAACCCAGATCAACCAGAACACCCGTCAGCGATGGATGCGCGCGCAATTTTTGAAGCGCATCCTCCACGCCGCCAGACGAGAGTGCGCGATGGCCAAAACTGTCGAGCAGTTCGGTCATTTCATCGGCGAGTTCGCTCTCATCTTCCACAACCAGCACCACCGGACCATCGCCGCCCTCGATCCGGGAGGCAGCGGGGGACGGCGGCGGTGCCACGTCAGCCGGTTCAGACGCCCCATCTTCCTTGGGCATATGCCGCGCCACGGCGGCAAGCAGCTCATCATAAGAGGCGGGCTTGATGAGACATTCAAGCGCGCCAAGATTGCGCAGCGTTTCCACTGTCTCATGGTCGCCATAGGCCGTCATCATAATCATCGCCGGCGGGCTTTTCCGTGAACTGCGCACCGCCTTCAAAATCCCGATGCCGCCAAGGCTGGGCAATTGAACGTCGCAGATGACGAGCACGGGGCGATAAAGCTCGATGGCGGCAATCGCCTCGCCGCCGTCGCCGCGGTGAATCACGTTATATCCCTCGCCCTCAAGCAGGTCGACGAGATCAAGCCGCAACTCTTCTTCATCCTCGATCACGAGGATACGGGCATCAGTCATTCGCTTACCTCTTCTGTCCGCTTGCCCCGGCGCGACGCGGACGCCAACCTGAACCTGAGCGATACGCACGTTCCGCCATTTTCACCATCCAAAACCCTGATCTCGCCACGATTGGTTGCAGCAAATACCCGCGCCAGATGCAGGCCAATGCCAGAGCCAACCGTGCCCGTCGCGTTTGCCCCGCGATAGAAGCGATCAAAGATGTGGGGCAGGTCCTCCGCCGAAATGCCGTCTCCATAGTCCGTAACGGTAACGACCACATCCGATTTACGACGCACCAACGCCACATCAACGGGCTTTTCAGGCGGTGAAAATTTGTCGGCATTCTCCAGCACCGCCATCAGCGTCAGACGCATAAGCTCAAGATCGGCTTCAACCACCGCCTCGCCATTGGCCGACACGCGCAATTCACGCCCCGCGGCGGTGGCTTGAAATTCGGCGCAGCTTTCAACCACGAGTTTTGCAAGATCAACAGGCGCCAGCGGCGCTTTACCGCGCCCGCTATCAATATCGAGCAGGCGCACAAGACGGGTGAGCAGGCCCGCAATACGCCCGGTCGAGCGGCGCATCCTGCGTGCCCGGTCTGCCAATGCGTCCGGCGCAATGCCGCTTGCCCGGCGCTCCAGTATCTGCGCACTTGAGTCGATGACGGCGAGCGGCGTGCGGATTTCATGGCTCATCACCCGGATGAAGCGGCGCTGCGTTTCATTGACCTCGCGCTCCTTTTCAAGCGCGGCCGCCACCAGCCGTTCCTGCGCCTGGCTGCGCGCTTCGGCGGCTGCCAGCTTTTCGTGCACATCTATGAGATGCGCACCAAAACGGTCAATCTCTTCCACCTCGGACCCGCTGAACTCCGGGTCTTTACCGCCACGGCTCATAATCTCGACAACGTCGGTCAACTGCTCAAGCGGCTGCGCCACAACAAAGCTCATGCGCCGCGAGCGAACATAGAGGAACGCGAAATAGCCCATGTAGAAAACAACGAGGATGGCGAGCATGATGATCGTGATACGCAGATATTGCGCGCGCAAATTTTCCGCCGTCAGGTTGATCTGCTCTTCTGCGCCCACGATCACAAGGTGCCAGCCCGGCCCTGCAACCTTTGAATAAGCGGCCACGCGCTCAGACCCGTTGAGCTCAAAATGCACCACGCCGCGCGGCTGCGCGAACACCCTTTCGGCAAGCGCGCGCATATCGGTGCGCTTACTCAGGTTGAACTGGGCAGGCTTGAATGTGTCACCCGCAATCGCCGCGGCATAGGTGTGGTCCTTCAATTCCTTCAGGCCCAAATCTTTTTCGCCCGCCGGCTGAAGCGCAATGATCGTCCCATCGCGCCCAACAAGCATCGCATATGATTTCCAGGGTAGATCTGTCGCCAGAACGCGATTGACGATCGAGCGGATTGTTACGTCGATCCCGACAACCCCCTCAAGCCGGTTGCCCTGATAAACCGGCACCACCGACGAAACCATCCAGCCTTGCCCGGCGGGATCAATATAAGCGTCGGTCCACACCGGCACCCGTCGCGGGTTATGCGCGGAATCCGCCTCATAATAGAAATTGTAGGAGGGAATATCCATCCGCGCCGGATAGGTGCCCGTATCGAAATAGGGATAGATGCGGTTGTAGCTGTCAAAGGTGTTGAAATAGACTTGGGCGATGAGCGCGTCACTCTGCTTGATATTCACCATCATCGCATCAAGGCGCTCCAGCCGCCATACTTTTTCAAGCTGCGCCGGGCCAATTGGCAGGATGCCGCTGTAGAAAGACGCGGTCGTGCCATTGTCGCGCATCGTGCGGAACGCGCCATTCTTGTCAAAGGCATAGCGGCTGCGTTCTGCGCCAGACACGGCGTTGGGCAGCACCAGCGCACGCCCTGTCTCACGCGCCAACATTCCCGTCATACGCTCAACACCACGCAGCGTCTGCGCGATGGTATCGGCTTCGCGGTCAACAATATCCTGAAGATAGCTGTGCGAAATTTCCTGCACCGTCGCGGTGTTGGCCTGATAGCTGAAACTGCCGCTGAGCCAGTAAACGCCCAAAAAGCTCAACTCGATGACCAGGAGAGGAATGATGGCAGACCGGAACAGCGCCCGCCAGAACCAGTCCTGAAGCGTTACGCGGGGCCGTATTGTCGCTGCCATGTCCACCAGTTGAATTCCCCGTGAAAATCCCCATCCTGCGGAGGGAGAGGCAAAGTCTTTGAGCGCCGTTCACCCCCCGTTGAACAGGTTGCCGCGACACTGCCAAGGCCAGCCGTTCAACAGCGGGATACATAGTATGGCGGCATCACCAAAGTCTTAATATTGCTTTAAGGGAAGCGTGCGAGACTACTGCAAAATGGCATCGTTTCCGTTTCACTGCGGAATGGAAAGCCAGTAATTGCGGGCTGCATCGTGGGCCCGCAGGGGAGCGGTATTCGATTCACGGTGGCATCGATCGCAATGGGCTGATCGAGACAAAGGCGGGGTATAAGGACGTGATGTTGGAAGGAAATGTGAAGGCTGCGCAGCAGTCCACGCTCAAAATTCTCCTTGTCGATGATGACAGGGACTTGCTGCTTGAGCAGGCTGATTTGCTCGATCTGCTGGGCTATAGCTGCCGGACGGCTGCCTCCGCAGAAGAGGCGAAGGCAGTCTTTGCCGAGCATATCGACATCAATCTTGTCATCTCAGATTGGTCCCTTCCGAGCGGAAATGGCCTTCAACTCATCAAGTCGCTGGGCGAAAACAACCGGAATGGTCGTAATTTCGTTGCCATTCTGCTCACCGGCTATCCGTCAATCGAGCTTGCCGTGCAGGCTATGCAGGACGGATTCGTCGATTTCCTGAGCAAACCCGTCACCCGCGATATGTATGAAGCCGCACTTGAACGTGCAGCTCAGCGCCTTGCCACCATGGAGGCATCGGCGCGCGATACACAGGTCGTTGAATCGGTCGCCAATATTCAGGAATCGCTCCACGCGCTGATGAGCAAGCTGGGCGTGAACGACAAGGACAGCATCTCAAGCGACGATGAAGTCGCAGCGTCGATGGCCAATCCCAATGCCGTTCACCCGGCGGTGCTCAAGTCGATCATCAAGGCACGGCGCAATCGTCAGAAATATTTCGAAGGCGATCTGTTCTCCGATCCGTCGTGGGACATCCTGCTCGAACTGACCGCCGCGCACGTTGAAAATCGTCAGGAATCAGTCACGAGCGTTGCGATTGCGGCATCGGTGCCAGCCTCGACCGCGATCCGCAAAATCCGCGAACTGGCAGATCGTGGCCTGCTGCGCCGCTGGACTGACCCCAATGACGCGCGCCGCATTTTCGTGGCGCTCACCGACGATGCGGCCAAGCGGATGCTCGCCATGCTGGCAAGCGCCGAGAACACGCCGATCATCTGACGCGACAATGGGGACTGCACGGAAGTTGAACGGGGCGCATCGCCACGACCATCCAGGGTCCGTGGGTGAGTTGCTGCGCGATTTTTCCGAGCTGATTGTCCGGCGTCTGCGCAAGCGACTGCGCCTGCCTCGCAAAATGGCGCGCACTGTGCCGTCCATCATCACCGCGATGAAGGAGGCCGGGGCCGCCGTTGCGGGGGAAGACGCCGTTTGGGATGCAGCGCACGACCGGCTGAGCCTGCGCGTCACGAGTAATCGAGGCGCGCCCCATATGGCAGAGTGGACGCTGCGCGATGTTGACGCCCGCACCTTTGCGGATTCGCTCAACGATGATCTCATCGCCAATTGCTTTTGGGCTGAAACGCCCAGCGGCCCGCGCTGGTGCGCTTTCTTCGCGCAGGGAAATATTGGGCCGGGCCATTGGAAGCATGGCGGCATCGTTGAATTGCGCCGCGCCGAAGGCCGCCGTGATTCCAACCGCGAGGCGCGTCTTGTGCAGCTGGGATCGATGGCCTCGACGCTCAGCCATGAGTTGAAGCAGCCGCTTGCCACCATTGCCTTTGCCGCAGAAAACGGGCGACTCCGCCTTGTTGGCCAGCATGATACGAACAGCCAGAAGGCGCTTGAAAAGTTCGACAAGATACTTGAGCAAGTTGAGCGCGCGCGCGCCATTTCCGGCAAGATGCTGGCCCATGCCAAGGCAGAGGCCGATGCGCAGGCCGAGTTTGATCTGGAATCGGCCATTCGCGCGGCGCAATCGCAAACGGCCAATCTGATGCAGGAGGCAGGCGTCCAATTTGGCGAAATCTCGATCCCTGAGCCTGCGTCGATCCTTGGCTTCTCGCGCCTGTCGTTTGAGCTGATCCTGCTCAACGGCTTTCGCAACGCCATTCAGGCGATCCGCGAGGCGCACATCCGGCACCTCGTTACGCGCGGCCGCATTGACGTTACAGTCAAGCGCCTTGGCGATGGCGGGCTGGCCCTTTCGATCATTGACGACGGAGCGGGCATTTCCGACGACATCGCCGGTAAGCTTTTCCACGCCTTTTCGACTTCTAAAAAAGGCGATGAGGGCAATGGCATCGGCCTTTATATGTGCCGCCAGCTCGTTGAAAAAATTGGCGGCTCGCTCGACCTTGCGGCCAACCCGGATGGCAGAGGCGCGCGGCTCGTCATGACTTTCCCCGAAGAAGCCGTGCGCTACTCTGGCTTTGGCGGCTGGCAGCATAACTGATCGCGCACAACACCCATGGCGATAGCCGCGCCGTGATGGCATAGCGGGTGGCGACCCAGATGCCGGAGAATAGCTTGGCCAGCACGAACACGCGCTATCACCCCGTTTATGCCACAATGGGCATGACGATTTTTGAGGAAATGTCCGGCCTTGCCCGCGCGCTTGGCGCCATCAATCTCGGTCAGGGTTTTCCAGACGATCAAGGCCCGGCAGAATTGCGCGCCGCCGCTGCACGGGCACTGGAAGACCGCTCCAATCAATATCCGCCCATGGCAGGCGTGCCTGAGTTGCGCGCCGAAGTTGCGGCTTTCTATCGCCGTCGCCAAGCACTTGAGCTTACCCCTGCACAAATCATCATCACCTCAGGCGCAACGGAGGCGCTGGCCGCCGCCATCCTCGCCATCATCCGCGAAGGAGATGAGGTTATCATCTTCGCGCCCTCTTATGATGCCTATGCGCCGCTCATCCGCCGGGCGGGCGGCACCCCGGTTGCCATTGCGCTCTCCCCGCCCGACTGGCGCTATGACCAGGCACAGATTGAAGCGGCAATCACGCCGCACACACGTGCGCTGATCCTCAACGATCCGCTCAACCCAACCGGGAGCATCGCGGATGGCAACGCCCTCGGCGTATTGGCAGACATTTGCGTAAGGCATGATCTGATTGCGATCTGCGACGAGGTTTGGGAGCACGTGCGCTTTGATGGCGTGCCGCATCGCTCGCTATTATCGATGCCGGGCATGGCCGAGCGCACGGTCAAAATCGGCTCGGCGGGCAAGATCTTCGGCGTGACCGGCTGGAAGATCGGCTGGATGTGTGCTGCGCCTGATCTCGCCGCCATCCTGTCCCGCGCGCACCAGTTTCTCACCTTCACCGCGCCGCCCGCGTTGCAATATGCCGTGGCTGAAGGGCTGGCCCGCGATGATCTGGCCGACGCCCGCCTCGCCAGCTGGGCACAGGGCCGCACCCGGCTATTGGATGGGCTGGCGGCCGCCGGCTTTGTTACGCTGCCCAATGTCGCCACATGGTTTGCCTGCGTCGATCTGGCGGCCTCCGGCCTGGCCATGGACGACCGGACTTTTGCCCACCGCGCGCTTCATGAAGCGGGCGTTGCGACCATTCCCGTCTCCGCCTTTTTTGAAGGCGAGGCCCCGTCCACCATCGTCCGGCTGTGCCATTGCAAGGGCGATGACATGATCGACGAGGCCGTTGCCCGCCTCGCCCGCTTCCGTCAGATAGCAGCGACAATCAGATGAATACGCGATCAACAATCTTCATGATGAGCACATTCCATGCCGCCGGATCCATCGGCTCGGTCGTCACATCGTCAACGATCTTGCCAATCGTATAGGCTTGGATGAACACTGCGGCGGCCTGCGGATCGAAATCGCGGTTGAACCAGCCATTATCCTGCGCTGTGGCGAACAGGCGCGTATAGCACCGGGTCAACCGCGCCTGCTCACAGGCCATCTTCTCCATGAGCCGCGGCCGACCTTCGGCATAGGCCAGCAACCGCGCCCGCCGGAAACGAACCGCGCGCAGCCCCGCGCCCTGTGTATCATGCGTGACCTGTGCCAGCCCCGCCACAAAGCTCGCGCGGCAAGTGGCAGCATCGAACACGCGCGTAATCGACGCAATGTTGGCGTCGACGCTGGCAACGAACAAGCCCACCAAAGCGGTTTCGATGAGATCGGAAAGATCATCGAAATGATGGTAGAGAGACCCTTTCGATACGCCCGATTTTTCCAAAATCATATCAACGCTTATATCTTCTGGAAATATTTCTAGAGAAATTTCAGTTACCGCGTCTAATAATCTTTTCTGAGTTGGATGTATATTTCTCATAATTTAAAGAAAATTCCATTCAATTCATATTGGAATGGCAATGATGCCATATTGGCATAGAATACATATTCCGTGACATCATTATTAATTCTACTGCAGCCAATTAGACCGCGAGTCTAGACCCGCCATCCAAACAGGCCGCGACACGGCCTGATGCGGATTTAAAATTCGGTGCGAGCGCCGGAGGCAAGTCAGGGTTTGCAAACCAGTTAATAATGAGCGCGCAGGGATAATTTCATGAAAAAATCAGCCTTCTTCCACGGTTCGGCATCGGCGATCGCAACCGGATTCATGCTCGCGGCCAGCGCGGCCTATGCAAGTCCGCCCAGCGCGACGACAGTGGTCAATGGCAGCAATAATGATGGCACCATCATTGTCTCCGCGCAGAGCGTCGGCAGCAGTTCCACGCAGACAATTTACACCAACTTCTTCACCGAGGGCGGCGCAGGCTCAGGCGGTGGCGGCGGCCTTGGGGGCGTGTTCTTCGTCAACACAGGCGGAAACCTGACGCTCAACAACGTGTCATTCCGCAGCAATCTGGCCAAAGGCGGCGAAGGCGGCGGCATTGCGCAGAGCGTGCTCAACAACATCGTCCTCAACCTGCCGAGCCTGACCGTCGATGCCGCTCCGGTTTCGGTCGTCTCGCTGACGCCGACGCTTGGCTGGGATCCCAGCATCAGCCGACTGACCGTTTCGGAAGTGACGCTGGGCGCGGCCAACCCGATGCTGACCGCGGGGCAGACGGTGACTTTCAATGGCGGCCTGACCGGCACCATCGCCAGCGTAGATGGCACAACCGTGACATTCGTTCAGCCGGTGATCGTCGATCCGACGCTGGTTCGCGGTGTGAACGTGAGCGGCGGCGTCAGCCCCACTGTCGGCTCGACCACGATCCAGGTGAGCGGCAGCTACACCGGAAGCGATCTGCGCGCGGGCATGGCGGTTGATGGGCAAGGCATCGCCACCGGAACGACGATCGCTTCTGTCACCATGAGCGGCAACACCGTGACGAGCGTGACGCTGAGCCAGGCGACTGTCGGCACCTTCACAGGTTTCAACGTCGTGGGGCTGACCGACTTCAATGCCGACCGTTATGAAGTGACGAGCAACATGACGATCAGGCCGACGGGAAATCTCGACGGGCTGATGGTGGGCATGGGAGTAACCGGAAACGGTATTCCTTCCGGCACCACGATCACCGCGATCGACAGCGATGGCACAATCCACTTCTCGAACAATATTTCCTCGATGTCCGGCGGCTTCACCGCGTCGCTCGTCGCGGCAGCGGTCAATTCCAACGTCATCGCGCTCGGCTCTGCGCGCAGCGATCTGGCAGTCGGTATGGCCGTGTCGGGTGCTGGCATTCCGACTGGAACGACCATCACTGCGATCAACGGCAACAAGATCACACTGAGCAATGCGGTCACCTCGGCGGCGGCCTCGGCGATCAGCAACAATACCTTCGCGGCTTCGTTCAATCCGATCATTTCGTCTACCGCTTCGACGCTGACCCTGGCCTCGGTCCAGGGGCTCACCATCGGCTCCTTGCTGACCGGCAGCAACGTTCCTGCCAATGCGGTTATCGATTCGATCGACGCCAACACCGGCGTTGTCACCTACCATGTCGATGCAGGGGCGGCAGCGCTTCTCGTCGGCGGTTCGATGAATGGGCTGGTGTCGACCGGCACGGTCGGCAGCAATGGCAACAACGGCCAGAACGGCAGTATGTATAATGCCGTTCTGCACGATGGCGAAGGTTCGCCGGGCACCAATGCCTATGCGGGCGGCAATGGCGTCAATGCGGCAGGCGGCACGGGCGGTCGCGGCGGCAACGGCTCGGCCGGCCTGCCCTACAATGCCGATGCGATCCTCGGCCTGTCGAGCTCGATCTTCGGCGCCATCTCGGACACCGCCGGACTGGTCGCAGACTTCGCCGATTTCAGCTTTGCGCGAGCCGCAGTCGATATCGGCAAGGTCACCCATGCGTGGATCGACGTGGGCATTGCCGCCGCGGATCTGGCGATGTGGAATGTCGATCTGGCCAACGGCACTGTCGGGCTTGGCGGTGATGGCGGCAGCGGCGGCAACGGCGGCAATGGCGCCACCTTCTTTGGTGGCGGCATCGGCGGCGCAGGCGGTAATGGCGGCAGCGGCGCAACCTACTGGACCGATGGCGGTGCAGGCGGCGACGGTGGCAGCGGCGGCGCAGGCGGCTTTGGCGCAGGCGGCGGCAGCGGCGGTGCAGGTGGCGTCGGCGGCTGGGGTGGTGCATCGTCCGCCGGTGGCACGGGCGACGGCGGCGCGGCCGGTTTCGGCGGCGGCGAAGGCTCGGACGGCACCGGCCGCTTCGGCGGCGGCGGTTCGGGCTATGGCGGCGCGATCTTCGTCCGCAATGGCGGCACGCTGACCATCACAGGCAATTCGCTGTTCGAAAACAACGCGGTCATCGCGGGTTCTTCAAACAACAACGGCGAAGCCGGGCAGGCGGTCGGCACCGACCTGTTCATGATGCGCGGCTCGAATGTCACGCTTTCGCCGGGAACAGGCAACACGATCCGCTTTGAAGGTTCCATTGCAGACGACAGTGCGGCCAGCATTGACGGCGCGGCCTGGGCATCGGGCAATGGCGCTTCGATCCAGATCAGCGGCGGCGGCCTTGTCCAGTTCGCGGGTGAGAACAGCTATTCGGGCGCAACCAAGATCGGCGGCGCGACGCTGGAAGCAGATCTGGGCGTCGGCATCCACGCCGACAGCCGCCTTGTCTTCAACGGCACCAGCACGATCGGATCGAGCCTCTCGAACCTGACAGCGGGTGTGCTGCTGACTTCAGGTGAAATCACCAACCGCGTCGGCACACAGGCAGGCCAAGTGCAGTGGTCGGGCAGCGGCGGCTTTGCTGCGGGCGACGACGGCCTGACGCTCAACTTCGGGGCTATCTCCAGCTCTCAGGGGCAGGCGCTGACCTGGAACGCTGGTGGCTTCGTCACCAACGGTTCGACGCTGCTGTTCGGATCGAACTACGCCACCGGCGTGGTAACGCTGGTCAACGACGTCAACCTCAACGGACTTAACGGGCGCATCGCGGTGTATAATAACGCAGCGGTTGATACTGATTGGGCGGTTATCGGGGGCAAGTTCAGCGGCGGAACGCTGGAAGTGAACGACACCGGCTATGCCGGCGCGCTTTACTTCACCAACCAGAACAGTCTGACGGGCCTCACCGTGCACAACGGCATGGTCAGCACCAGCTATGAAGATAGCGTTGGCCGTCTGATGGACGCCACCAATGGCGGCAGCCTGACGGTGACGGGCGGCGCAGTCCAACTCTATGGGGCCGAACACCTCAATGCGGTTTCAATCTCCGCTTTAGGCACTGTCGTCGCCTATGCCGACGCAACCACCGGCGCGATTAACAACGCGGGCAATCTGGTCTTCGCGGCTGGCGCTACGACAGGCAACGTCACCAACGCCAGCACCGGACATCTCGGTTTTGCGGCCGGCGCGACGACCGGCGACATCTCCAATGCTGGCGCCATGGCATCCAGCGGCGCGATGACGACCGGCGCGATCACCAATAGCGGCGACCTTGTCTTTGCAGCTGGCACCACCACCAGCGGCAGCGTCGCCAATAGCGGTGCGATGATGCTGATCGGCGAAACCGGCATATCCGGAACGCTGACCAACGCATCCGGCGGCGCGCTGACCCTGTCGGGTCCGCTGAGCGTCACGGGTGCGGTCGACTTCCAGAACGGTGGCACGGTCTATCTGGCGGGCGACATCACGTCCGCCTCGACCGTGCGCAACGATGGCCACATGATCGTCATGGGAGAATTCGACGAAGACGTTGAACAGGCGGCCATCCGCCGCATCATCACCACCGGCTTCGTCGATCCGACAGGAATTGTCGATCTTGGTGGCGTGCAGAACGCCGCCAATACGCTAGTGATTGAGCAGTCGGGCGACAGCTCCTATTCCGGCACGATCAACGGTCCGGGCTATCTCGCGAAGGAAGGTGCGGGTGCGCTGACGCTGACCGGCACGAACACCTTCACCGGCGGCCTGACGATCAGCGGCGGCGCAATTAACACGACGGGCGGCGGCACCTTTGCCGATACGCTCGACGTAACGGTGGCTCAGGGCGCGTCTTACACCATCGGCACGAACGACGAAGTGCGCTCGATCACCAACGTCGGCACCGTGACGGCGACCCATGACCTTATCGTGAGCACGCTTGTCAATTCGGGCGATGCATTCCTCGTTGCCGACTTTGGGGCGCGCGGCAATATCACCAACACTGCCGATGGCGAAATGTATATGTGGGCGGATCACGCCGCCGTCATCGCGGGGTCATTTGCCAATGCGGGCGTGTTCAGTTCGGCGGGCACCCTCACCGTCAACAACGCCGTCACCAACGCAACCGGGGCCACGATGACGCTTCATGCAGGTGGCAACACCCAGTTCGCATCACTGGTCAATGCCGGCACGATCTCCGCAAATTCCGATCTGGTCGTGACAGGCTCCTATGTGCAGAATGCAGGCACGTTCACGGCCGGCGCGAACCTCTCCACCGGCTCGCTTTCGGGCGCTGGCGGCGAAATCGCCATCGGCGGCAACACCTTCACCGTCAACCAGACCGCGAACGGCACCTATGCCGGCATCATCAGCGGTTCGGGCACGGTGGTGAAGATCGGCACGGCCACGCTGACTCTGGCGGGTGCCGCAGGCAGCTTTGCCCCGGCCAACCTTGCGATCCAGCAGGGCACCGTTGCGGTGAACGGCGCGGGCATCCTTGACTCCGCGCTCACGGTCGGCGTCTCGACGGGCGCCACGCTGGCGCTCGTTTCAGGCAACCAGACGATCCACAACCTCACCGGGTCCGGCTCGCTGTCACTCAATGGCAACAACCTCTATCTGGCGCAGGGCGGCAACTTTGCCGGCACCGTTACAGGGTCGGGCAACGTCCAGGTTCAGTCGGGCACGTTCAACCTTTCGAACACGATCAACTCAACCGCGGGCAACTTCCAGGTTCAGCCCAACAGCACCATGAATGTTGCCTCGACCGGCACGCTCAACGCGCCGACGGTCACCGTCACCGGCACACTTGACGTGCAGGGCACGGTCAACTCGACCACTACCAACGTGACCGGCGTGCTGCATCTCGGCAACGGCAACGGAACGGTGGCAGGCGCGCTCGCTAGCACCACCACCAACGTGAGTGGCGGCGGCGTGCTTTCGGGCGTCGGCTCGGTCACAGGCACGGTGAATGTGGGTGGCAGCACCGGCGGCACACTGAACCCCGGCAACTCGCCGGGCACGATGACCATCGCCAATCTGACGCTCGACAACAACTCGACCAGCGTGATGGAAATCGAAGGCAATGCCGGTGCCGGTCTTTCGGCCGCAGCGGGTGGCTATGACCAGATCACCATCACCGGCGCACTGGCGCTGCGTGCAGGATCGGCGCTTCAGATCGCGAATTCGAACAGCTACGAGCTGGGCCTCGGTAACAAGGTGAAGGTCTTCAACTTCGCGCCGGGTGCGGTTTCTGGTCAGTTCGGTGCAGTGACCAGCGCGTTCGGCCAGGCGGTTGCCTATAACCTTGCTACCGGCTCGGTGGTCGGTCTGGGCACCTACACCCCGACCGGCTTCGAAACGGCGATTGCACACACCGCGAACGAAATGGCGATGCTCGGCCAGGTTCGAGTCGGAACCGCTGGCGGCGTGAACCAATATTATGGCGGTCGTCTGATCGAGTTCGCCGCGAGCGCACTCGCCACCGGAAATGCCGCCGCTGTGTCGGCCGTGTTCGACAAGGCCTCGCCAGAAGCCTATGCGGGCCTGATCGACCACATGAAGCTGTCGGTTCTCGACAACCGGCTTGAGCTTGGCGGTTACGAAATGGTCGATGCGCCGGTTTATTACATGACCGGTTCATACGACCTCGGTGAAGCCCGCAGCCGCGATCGTGACGGCTATGTGCGTTACAAGTCGAGCGATAATCGCTTCAACATCGGCGCGGTGGCCCAATTGCCCGTCGCACGCTTGCAAGTGTCATATGGCCGCACCAACGGCCATGTGAACAGCGCCTATATGCGTGGGGACGCCACGGGCAACCAATACAGCGTCGGCGCATCGCTGCCGGTCGCACTGGATGGTGCCCTTCGTCTGGCGGCCCGCTACACCCATGGCGACTATGCCTTCAAGGGAACGCGCGTGACCAATGCGGGCACGGCCTCATTTGGCAGCGTTGATGGTTCATCCACAATGTTCGGCGGTGGCTTCGAATATATGAAGACCGCCAACCGCCTGTCGGTTGATGTTTCGGCGGAACTGCTGAGCGTGCTCAACAAGGTTGATGGCTTTGACGAAACCGCCATCGGCGCGCTGGAACGCCTTGCCGTCCATGCGCAGCGCGACCGCTTTGAAATGGTTACAGCTGACGTGAAGCTTGGCTATGCATTCCAGCCGGGTCTGAAGGGCTATCTCGGCCTGTCGATCGACCAGGACCTGCAGGACCGCCTGAATGTCGTGTCGGCCAATGTCAGCGTTGAAAGCGTCAATATGACGATTGCCAACCCTGGCTTCACCAGCACGCGGGCGAGCGCAACGCTGGGCGCAGCGGTGAATGTCACCGATGCGATCCGCTGGACCGTCGAAGGCAATGCCGGCAACGGCGCGCGCTATGGCGGGCGGACATCAATCTCGATCAGCTTCTAACAACCAAGTAGGTGAGAACTGACAGGGTGTGGCTGCGTTTGTTGCAGCCACACCCTTTTTTTTGCC
This sequence comes from uncultured Sphingomonadaceae bacterium, assembly GCA_937873035.1. GTDB lineage: Bacteria > Pseudomonadota > Alphaproteobacteria > Sphingomonadales > Sphingomonadaceae > Aquisediminimonas. Next base: position 7,090 of record CALMVA010000066.1, on the reverse strand, counting down.
CGCGCGCACTTTTGCCCTTCCCGGATAGCATTGATTGCCAAGCACGCATGGATGCGCAAAAAGCAATCGACACAAATGCACGAACTGGAGAGAGGCGAGATGACGGGCACACCCTATCAGACAATCACGATTGAAAAGCGCGGCGATGCCGACTGGCTGATGCTCAACCGCCCGGATGCGCTCAACGCGATCTCGCTCCAGATGGTGCATGAGCTGAATGACTATTTCGGCAAGCTCTACCATGATCGTTCGGTGCGTGTGGTGGTGATGCGGGGCGCGGGCCGCGCCTTTTGCGCAGGGCTCGACATCAAGGAAGCGGCTGGCCGCGAAGAGCCGGTGCCCTTTGGCGGCGGCTTTGGTTTTCAGGGATTTCTGGCCGATGTTTATGTAAAGATGCGGCGGTGCCCGCAGCCTATTATCGCGGCGGTGCATGGCGCGGCGTCTGGCGGCGGCTTTGCCTTTGCGCTCGCATCCGATGTGCGCATCGCAAGCGAGAGCGCACGAATGAACGCCGCCTTCATCAAGATCGGCCTTTCCGCCTGCGATATGGGCGTCAGCTACTTTCTGCCCCGCGCGGTGGGCACTTCCATCGCTGCTGAATTGATGCTCACCGGGCGCTTCATCAACGCGCAACGCGCGCTGGCGACGGGCCTCGTCTCGGAAGTGGTGGCGGAAGATCAACTGGAAGCGTCCGCTGAAGCACTGGCGCAGGAAATGCTCGCCACATCGCCCATGGGCCTGCGCATGACGAAGGAAGGGCTGTCGCTCTCGGTCGATGCACCCAGCCTTGAAGCCGCGATGGCCATTGAAAACCGCAATCAACTGATGACCGCCGCCAGCCCCAATATGGCAGAAGGGATGCGCGCCTTTATTGAAAAGCGCGCGCCCAATTACATCCGTGATTGAGCAGCGCGGCTGAGCCGCACAAAACTAAGCCGGGCGGCTCGCCACGTGCGAGCGGCCCGGCCCGATCAATGTCGGCGCGGGCGCCCTTTCTTCTTGTGATCGCGAAAAGCGGCATATTCATCGAGAATATGACGCATATCGGCAATCGCCTTCTGGCGCGCCTCTTCATCCGCGATGCGCGCGAGCTGCTTTTTGAGATTGGCGGCGAAATCGGCATAGCTATTTTGCCAATCCCGCCCGATTGCGCGCTGCAATTCAGGTGATCCTGTGCGCGTGCGCTTGGCCGAAGCGCCCACCGCAAGCGCATAGCTCTCCGCAATTTGGGGCGTCACGATATGTGCAGCCAGCCCGCGCGACTGCGATTGACGACGCAGAGCCTCAATCGCTTCGGGTTCACCATGGGTGAGAAACAGCGTCCCTGCAATCGCCGCGCGTGCGCTGATCCATGCAAGCAATTCGCGCTGGTCCGCGTGTGCTGAATAGCTGTCGATCCGCCTGATCTGCGCACGAACATTGATGTCCTCGCCTGAAATACGGACACGCTCCGCTCCGTCGAGAATGATCCGCCCCAGCGAGCCCTGCGCCTGAAAGCCTACGAAAAGCACCGTCGAATCGCGGCGATGCAGATTGTGGATCAGGTGATGTCGTATCCGCCCTGCCTCGCACATTCCCGACGCGGCAAGGATGATCGCGCCAGACATGGAATTGAGGCGGATCGAATCATCAATCGCATCGACATAATGGATCGACGGGTGCGCGAAGATCGCGGGATCTCGCACATCCTCCAGTTCATGCGCATAACGCGCGAACACGCCAGTCGTGCGGTTGGCAAGCGGGGAATCCACAAAAACCGGCACATTGGGAATACGCCCCTCATCAGAGAGCGTTGCGATGTCGAGCAGCAGCTCCTGCGTCCGCTCCAGCGCGAAGGCAGGGATGACAAGATTGCCGCCACGCGCCAGCGCGGTGCGGATTTCCGCCTCCAGCAACGTGCGCCGCTCGGCGATGCTGAGCGCCACGCGCTGCCGATCACCATAAGTGGATTCGCAAATCACATGGTCAAAACCGGCCGGACCGGCAGGGTCTTTTTCAAACGCCTTATTTTCCGGCCCGACATCGCCAGAGCACATGATGCGCACGCCATCCACCTCAAGCTCAACCGACGCCGCCCCCAGAATATGCCCCGAATTCCACAAGCGCGCGCGAAAGCCGGGGGTGGGTTCAAACCATTCTTCCAGCGCCACGCCGCGTGTTGCGCGCCACGCCTTGATGGCATCTTCTTCAGTATAAATGGGGACGAACGGCTCTTCACCCGCGCGGTCGCGCCGCCGGTTGCGCCGTGTCGCCTCGCTTTCCTGAATACGCCCGGCATCCGCCAGCATGAATTCAAGCAGATCAGACGTTTCGGGCGTGCACCAGATGTCTCCGTGAAAGCCATCTTTCACAAGGCGCGGCAACAGCCCGCTATGATCGATATGCGCGTGCGTCAGGATGACGGCATCAATCTCGCGCGCGTTGAACTCAAATGGCCGCTGGTTGAGCGCCTCCAGACTGCGTGACCCCTGAAAAAGACCGCAATCAACGAGCAGACGCCGCCCGCCAGAGGCGAACTCCATGCAGGAGCCCGTGACGGTGCGCGCAGCGCCGTGAAAGGTAAGCGAGACGCCCTCAGTCATCTATGCTCGCCCGCGCGCCATCTACCGACCAAGCAGAACGGGCTTGCGCGCCTGGGCCAATATGCGCCGCGTCACACCGCCCAGCACCGTTTCCCGCAGGCGCGAATGGCCGTAGGCCCCGATCAGGATCGCACCCGCATCCTTGTCATCCGCCATTTGCGTCAGGATGGCGTCGGCCGCGCGACTGCCCTCATCAAAGCTGTGCAGTTCAGACGCAATACCATGGCGCGAGAGATAGGCGCTCGCATCGGTCTGGGGAAAAGCGTCGCCATCTTCCTCCACGGAAACAAGATGGATCATCCCCGCGAGCCGCAGTGCCGAGCGGGCTTCACGCAGCGCGCGCGCCGCCTGTTCAGAACCATTCCACCCCGCAACCACCGGCGCCGTCGGATCATAGCGATCAACGCCCGTCGGCACGACAAGCACGGCGCAGCCCGCATTGACGACAACATCGTCCACAATCGGCAATGGCGCTTCGCCCCCCCCGCGCGCCGGGCCAGACTGGCTCAGCACAACAAGATCAGCCAGCGAAGAGGCGGATGCGAGCGTTTGTGCCGGATCTCCATCGAAAGACTGCCAATCCCACTGGACATCCTCCTTCGCCATGCGGCCTTCAAGCCGGGTGCGCAGACGATTTTCCCCTTCACGCAGCGCATCAACCGCAACGCTGCTCGCAAAAGCGCCGCCCATCCCCATCGGATCAAAGCCGACATAGGCAAGGAACGGCGTGACGTGGACGAATGTCAGATGCGCCGAATGTGCCCGGCAGGCATCGAGCGCGACCGAAAGACGCGCATCCATCTGTGCGTCGTCAAAGGTATGGAGCAAAATTGATTTCATGGTCTCATCTCCCGGTCCGGTCTTGGTTCAGGGATGATCGACCGATCCATGGCGAAATTCAATAGCCTGCTGTGCCACCTGCATTTGGATGCCGCACGCCATCAATTGCGTCCAATGCGGAGGTGATCCTTTGAAATCGCGCTCCAGCTTCCCCATGTCGGCCCCAACACAAGTTTTGGATATGGGTCGCATGACATTCAACAGGCGCAAATTTCTTGGCGCCGCCATGGCCGGTGCCGCTGGCACCGCTGCGCCGCGCGCCTTTGCCAGTGTGCGAACGGCAGAAAAGCCCATGCTTTTCCCGCGGGCTATGGCGGCGTTGCAAACGCATGGCGCACGCATCGCCAATCGCGATCTCATCGGCATTGTGGATTTTGGAATGATGTCCGCCATGCCGCGTTTTCATCTCGTCGACATTGCCAATGGCCGCACATCGACGCTGCTGGTGTCGCACGGGCGTGGATCAGACCCCGCCAATCTGGGACGCCTGCAAAACTTCTCCAACCGGCCCGGCTCTGAAGCCTCATCGCGCGGCAGCTTTTTGACCGGCCCGACCTATCACGGCAAGCACGGCCGTTCACGCAAGCTTTATGGGCTGGATGCGGACAATAACCGCGCCGCAGAACGCGCGATCGTGATCCATGCTGCAAGCTATGTCAGTGATGCCATGGCGCGCACGCAAGGCCGCATCGGACGCAGTCAAGGCTGCTTTGCTGTCTCGGCGTCTGACCTTGAGAGCGTGCTCAGTCGGCTCGATACGGGGCACCTGTTGTTCGCGTGGAAATAATGGAACGCCGCGCGACATGGGTTTGACTGGCCTTTCTTTTCATGAAATCGGTCGGCGCAACAAAGGAGACGCTGATGCCCGGCCTGCGCGCTGATATTGACCCAAATGGCTTGCTCGAATTTTCGGTCGTGTTCACCGACCGCTCGCTCAACCATATGAGCCAGTCGTTCCAGCAGGTGATGCGCGACATCCACGCAACGCTGTGCGAGGTTTATGCCGCCGACACGGCGGTCGTTATCCCCGGTGGTGGCACTTATGCGATGGAAGCCGTCGCCCGCCAGTTCGCCACGGGCCGCAAGGTCATGGTGATCCGCAACGGCTTTTTCTCCTATCGCTGGTCGCAGATCTTTGAGACAGGCGATATTCCGTCGGAAGAAATCGTGATGAAGGCGCAGCGGCAGGGCGATGGTGCAGACGCACCTTTTGCTCCGGCGCCGATTGAAGAGGTTGTCGCGCGCATCCGGGCGGCGCGCCCGGAAGTCGTCTTTGCACCGCACGTTGAAACCGCCTCCGGCATGATCCTGCCCGATGCATATCTGAAGGCGGTTTCGGATGCTGTGCATGAGGTGGGCGGACTGTTTGTGCTCGATTGCATCGCATCGGGCTGCATCTGGGTGGATATGGCGGCTACGGGCGTCGATATTCTTATTTCCGCCCCGCAAAAAGGCTGGTCCGCGCCGCCGTCTGCCGGGCTTGTCATGATGCGCACTGACGCCATTGAAAAGTGCCGCGCGGCCAAATCGACGAGTTTTGCTGTCGATCTCGGCAAATGGCTGACCATCATGGACGCCTATCTGAACGGCGGTCACGCCTATCACGCAACGATGCCGACCGATGCCTTGCGTGTCTTTCGCGATGCGATGCTTGAAACCAAGGCCATCGGTTTTGAAACGCTGCGCGCGGCCCAATGGGAACAGGGCAAGGCCGTGCGCGCGATGCTGGCCGCGCGCGGCGTCCGCTCAGTCGCCGCAGAAGGCTTTGGCGCGCCCGGCGTCGTCGTGTCGTTCACGACCGACCCAGAGGTGCAGGCCGGTCGCAAATTTGCCGCCCTTGGCCTTCAGATCGCCGCAGGCGTTCCGCTCATGGTGGATGAAGGCGCCGACTATCGCAGCTTCCGTATCGGCCTGTTCGGGCTCGATAAGCTGAAGGACGTGCCGGCCAGCCTTGCCCGACTTGAGAAGGCCTTTGCGCAGGTATTTTAAGACTGAAGCTCTATATATCTGCACCGTTTGCCCTGAGCCTGCCGGGGCCGAAGGCGACCGAAGGTCAACGGCTGCCCTTCTTCTGTTCGCCAAGGGTGGTGCCCAGCAAAGCACCGCGCTTCGACAAGCTCAGCGCAAACGGAAATAATAGTGCAGAACGATAGTCCGACGCTGCAAACCGCCGCCTAGTCGTCGAACCCAACGAACACCACCGCCTCATCGACCGACTTCCGGTTCGAGACGACGGCGTTGGCGGGAAATGCCGCATCGGGAAAGCCCATGGCGATGCAGATCATGATGACCTGATCGTCGGCGATCCCCGCATATTCGCGCACCACGGGCGATTGCATGATGCCCTGACTATTGATGACGCAGCCGAGCCCGCGTGACCATGCCGCGTTCACCAGGGCATTGGTCACCGCGCCGCAATCAAAGGGCGCAATGTCCCCACCCAGCGCCGTCCGATCATAAGTGACGACAATGGAGACAGGCGCATCAAACTGCCGAAAACCGCGCAGAACCCAGTCTTGCCGCTTTTCCTGATCGTGCCGCTCAATCCCCATCACGCCAAAAATCTGCTTGGCGACTTCAATCTGGCGTTCGCGGTGCGCGGCATCGACTGTGTTGTGAACGCGAAACTCACGCGAATCGGGCACGCCAGCCAGATTGCGTTCGGTGTTTCCCGCACGAATATGATCGAGCGGCTTGCCCGCGACGACATAAAAGTTCCAAGGCTGCGTATTGTGCGAAGAGGGCGCGCGCATCGCGATCTCCAGCACTTCGCGGATGAGCCCCCTGGGCACCGCATCGGGCTTGAAGCCCCGGATGCTGCGTCGTCCAAGAACAACCTCGTCAAACCCCGGTTGCGATCCGCCTGCCCCTGCCATGCGCTCTCCTCTCACGACCCCGCCTGGTGCGGAATGCATCGTCAATGCCCATCGAACAGACTGGCCGCAACTGTCTTTGCTGCTAAAGCTGCGTCATGGACCTTGTGCACCAGACGGCTCCGACCACGGCGGCACGCATTTTGCGCGCGGGTATGCGCTGCTTTGCGCGTGAGGGCTTTGCCGGGGCCACCACGCGCATGATCGCAGGCGAAGCAGGCGTGACGCTGCCGGTCATCGCCTATCATTTCGAGAATAAGGACGGGCTGCACCGCGCCTGTGCCAACGACATTGTCGAAGGCTATCGCCGGCTCATGCTGCCCCTGATGAGCGCGGCGCGCGAAGCGGTGGAAAGCGGTGCACTTACGCCGGTCGAAGCGCGCGGCTGGCTGGACCGGATTCTTGCGTCATTGGTGAGCGCGATCACAGCGGACGAAGAACAGCGCCTCGCCTCTGATTTCGTGATGCGTGAAATGAGCGAACAAGGCCCCGGCTTTGCGCTGCTCTATGATGAACTCTGGCAGCCCGGCCTTGTGCTGGTGGGCGATCTTGTTGCCTATGCCCGCGCTCGCGCGCCCGGCACTGAGGAAGACCGCGCCAGCGCGCTGATGCTCGTCGCCTCGCTGTCGGCCTTCACGCGTGAGCTGCCCGTCTCGCTTGGCATCCTTGGCTGGAAAAGCCTGACCGACGCGCACCGCCGCACAATCTCCGCAATCGCCGCGCGCATGGTGAACGGGATTCTCGCCGACTGATCTTCGAGGCGAACTACATCTTCTTGCTGTGTGAAGATGGTGG
>CALMVA010000065.1 GCA_937873035.1 uncultured Sphingomonadaceae bacterium | reverse complement strand
GCCACGCCGTTGAAATAGGCTTCGCCCGCAATCGCGCCGTAGAGCACAGTGTTGCCGACGATGATGTTCTCGGTCGGCTCACGCTTTACATGGGCCGGCTGGCGCACGATCACACGGCCGCCCGACAGGCCCTTGCCGACATAATCGTTGCCATCGCCCGTCAGCTCGACGGTGATGCCGTGTGCGAGGAACGCGCCAAAGCTCTGTCCCGCAACGCCCGTCAGCGCAATCTGGATCGTGTTGTCGGGCAGCCCGGCATGGCCATAACGCTTGGCAACTTCACCAGAGAGCATCGCGCCCGCCGTGCGGTTGACGTTCTTGATCTCGCGCTCGATGCGGACGGCCTCGCCTTTTTCAAGTGCGGGGGCGGCAGCGGCAATCAGATCATTGTCGAGCGCCTTTTCAAGCCCGTGATCCTGCGTCTCGGTATGGCGCAGCGCGGCACCTTCCGGCAGCGCGACCTTGTGGAGCAATTTGCCAAGGTCAACGCCATGCGCCTTCCAGTGGTTGAGCGCCTTCTTCATGTCGAGCCGGTCAACGCGGCCGACCATCTCTTCAACGGTGCGGAAGCCCATTTCCGCCATAATCTGGCGGAGTTCCTCGGCCACGAAGAAGAAATAGTTGATGACGTGCTCAGGCTGGCCGGTGAAGCGCGCGCGCAGCACCGGGTCTTGCGTGGCGACGCCGACGGGGCAGGTGTTGAGGTGGCATTTGCGCATCATGATGCAGCCCGCCGCGATCAGCGGTGCGGTTGCAAAGCCAAACTCGTCTGCCCCCAGCAGCGCGCCAATGGCAACGTCACGCCCCGTGCGCAGGCCGCCATCGACCTGCACGGCGATGCGCGAGCGCAGGCCGTTGAGCAGCAGCGTCTGCTGGGTTTCGGCGAGGCCGATTTCCCAAGGGCTGCCCGCATGGGTGAGCGAAGTGAGCGGCGATGCGCCGGTGCCGCCTTCATAGCCCGAAATCGTCACATGGTCGGCGCGCGCCTTGGCAACGCCTGCGGCGACCGTGCCGACGCCGACTTCGGAAACGAGCTTCACCGAAACGCGCGCGCCAGTGTTGACGTTCTTTAGATCGTGGATGAGCTGCGCCAGATCCTCGATCGAATAGATGTCATGGTGCGGCGGCGGCGAGATGAGGCCCACGCCCGGCGTGGAATGGCGCGTCGCGCCGATGGTCTTGTCCACCTTGTCGCCGGGTAGCTGGCCGCCTTCGCCGGGCTTTGCCCCCTGCGCCATCTTGATCTGGATGTCATCGGCATTGACGAGATATTCGGCGGTCACGCCAAACCGGCCAGAGGCGACCTGCTTGATTGCCGAGCGCATCGAATCGCCGTTTTCCATCGGCTTGAAACGCTTGGGGTCTTCGCCGCCTTCGCCGGTGTTCGACTTGCCGCCGATGCGGTTCATGGCGACAGCAAGCGTGGTGTGCGCTTCCCAGCTGATCGAGCCATAGCTCATCGCGCCGGTTGCGAAGCGCTTCACGATGTCGCTTGCGGGTTCGACTTCGCTGATGTCGAGCGGCTTGTCGGCCTTTTTCAGGTCCATCAGGCCGCGGATCGTGAGCAAACGCTCGCTCTGGTCGTTGATTGACCGGGCAAACTCGGCATAGCGATCCTGGCTATTGCCGCGCACCGCGTGCTGGAGGCTGGCGACGTTGGTCGGCGTCCAGGCATGGTCTTCACCGCGCACGCGGTAACCATAGATGCCGCCGACATCGAGCATATTCCGGTAGATCGGGTTGTCGCTATAGGCCGCGGCGTGACGGCGGACGGTTTCTTCCGCAATCTCGGTGAGGCCGACGCCTTCAATGGTCGTCGCGGTGCCCGTGAAATAGGAATTCACGAATGCGCTCGACAGCCCGACCGCGTCGAAAATCTGTGCACCGCAATAGGACTGGTAGGTCGAGATGCCCATTTTGGACATGACCTTGAGGATGCCCTTGCCGATGGCTTTGATATAGTTCTTCTGAACGTCGTAAGCCGAGAGTTGCAGCCCCTGACGCACGCGGATCTCTTCGAGTGTCTCGAAGGCGACATAGGGGTTGACCGCTTCGGCGCCGAAGCCCGCGAGAACGCAGAAGTGATGCACTTCGCGCGCTTCACCCGTTTCAACCACAAGCCCGGTCTGCATCCGCAGGCCCTGCCGCACGAGGTGGTGGTGGACAGCCGCCGTTGCCAGCAAAGCGGGCATGGCAATCCGGTTCGGCCCTTCGGCGCGGTCGGAAAGGATGAGGATGTTCTTGTCGGCCAGCACCGCTTCGGTCGCTGCCCAGCACATTTCCTTCAGCGCCATCTGAAGCCCGGCAGCGCCCGTCTTGGCATCCCAGGTCATGTCGATGGTTTCGGTGCGGAATGCGCCGTCGAGCGCCTCTTCCACTGAGCGGATCTTGGCAAGGTCCGCATTGGTCAAAACCGGCTGATCGACTTCAAGCCGCTTGTGCGTGCCGGCAACACGGCCCAGCAGATTGGGGCGCGGCCCGATCATCGAGACGAGGCTCATCACCAGTTCTTCGCGGATCGGATCGATCGGCGGGTTGGTGACCTGCGCGAAGTTCTGCTTGAAATAATCATAGAGCAGGCGCGACTTGGCCGAGAGCACGGCAATCGGCGTGTCGGTGCCCATCGAGCCGAGCGGATCATCGCCATTGCTCGCCATCGGCTCCAGGAACTTGGAAATATCCTCCTGCGTGTAGCCAAAGGCCTGCTGGCGATCGAGCAGCGCGGAGTGATCGTTGGCGGCCACAGGCTCAGCCACCTCGACATCGTCGAGATCCTTGAGCTTGTATTGCGCGGTTTCCAGCCAGTCTTCGTAAGGATGCAAGGCTGAAAGCTGCGCCTTGATTTCCTCGTCTTCGATGATGCGGCCTTCTTCAAGGTCGATCAGCAGCATCTTGCCGGGCTGGAGCCGCCATTTGCGGACGATATTATCTTCCTTGACCGG